>NZ_LN831024.1:0-312058 GCF_001457615.1 Pseudomonas aeruginosa | reverse complement strand
CCACTTCCTGCTTGACCAGCGGCGCGATCACCAGCTTGCGGTACTGCGCCATGATCTGGAAGCGGTTGTTGAGGATCGCCATGGCGGTGTCCATGTCCAGGCTGTGCTTGCCCTCGACCCGATGGGCGATCGGCGCGACCCGGGCGACCCTGGCCAGGCGCAGGAAGCTGAACAGCTTGATCCAGGCCCAGCCCAGGTCGAATTCCCACTTCTTCACCGACAGCTTGGCCGAGTTCGGGTAGGTGTGGTGGTTGTTGTGCAGCTCTTCGCCGCCGATGAGGATGCCCCAGGGCACCAAGTTGGTGGCGGCGTCGCGGCATTCGAAGTTGCGATAGCCGACCGCGTGGCCGAGGCCGTTGACCACGCCGGCGGCCCAGAACGGAATCCATACCATCTGCACGGCCCAGACGGTCAGGCCAAGGGCGCCGAACAGGGCCAGGTCGATGAGCGCCATCAGCACCACGCCGCCGATCGGGAAGCGCGAGTAGAGATTGCGCTCGATCCAGTCGTCCGGGCAGTTCTTGCCGTAGATGCGCAGGGTGTCCTGGTTCTTCGCCTCGGCCTTGTACAGCTCCGCGCCTGCGCGCAGGACGGTGAACAGGCCCTTGTGCACCGGGCTGTGCGGATCCTCGACGGTCTCGCACTTGGCATGGTGCTTACGGTGGATCGCGGTCCATTCGCGCGTGTTCATCCCTGTGGTCAACCACAACCAGAAACGGAAGAAGTGCTGCAGCGCGGGGTGCAGGTCGAGTGCACGGTGGGCGGAATAGCGATGCAGGTAGACGGTCACGCTGACGATGGTGATATGCGTCAGCACCAGGGTAACTGCCACCAGTTGCCACGGCGACAGGTCGAGAAAACCGTTGAACCACATAGGCGGTACTGAACCTCGGGGGGACTTGGGAGTGATAAGGGCCTTGTCTGACAAAACCTGGGGGCATTATCACCAAGCGGCTGGGGATTACCATCCGTTCTTTTAGATATGAACAGGGCCGGATGGCCATCATTTATACTGCCCGGCCAATAATTGCCCACTGAAAATCCCATGAGCCCCCGCCTGAGTGCCCTTCGCCTGAGCCTGGCTTATCTCGCAATCGCCATCGCCTGGGCGTTCCTGAGCGATCATTTGTTACAAAACCAGGTCCAGGACCACGACCAACTGGTGTTCTGGATGACCGCCAAGCGGCTGTTCTTCTTCGCCGCAACCGGCCTGCTCCTGTACCTCTACCTGGTACGCCAGTTCCGCCGCAAGGCCCAGGCCTACGACGAACTGCACGGCAGCGAGCAGCGCCTGAACCGCGCCCTGGAAGCGGTGCGCGACGGACTCTGGGACTGGGACCTGGTGACCGACCGGATGTTCGTCTCGCCGGGCTACGCCGCGCTGATCGGCCTCGCTCCGGAGGAACTCGGCGACCCCATCGAGACCTGGAAGAAGCGCCTGCACCCCGAAGAGTACGCCACCGTGCTGGAGGCCCACCGCAACCACCTGCAGGGCCTGACCGACAATCTCGACCACATCTACCGCCTGCGCCACAAGGACGGCGACTACCGCTGGATCCACTCGCGCGGCCGGGTCCTCCGCGACGCCCTGGGCAAGCCGCTGCACTACACTGGCGTGGCCCGCGACATCACCCTGCAGCGGCTCAAGGAAGACCACCTGCGCCAGGCCGCGGCGGTGTTCGACAGCACCCGCGAGGGCGTTCTGGTCACCGACGCCCAGGCGGTGATCGTGCACGTCAACCCTTCCTTCGAGCGCATCACCGGCTACCGTTCCGAGGACGTGCTCGGCAAGACCCCGGCGATCCTCCGCTCCGGCCGCCAGGACCAGGCGTTCTACCAGCGCCTGTGGCTGGCCCTGCGCGAGCAGGACGTCTGGAGCGGAGAGATCTGGAACCGTCGCAAGAGCGGCGAGATCTACCCGCAGTGGCTGCACATCCGCGCGGTGCGCAACGACCAGGGCCAGCTGACCCACTACGTCGGGGTGTTCTCCGACCTGAGCAGCATCAAGCGCTCGGAGAACGAGCTGGACTTCCTCGCCCACCACGACTCGCTGACCGGCCTGCCCAACCGCGTGCTGCTGCGCGAGCGCATCGAGCAGGCGCTGGAGAACGGCAAGGACCGGACGGTGGCCGGGGCCCTGCTGCTGATCGACCTCGACCACTTCAAGCACATCAACGACAGCCTCGGCCATACAACTGGCGACATGCTCCTCAAGGAGGTCAGCAAGCGCCTGCAACACCAGCTCGACGAGCGCTGCCTGCTGTCGCGACTGGGCGGCGACGAATTCGCCATCCTCGTCGAGAACGACGACCCGGAAGCCGTCGCGCGACTCTCGCAGCGCATACTCGACGGTTTCAACGCGCCGTTCGACATCCACTGCCAGCCGATCTATATCAGCGCCAGCCTCGGTGTCAGCCTCTACCCGGAAGACGCCAGCGACGTCGACCACCTGATGCAGCATGCCGACGCCGCGCTGTTCCAGGCCAAGGACAGCGGGCGTAACGCCTACGCCTTCTACACCCGCGTGCTGACCGCCCGGGCCCGCGCCCATGTCCAGGTGGAATCGGCCCTGCGCCATGCGCTGGATCACGACGAACTGCGCGTCCACTACCAGCCGGTGCACGACCTGGCCAGCGGGCGGATCGTCGGCGTCGAGTCGCTGGTGCGCTGGCAGCATCCCGAGCGCGGCCTGGTGCCGCCAGGCGAGTTCGTCCCGGTGGCGGAGGAATGCGGGCTGATCGCCGCGCTGGACAATTGGGTGCTCAAGCGGGCCTGCCGGCAGATGCGCGAATGGCAACAGCGCGGCGTCGAACTGGAGTTCGTCGCGGTCAACGTCTCCAGCCGGCTGTTCAACCGCGGCGGCCTGGAGGAAAGGATCGCCAACGCCCTGGAAGAGTCCGGGCTGGAGCCCCGCTACCTGGAGCTGGAAGTCACCGAAAGCGCGGTGATGGAGGACTTCGAACAGTCCCTCAACCTGCTCTGCCGCCTGCGCATCCTCGGCGTGAACCTGGCCATCGACGACTTCGGCACCGGCTATTCCTCGCTGATGCGCCTCAAGCGGCTGCCGGTGCACAAGCTGAAGATCGACCAGGGCTTCGTCGCCGGCCTGCCCGGCGCGGTGGACGACGCCGCGATCGCCCGGGCGATCGTTGCCCTGGCGCAAAGCATGGGGCTGCGGGTGGTTGCCGAGGGCATCGAGCATCAGGACCAGGCGCTGTTCCTGCGCGAACATGGCTGCGACTTCGGCCAAGGCTACTGGTACGGACGGCCGCAACCGGCGGAAGCGCTGCGCTTCGACCTGCCGCCCGTGGCGCTGCCGGAAGACTGAGCCTGGCGGCGAAGCCGGGCCGCTTCGCCGTCTTATAACCACTTTACCTATAAAGATTCTTAAACAATATTTTTAAGAATATTGCCCACTGCTTACTATGCGCCTCACGCCGCCTCCACTTCGTCGAGCAACGCGGCACCTCGAGCCACAGGAGCAGAGACCCATGAGCGCAACCCTCAGAAGCCTGGATGGCCAGGACGAAGCCACCATCCTGCGTGAAATCCAGAGTGCCCTGCGCGGCCTGCGCTTCGGCGCCGTCGAGATCACCGTGCACAACGGCCAGGTGGTGCAGATCGAGCGCAAGGAAAAATTCCGTCTGCAGCAACCGGCCGTCAAGCAGGCCTGAAGCACACGACCCGACTGGACCACCGGAGGCGTCTCGCCATGAACATCCGTTCGATACCCCATCCGCACCGGTACTGCAGCTGTCGGCCGCGAATGCGCGCCTGACGCCCCGTGTTCCCGTCGTTCCGCCAACACCCCATTAGAACAATCGAAACAGCACACACCTAGGAGCTGCACATGTCCCTTCGTCGTTTCGCCCTGGCCGCACTCGCCAGCGCCCTGGTCTCCGGCCCGGTTGCCGCAGCCACGCAACTGCTGAACGTTTCCTACGACCCGACCCGCGAGCTGTACCAGGCCTACAACGCGGCCTTCATCAAGCACTGGAAGGCCCAGGGCGGCGAGGACCTGACCGTCCAGCAGTCCCACGGCGGCTCCGGCAAGCAGGCCCGCGCGGTGATCGACGGGCTCAAGGCCGACGTGGTGACCCTGGCCCTGGCCGGCGACATCGACGAACTGCACAAGCTCGGCAAGCTGCTGCCGGCCGACTGGCAGGCACGCCTGCCGGACAACAGCACCCCCTACACCTCGACCATCGTGTTCCTGGTGCGCAAGGGCAACCCCAAGGGAATCAAGGACTGGGGCGACCTGACCAAGGAAGGCGTGGAAGTCATCACGCCGAACCCGAAGACCTCCGGCGGCGCGCGCTGGAACTTCCTCGCCGCCTGGGCCTGGGCGAAGAAGCAGTACGGCAGCGACGAGAAGGCCAAGGACTACGTGCAGGCGCTGTACAAGCACGTACCGGTACTCGACACCGGCGCCCGCGGCTCGACCATCACCTTCGTCAACAACCAGATCGGCGACGTGCTGCTGGCCTGGGAGAACGAGGCGTTCCTGGCGAAGAAGGAACAGGGCGGGGAAAACTTCGAGATCGTCGTACCCTCCATCTCCATCCTTGCCGAACCGCCGGTCGCGGTGGTCGACAAGGTGGTCGAGAAGAAAGGCACCCGCAAGGTCGCCGAGGCCTACCTGCAATACCTGTACAGCGAGGAAGGCCAGCGCATCGCCGCGCAGAACTTCTACCGGCCGCGCAACCAGAAGGTCGCCGCCGAGTTCGCCACGCAGTTCCCGAAACTGAACCTGGTCACCGTCGACTCCGATTTCGGCGGCTGGAAGACGGCCCAGCCAAAGTTCTTCAACGACGGGGGCATCTTCGACCAGATCTACCAGGCGCAATGATCGCGACGGCAGACCCGTCGCCCGAACCACGGCCCCTCTCCCAGACCCTCTCCCGGACGGGCGAGGGGGCTAGCAGGCCCGGTCCCGTACCGGGCCCACTGCCGGAAGGAACCGGCACCGGGAGAGCCACCAAGCGTTCCAACGCAGAGTAAGGACAGAACATGTCACGACGCATTTCCCCGGTCATACCCGGCTTCGGGCTGACCCTGGGATACACCCTGGTGTACCTCAGCCTGCTGGTCCTGATCCCGCTGGGGGCCATGTTCCTCAAGACCACCCAGCTCAGCTGGGAGCAATTCTGGGCCATCATCAGCGCGCCGCGGGTGCTCGCCGCGCTCAAGCTGAGCTTCGGCACCGCGCTCGCCGCCGCCGTGCTCAACGGCTTGATCGGCACGCTGCTGGCCTGGGTCCTGGTGCGCTACGAATTCCCCGGACGGAAGATCATCGATGCCATGATCGACCTGCCCTTCGCCCTGCCCACCGCCGTCGCCGGTATCGCCCTCACCGCGCTCTATGCGCCGGCCGGCCTGGTCGGCCAGTTCGCCAGCGACCTCGGCTTCAAGATCGCCTATACCCCCCTGGGGATCACCCTGGCGCTGACTTTCGTGACCCTGCCGTTCGTGGTCCGCACGGTGCAGCCGGTGCTCGCCGACATTCCCAAGGAAGTCGAGGAAGCCGCCGCCTGCCTCGGCGCCAGGCCGCTGCAGGTGTTCCGCCATATCCTCGTGCCGGCGCTGCTGCCGGCCTGGCTGACCGGTTTCGCCCTGGCCTTCGCCCGGGGCGTCGGCGAATACGGCTCGGTGATCTTCATCGCCGGCAACATGCCGATGAAGACCGAGATCCTGCCGCTGCTGATCATGGTCAAGCTGGACCAGTACGACTACACCGGCGCCACCGCCATCGGCGTGCTGATGCTGGTGGTGTCCTTCATCCTGCTGCTGCTGATCAACCTGCTGCAGCGTCGCATCGAAACCCCGTAAGGAGGGCGCCATGTCCAGTGCAAGCATTTCCGCTGCCACCGCCAGCGCCTCCCGCCGCGGCAACGCCGGCGGCCGCCTGGCCCTGATCGTCCTGGCCTGGCTGGTCTTCGCCCTGTTCCTCCTGCTGCCGCTCTACGTGGTCCTGAGCGAGGCGCTGAAGCAGGGTTTCGGCACCTTCTTCGAGGCGATCCTCGAACCCGACGCGCTGGCCGCGCTGAAGCTGACCCTGATCGCGGTGGCCATCTCGGTGCCGCTCAACCTGCTGTTCGGTGTCGCCGCCGCCTGGTGCGTGAGCAAGTTCGAGTTTCGCGGCAAGAGCATCCTGGTGACCCTGATCGACCTGCCGTTCTCGGTCTCGCCGGTGATCGCCGGCCTGATCTACGTGCTGTTGTTCGGCGCCCAGGGCTACTTCGGCGAATGGCTGAGCGACCACGACATCCAGATCGTCTTCGCGGTGCCCGGCATCGTCCTGGCGACCCTCTTCGTCACCGTGCCCTTCGTCGCCCGCGAGCTGATCCCACTGATGCAGGAGCAGGGAACCCAGGAGGAGGAAGCCGCCCGCCTGCTCGGCGCCAACGGCTGGCAGATGTTCTGGCACGTGACCCTGCCGAACATCAAGTGGGGCCTGATCTACGGCGTGGTGCTCTGCACCGCCCGGGCGATGGGCGAGTTCGGCGCGGTGTCGGTGGTTTCCGGACACATCCGCGGCGTCACCAACACCCTGCCGCTGCACGTCGAGATCCTCTACAACGAATACAACCACGTCGCCGCCTTCAGCGTCGCCAGCCTGTTGCTGCTGATGGCGCTGGTCATCCTTCTGCTCAAGCAGTGGAGCGAATCCCGCATGTCCCGACTGAAAAGCAATGCTGACGAGGAATGAACCATGAGCATCGAAATCCGTAACGTCAGCAAGAACTTCAACGCCTTCAAGGCCCTGGACGACATCAACCTGGACATCCAGAGCGGCGAGCTGGTGGCCCTGCTCGGCCCCTCCGGGTGCGGCAAGACCACCCTGCTGCGGATCATCGCCGGGCTGGAAACCCCGGACGCCGGCAACATCGTGTTCCATGGCGAGGACGTCTCGCAGCACGACGTGCGCGACCGCAACGTCGGCTTCGTCTTCCAGCACTACGCGCTGTTCCGCCACATGACGGTGTTCGACAACGTCGCCTTCGGCCTGCGCATGAAGCCCAAGGGCGAGCGGCCGGGCGAGTCCGCGATCAAGGCCAAGGTCCACGAGCTGCTCAACATGGTGCAGCTCGACTGGCTCTCCGACCGCTATCCCGAGCAGCTCTCCGGTGGCCAGCGGCAGCGTATCGCCCTGGCCCGCGCGCTGGCGGTGGAGCCGAAGATCCTGCTCCTCGACGAACCCTTCGGCGCCCTCGACGCCAAGGTACGCAAGGAGCTGCGCCGCTGGCTGGCGCGCCTGCACGAGGAGATCAACCTGACCTCGGTGTTCGTCACCCACGACCAGGAAGAAGCGATGGAAGTGGCCGACCGCATCGTGGTGATGAACAAGGGCGTGATCGAGCAGATCGGCTCGCCCGGCGAGGTCTACGAGAACCCGGCCAGCGATTTCGTCTACCACTTCCTCGGCGACTCCAACCGCCTGCAACTGGGCAACGACCAGCACCTGCTGTTCCGCCCCCACGAAGTGTCGCTGTCGCGTTCCGCGGTGGCCGAGCACCGCGCCGCCGAGGTCCGCGACATCCGTCCGCTGGGGGCGATCACCCGGGTAACGCTGAAGGTCGACGGCCAGGACGAACTGATCGAAGCCGAAGTGGTGAAGGACCACGACAGCCTGGCCGGCCTGGCCCGCGGCGAGACCCTCTACTTCAAGCCGAAGGCCTTCCAGCCGGTGGCCAATCTCTGATCCCGCGGCGGGTTCAGCCCGCCGTGCGCTCCGCCAGGCCGCGCAGTCCCGCGCGGCCCTTCGACGACACCTGCAACGCCCGCGAGCCGTCCTGCGGCCGCAACCAGCCCTGGCGCAGACAGGCCTCCAGCAACGCCGCCCCCAGCGCGCCGCCGAGGTGCGGCTTGCGTTCGCTCCAGTCGGGGCAGGCGCAGGCGAACTGCCGACGGCGGCGGCGGACCTCCGCCAGGTCGATCCCCAACCCGGCCAGCCCGGCCTCGCCGGTCGCGCTCAGGCGCAGCGTCCTGCCCTCCTGCTCGATCCAGCCGGCATCCAGCATCCGTGCGAACACACCGACCGCGAGTTCGCCGGCCAGGTGGTCGTAGCAGGTCCGCGCCTCGCGCAACGCCGACGGCGTGCCGTGGCTCGGCGGCAGGCTGCGCCGCTGCGGCTGCAGGGCCAGGGAGGCGCTGGCCAGCGCTTCCACCGCCTGCCCCACTTCCGGCCCGGCCAGGCGATAGAAGCGATTGCGCCCGCGCGCCTCCAGGCTCAGCACGCCGCCCTCGACCAGCCGTCCCAGGTGGCCGCTGGCGGAGGACGGCGAGACGCCTGCCAGCAGCGCCAGCTCGCTGGCCGGGCGGGCGCTGCCATCCATCAGTGCCCAGATCATCTGCGCGCGGCCGGGATCGGCGAGCAGCGCCGCCAGCGAACTGAAGCCGGGATTGAATTGCATGCTTCACCTCCGGATGAAACATTGCCTGTCGACGACGAGAGATACTGGCCGCCATCGCCCGCTCGCGCCAGCCCGAGACAAGGAAGAACCCGCATGTCCGTCGACCTCCACGCCCTGATCCCGCTGATCGCCCTCACCTTCCTTCTCGCCGGCTTCGTCAAGGGCGTGGTCGGCCTGGGCCTGCCGACGGTCTCGGTGGGCCTGCTCGGCCTGGCCATGCCGCCGATGCAGGCGGCGGCGCTGCTGATCGTACCGTCGATGGTGACCAACCTCTGGCAGCTCGCCTGCGGCCCGCGCTTCCTCGGCTTGATGAAGCGCCTGGCCGGCCTGCTGTTCGGGGTGGTCGTGGGCACCCTGCTGGTCGGCGCATGGCTCGGCGGCGACGCGCCAAGGCAGGCCACCGGCGTGCTCGGCCTGGCCCTGGCGGCCTACGCGCTGCTCGGCCTGGCCGCGATCCCGCTGCACCTGCCGGCACGCCACGAGCCCTGGGCCGGCCCGCTGGTCGGGCTGGCGACCGGCGCGCTGACCGCGGTCACCGGGGTTTTCGTGATTCCCGCGGTGCCCTACCTGGGAGCCCTAGGATTGCAGCGCGACGAACTGGTCCAGGCCCTCGGCCTGTCGTTCAGCGCCTCGACCCTGGCCCTGGCGGTCACTCTCGGCGTGCATGGCGACCTGCTCGAACCGCAGATGCTCGGCGCCTCGCTGCTGACCCTGGTCCCGGCGCTGGGCGGGATGCTCCTCGGCCAGTGGCTGCGCCAGCGGATCAGCGCGACGCTGTTCAGGCGCTGCTTCTTCGTCGGTCTCCTGCTGCTCGGCGCCGACCTCGCCTGGCGCGGTTTCCACTGACGCCAGGGACGCATTGCGCACCCGCCAGGGCGGGCCTGCGGCCTTCGCGGGACTTCCGACGAACGGCACAAGCCGCTATCATCCGCCGCCGCGCGACCCCCACCGGGCGCGCGGCACCGGGCGGAACACGCCCGTCCGGCACGGAACGCCACCTATCGCAAGGAGCATACGATGAAGACCCGTCTTTCCCTTTCCGCCCTGGCCCTCGCCTGCGCCACCCTGGCCGGCTGCCAGAACCTGCCCCAGGGGGACCTCATGCAGCACAGCATGATGGCGGTGAAGGCTGCAACCCTGAGCGACGCCGAGGTCCGCCAGGTCGCCGACCAGGCCTGCGCCGAGTCCGACCAGCAAAACCGCATCGCCCCGGCCAACAGCAAGTACGGCCAGCGCCTGGACAAGATCGCCAAGGCCCTGGGCGACCAGATCGACGGCGTGCCGGTGAACTACAAGGTCTACCTCACCGAGGAGGTCAACGCCTGGGCCATGGCCAACGGCTGCATCCGCGTCTACAGCGGGCTGATGGAGCTGATGAGCGACAACGAGATCGAAGGCGTGCTCGGCCACGAGATGGGCCACGTCGCCCTCGGCCACACCCGCAAGGCCGCCCAGACCGCCTACGCGGCCGCCGCGGTGCGCGGCGCCGCCGGCGCCTCGAAGAGCGGCGCGCTGGCCGCCCTGTCCGGCTCCCAGCTGGGCGAACTCACCGAATCGCTGGTCAACGCGCAGTTCTCCCAGTCCCAGGAATCCGACGCCGACGATTTCTCCTACGAGCTACTGAAGAAGCGCGGAGTGAACACCCAGGGCTTGGTCACCGCCTTCGAGAAGCTGGCCAAGCTGGGCGGCGGCGACAGCAGCATGTTCGATTCGCACCCGGGCTCCCAGGCCCGCGCCGATCACATCCGCCAGCGCATCGCTGCGGATCGCAAGTAACGCTCCCACCCCGGTCTCCCGCGCTCGCGGGAGACCGCCTCACGCCGCCCGCTTGTGCTCGCGAATGCAGGTCGGGCCGGCGCGCTCCTCGACCTCGCGCTGCACGTCGCCGCGCAGCCCCAGCAGAAAGGCCAGTTCCGCCAGCACGAAGAGCGGACCGACGATCAACCCGCTGAGATCGTCGACGAAGGCCGGCTTGCGCCCTTCGTAGTAATGACCGACGAACTGGATGATCCAGCCGACCACGAACAGGCCGACGCCCCAGCCCAGCCAGGCCGCGGTAGTCCCCGCCGCCAATTGCGCAGCGCCCCACACCGTCAGCGCCAGCAGCGCCGTCATGGCCACGCCGAAGCGCAGGTCCAGGCGCAGGTAGAACAGCGCCGCGGCGAGCGCCAGCAGCAGCGCCGGAGACAGGCCGAACCCCAGCGCCGGCCGCGCCAGCAACACGGCGATGGAGAGGACGATCATCGGAATGCCGATGAAATGGCTGAAGATGTTGCGCCGGTCGCGGTGGTAGGCGGCGTATTGCGCAAGGTGATCGACTAGGGTTTTCATTGTTGTGGTCTCACGCCAGGGTTCTCGCATCATCGCGCCGCCCCGGTTTTCCACTCTGTCAGCTAGACGACAAACATGAACGAGCGTACCGACTACCGTTCGCAACTCCAGGCCGGCCGCTGGTTCCAGGGTTTGCCGGAGGCCTTGCAGACGCACCTGCTGGCACTCGCCCAACCGCGCCAGTTGCCGCCGGGCCAGCGCCTGTTCGCCCGCGGCGACGCGCCCTGCGGACTGTACTGCGTGGTCGAGGGCGCGATCCGTATCAGCGCGGTCAGCGAGAACGGCAAGGAGGCGCTGCTGATCCTGGTGGAAGCGCCGCACTGGTTCGGCGAGATCGCCCTGTTCGACGGCCAGGCGCGCACCCACGATGCCTACGCCGAAGGCCACACCCAGCTACTCCAGGTACCGCAGGCGGCGCTGCTCGAACTGCTTCGCCGCGAGCCGCACTACTGGCGCGACGTGGCCCTGCTGATGAGCCACAAGCTGCGCCTGGCATTCATCGCCCTGGAAGAGATGGCCCTGCTGCCGGCCGCACAACGCCTGGCGCGGCGCCTGCTGATGCTCGCCGAGGGCTACGACAACAGCCGCAGCCGGCAGGTCCTGCACCTGCCGCAGGAGCAGTTGGCATTGATGCTGTCGTTGTCGCGGCAGACCACCAACCAGATCCTCAAGGACCTCGAAGCCCAGGGCATCCTCCAGCTCAGCTACGGCGGCATCGAGATTCTCGACCTCGCCGGCCTGCGCGCGGCCACCCACGGCTGAGCGCGAATCACACTTTCGAACGCTTGCAGGCGCGCCATGGCCGGCTACCGTGTGCAGGGCACCTGCCCTCGGTGCGGATATCCATAACGACAACAACAGGATCTCCCCATGCTCCGTCCTGCCCTTTTCGCTGTCCTCTGTCTTTGCTGCCTGTTGCTGGCGCTGCCGGCGCGCGCCGCCCTAGACGACCAGCAACGCGCCCTGCAACAACTGCAGGTCCAGGCCTGTCGCGCGGTGGGCAGCCTGTTGTTGCTGCGCGGCGAGGGTTTCCAGGAACAGCACGCGGCGCAACTGGAGAAGGACCTCGCCAGCCTCGACCGCGCGCTCGCCGCCGCCCCCGAGGGGGTGCTCCTGCGGCAAGGCGAAAAGACGCTGGTGGCGCGCATCCGTGAAGGCGCGGCCTACGGCCCCCGCGAAGAGGACCTGCCCTGGCGCTACCCGCAGCAACTGAGCCGCGCCCTGCGTGACTTCCTCAACCTGGTGGAACGCCAGGTGCCGCCGCCCCCGCCAGGCCAACCCCTGCCGCTCTGGCAGTTGCCGGTGCGGGTCGAGTACCTGTCCCTGCAATACCTGGCGCGCGCCTACCTGGGCGGGCTGGAGATTGCCCGCGAGCAGCCCCGGGACTATCTCGGCCAGGACGAGAGCGTGCTGGTCCCGCTGATCGACCGGCGCATCGCCCTGCTGGTGGCGCAAAGCGCCAACCCGGCGGGACTGAAGAAACTGGAGAACCGCTGGGAGTACCTGAGCCAGGCCCTGCGCGACCTGAACAGCAAGAGCAGCGCGCTGGTCAGCGCTTCCGGCAGGCCCTGGGCGCCGATCATCGTCGACCGCCACGCGCGGGCCCTGAGCGAAAGCCTGATGCGCTTGAGTGCGGAGTGAGGCCACGCGCCGCACGGGGCGGATAACCTCGCGACTCGCCACGTTGCGCCAGCGTCCGCCCCGACTCCCTGGCCAGCGCATTTTTTCGAATCCGCCCTGCGGATTTTGATTTGCCGCCACGCCCTGGCGCAGGCGCAATGGTGCTCCCGAAAGGAGATCGCCATGCCCACTGCCAACCCACCCTGCCGCACCCTCTGGCTGATGGCCGCCATCGTCCTGGTCGGCCTCAACCTGCGGCCCTCCATGGCCGCCGTCGGCCCACTGCTGAACGCCATGCGCGGCGAGATCGCGCTCAGCTTCGGCGACGTCTCGCTGCTGACCGCCCTGCCGGTGCTGACCCTCGGCCTCGGCATGTTCTTCGGCCTGGGCATCGCCCGCCGCGTCGGCGAGTGGCGTTCGGTGGCCCTCGCCCTGCTGCTGATCGGCGCCGCCAGCGCCCTGCGCCTGGGCAGCCGAGGCCTGCCCGACCTGCTCGGCAGCGCCATGCTCGCCGGTCTCGGCATCGCCCTGATCCAGGCGCTGATGCCGGCCCTGATCAAGGCCCGTTTCGGCGCGCGCACGCCGCTCTGCATGGGGCTCTACGTCACCGCCATCATGGCTGGCGCGGCGCTGTCCGCCAGCGCCGCGCCGACCCTGGCGGAGCACGCCGGCTGGCGGCTCGGCCTCGGTGCCTGGGCGGCGCTCGCCGCGCTCGCGCTGCTGGCCTGGTGGCTGCAACCCGGCACCCGCCTGCGCCTGCCTGACGCGCAGCCGGGCAGGAGCCTCCTGCGCTATCCGCGGACCTGGCTGCTGGTCCTGTTCTTCGGCCTCGGCACGGCCTGCTACACCTGCGTGCTGGCCTGGCTCGCGCCCTATTACCTGGAGCAGGGCTGGAGCGCCCAGGAATCCGGGCTGCTGCTCGGTTTCCTGACGGCCATGGAGGTGCTCTCCGGGTTGCTCGCGCCGGCCCTGGCCAGCCGCTCGCGGGATCGCCGCCCGGTGCTGGTCGGGCTAACGGCGCTGATGCTGGCCGGCTTCCTCGGCCTCGCCTGGGCGCCGGCCAGCCTGCCGCTGCTCTGGGCGCTGTGTCTCGGACTGGGCATCGGCGGGCTGTTCCCCATGGGCTTGATCGTCTGCCTCGACCACTTCGACGCGCCGCAACGCGCCGGTCAACTGGCTGCCCTGGTACAAGGCGCCGGCTACCTGATCGCCGGGGTCTCGCCATGGATCGCCGGGCTGCTGCGCGACAGCCTCGGCAGCTTCACCGGCGCCTGGCTCGGGCTGGCCACGGTGGCGGCGCTGCTGCTGGGACTGGGCCTGCGCTTCGACCCGCGGCGCTATGCGGCACTGTTCGCCGAGCGGCAGGCGCGAGGCGTCGGCGCCGAAAGCTTGCGCTGAGGAAAGGGACGGGTTCTGATGGCGCTCCCGACGCCGTCAGGACGCCCCGATGCTGATCGCCAACGGCCTGCGCAAGGTCGACATGCAGGACCTGCTGGTCTTCCTCCAGGTCCACCAACGACAGAACCTCGTCGAGGTCGCCGAACTCCTGAACCTCAGTCCGTCGACGGTCAGCTACTGCCTGAAGAAGCTGCGCCAGGCCTTCGACGACGAGCTGTTCATCGCCACCCGCGGCGGCATGCAGCCGACCCACAAGAGTCGCGCCATGCTGCCCCACGTGGAGGAAATGCTCGCCCGCATCAACGCCTGTCACGCCGCCCAGGGTAGCTTCGACCCGCGTGGCGAGCCGCGGACCTTTACCCTCTGCGCGCCGGAATACGTCGAGCTGCTGATCCTTCCGGCACTCCTGCGACGGCTCGCCGCCAACGGCCCGAGGATCGGCCTGGACATCCGCCGCCTGGGTCCCGAACTGCCCACCGAAGCATTGCTCGACGGCCAGGTCGACCTGGTCTTCGACTTCGGTCCCGAGTACCACCGACCGGCACCGGAGCTACAGGCGCTCGCCCTGTTCAGCGACGAGCTGCTCTGCGTACAGGATCGTGCCCAGCCGCGCCACGAGCGCCTGGAACTGGACGAGTTCTGCAGGCGCCGCTTCGTCTTCCCGACCCCGCTCGACGCCAGCAACGCCAACCTGGTGGACACGTGGCTGCGACGCCAGGGCCGCAGCCGCGAGGTCGCCGCGCGCGCCAACAGCTACGTCGCCGCCCTGCAACTGCTGTCGGGCAGCGACTTCGTGCTGATGCTGCCACGGCGTATCCATGCACTGCTCGACGATGGCCGCCATCACGCCTGCCTCGCACCGCCCGGGCTGCCGCCGTTCGCCCTGCACCTGTCATGGAGCCGCGCCGCCGACCAGGACCCGGCGAACCTCTGGCTGCGCGAGCAGGTACTGATCGTCTGCGCCGAGCTGGGTTTGCTCTAGCCTGCGTCATCCTGCACTTCGAGGCTCGCCGCCAGGGAGCGCCAGAGCACTTCGGCGAATACCTGCTGGATGCCGCCGGCCAGGTAGTCGAACATCTGCTGCGCTTCCCGCCACTGGCTGCACACCAGCCAGAGATCCGGCTCGAGGGCGTCCCTGCGCACCTGGTACTCCAGGCAACCCGGCGCCTCCAGCCCCGGTTCGACCAGTTGTTGCAGGCGCAGGCCAAGCCGTTCCGACTGACCATTGCGCGCGCGAATACGGATGACCTGGCTGGCGCTCATGACGGACGCTCCTCCGGGCGAACGAGCGACGCCTCAGTGGGCGCCGCGCTCCAGTGGCTTGAGGATCGGGTCGCCCTCCTTGAGCAACTCCCAGACCAGCAACTTGGCCGGCTTCATCGGATCGGGATTGCGTGCCAGCAGGTGCGGCACGTTCGCCGGCTCGTACCAGCTCTGGCCCACCGTGTAGGTCTCCACCGGGCCGCCTTCCAGTTGCGTCTGCACGGTGCCTTCGAGCACGTAGACGAACACCGAGCCGGGATGCACATGGGGCGCGGAGACCTGGCCGGGCTTGAACGACACCGTCAGCATCAACCCACGATGGCCGGGAATCTCGGCCAGGGCCTGGTCGTGCAGGGTTTCCACCTTCTCCGCAACATGGGCGCTGGCCAGCGTCGGCAGCGCGGCGAGCAGCAGGCAGGCGATCGATCGATTGGCCTTCATCGCCGTCCACCTCATTCCGGTTGCATGCCCATGCCGACGCCGAAGCGGTTCCAGGCGTTGATGGCCGAGACCGCCAGGGTCAGTTCGGCGATCTCCTTGTCGTCGAAGTGCTCGCGCAGTTCGTCGAGCAGGCCGTGCGGCAACGCCCCCTGGCTGAGGCGGGCGAGTTGCTCGGTCCAGGCCAGGGCAGCGCGCTCGCGTGGGGTGAAGTAGGGGGTTTCCTGCCAGACGCAGAGCGCTTGCAGACGCTGCTCGGTCTCGCCGGCCTTGCGCGCGTCGTTGGCATGCATGTTCACGCAGTAGGCGCAACCGTTGATCTGCGAAGTGCGCAGGTAGACCAGTTCGATCAACGGGCGCTCCAGGCCGGCCTTGGCCAGGGCCTTTTCCAGGCCGAGCATGGCGGCATAGGCGTCGGGGGAGGCTTTGGCCCATTCGAGGCGGGTGGTCATGGCGAATCTCCTTGGCTGATTGGCAGCCGCGAGAGTGGAAAGCGGCGCGGCATGGGGTAACACTAAGCCTGCCTTTGGCTTCCACGAAGAGCCAATTACCAGAAATACCAGGTAGCCAATTTCGCCATGGAACTGCAACTGATCCTCGACGGCCGCCACGACCTGGTCGGCCAGCTCTATCGCCAGCTGCGCGACGCGATCCTCCATGGTCGCCTGGCCACCGGCGATCGCCTGCCAGCCACGCGCTACCTCGCCGAACGCCTGGAAGTGTCGCGCAAGACCGTCAGCGAAGCCTACGAGCGCCTCGCCAGCGAGGGCTTCCTCGAAGGACGGGTCGGCAGCGGCACCTTCGTCGCCCGCGGGCCCGCCGGGGAAGCGCCGCTGCAGCGCGCCGACGGTCCGTTGCGGCCGGCCGCGCGCTGGGCACGCATCGAACCGCAGTCCGGTCTGATGGACCAGCGAGCACCGCTCCGCTACAGCTTCGCCGGCGGCACGACCGACAAGCGCCGCTTTCCCTTCGATACCTGGCGTACCTGCGTGCTCCAGGCGCTACGCCTGCAACAGCGCTCGCCGGCGTTCTACAAGGAAACCGAAGGCGACCCCGAGCTGCGCCTGGCGATCTCCCGCTACCTGGCGATCAACCGCGCCGTGCAGTGCGACTGGAACGCCCTGATGGTCACCCAGGGCGCCCAGCAGGGACTCGACCTGCTGGCCCGGGTGATGCTCGACCCCGGCGACCTGGCGGTGGTCGAGGAACCCGGTTATCCGCCGGCCCGCGCCAGCCTGCTGGCCACCGGCGCCGAGGTGCGCGGAGTGCCGGTGGACGCCGAGGGGCTGCGCGTCGACCTGCTGCCGGACAACGCCAAGCTGGTCTACGTCACCCCGTCGCACCAGTTCCCGCTGGGCATGCCGATGAGCCTGGAGCGGCGCCTGCAGTTGCTGGACTGGGCGCAGCGCCACCGGGCGCTGATCATCGAGGACGACTACGACAGCGAGTACCGCTTCGACGGGCGTTCGCTGGAGTCGCTGCGCAGCCTCGACCGGAACGGCCAGGTGGCCTACCTCGGGACCTTTTCCAAGACCCTCTTCCCCGAGCTGCGCCTCGGCTACCTGCTGCCGCCGGCAAGCCTGCGCGAAGCGGTGCTGGCGGCGCGCAAGCTGGTCGACCGGCACAGCGAGACCTTGCAGCAGCGCGCCCTCGCGCTGTTCATCCAGCGCGGCGACTTCGCCCGCCATACGCGCCGCCTGCAACGCGAATACGCCCAGCGTCGCGGGCGCCTGCTGGAACGCCTGCACGGCGACCTGAGCCCCTGGCTCGAAGCGCTGCCGGCGGTGGCCGGGATCCACCTCGCGGCGCGCTGTCGCGAACCGCTGGATGTGCTGCGCATCGCCCGTCATTTGCGCCAGCAAGGCCTGGAGGTCGGCACCCTGCCGCCCTTCTACGCGGAAACCCCGGCACAGGCCGGCTTCCTCTTCGGCTTCGGCTGCATCGAACGGGACGACATCGACCCGGCGTTGGACCTGTTGCGCGCCGAGCTGCGGCGCTAGGCGCGCTTCCGCCCATCCACGGCCGGCAACTCGGCGGCGCGCAGGTAGGTGCCGATCTCCCCGGCCAGAGGCTCGATTGCAACCGCGCCCCATGCCCAGCGGCGCATGACGCGTCGCGTTATCCGCCCTACGGGAGGCGCCGCCCCTTGCAAAAGCCCGGCGAGGACGGCTCAGGGCTGCAGCAGTTTCGCCAGTCGTTCGCCGTCCAGGCCGAGCATGCGGGCAGCCTTGCTCTCGGCCAGTTGCTCCGCGTCGTCCTCGGGCAGGCTGGCGGCCTGGGTCGCCAGGCTGAGGATCAGCTCTTCGCGGGAAAGCACGCCACCGAACTGGTACGCCGCAGCGATCAGCCGGCGCAGCTCCAGCGGCAGCCGCCAACGCGCCCGCAGGGCCGAGCCGAAGCTGGCGCCGAAACGCCCCAGCAGCTCGTCGAGGCGCGCCTCGTCCAGCGCGCCGCCGCCATCGCACCAATCCTGCAATGTCCGCAGCAGCGCCAGGTCGCCCAGGCGATGCAGCAGCCCTGCGGTATAGCAGCGCTCGACGTCCGCGCCGAGGGCGTCGGCCAGTTCCCAGGCGATGTCCGCGCAACGTTGCGAAAGATCCCAGAAGTGCATGGCGCGCTCGGCCAGCAGCGGCTCGCCGAGCTGGATGGCCCGCTGCAGGCTGAAACCGAGCACCAGGTTCAGGCTGTGCCCGAGTCCCAGCCGCCGCAGGGCCTGGCCCAGGGTCTGGCAGGCCGGACCGACGTGCCGGGCGGCGCTGTTGGCGGCGGCGATCAGGCCAGCGGTGATCTGCGGATCGCGGCCGAACTCATCCTCCAGCACGCGCAGCGGATGCTCCTCGGCGCTCAGGCAACGATCGCTGGCGGCACGCACGTCGGCCAGCAACGGCGCCCCCTCCGCGGAGTCGCGCGCGCGTTCGAGGAAAGCCTCCAGGTTCTCGCCCGCGTCCCGCTCCGGCAGCGGACAGGCGACCACTTCGTCGCCCTTCAGCAACAACCCTCGCAGGCGTTGCATCAGGTTCTCGGCCTGGAACGGCTTCACCAGGTAGGCGGTCGGCGCCAGTGCCACGGCGGCGCGCACGCTGGCCTGGTCGGCGCGGTCGCTGATCAGGATGAACGGCTGCTCGGCGACCGAGCGGCGCAGGCGCGCTTCGCGCAGCAGCTCGAAGCCATCCACTTGCGGCAGGTTCAGCTCGGCCAGGATCAACGCGAAGCGCCGGCGCCGGCAATGCGCCAGCGCTTCCCCGCCATCGCCGCAGAGGACCAGCCGCGCATCGCAACGCACGCCGAGGACCAGTTGGCCAAGCAGGTCGCGACTCCAGGGGTCCGGATCGGCAATCAGGATGACGGGGGCCTTTTTCGCGGCACTCATGGCTTTCCTCTTCGAACCTGGCGAACCGAGCGGGACGCACCAGGCATGACAGGCGGGCACGACACGGCCCGCGGGCACACAAGGGTATGACGGGCGAACACGGTGCGCCTCTAGGACCTGTCCTAATCGCCTCGAACGGTACGACCGGAGGAATGCGGGAGGATTCGTATGCGCCAGGCGCCCAAGGGTAATAGGGGAAAACCGTTCGTCGGGCGTTTCGCGGAAAACCCTGGCAGAAAAAAGAGGCTTCCGTTTCCGTGAAGCCTCTGAAAGAAAGGCCCGCGCGGACGCGCGGGCCTCGGGGTATCGCTTTGCCGGTGAAGCTTAAGCGAGTTCGTCGAAGCACTCGGCCAGGATGGCCAGGCCCTTCTCCAGTTGCGCGTCGGGGATGGTGACGGGCATGAGGAAGCGGATGACGTTGTAGTAGGTGCCGCAGGAGAGCAGGATCAGGCCCTTCTCGCGCGCACGGACGACGATCTTGCTGACCAGCTCGGCGGCCGGCTTGTGGGTATCGCCGCCCTCGAACAGCTCGATGGCCACCATCGAACCCAGGCCACGAACGTCGCCGATCACCTTGTGCTTGGCCTGGATCTCGCGCAGGCCGGCCTTGAGGCGCTCGCCGACGGCTTGCGAACGTTCCAGCAGCTTCTCTTCCTCGAACACCTTCAGCACGGCCAGTGCCGCGGCGCAGGCGATCGGGCTGCCGGCATAGGTGCCGCCCAGGCCGCCGGGCGCGATGGCGTCCATGATCTCGGCCTTGCCGGCCACGCCGGAGATCGGGAAGCCGCCGCCGACCGACTTGGCGAAGGTGGTCAGGTCAGGAACGATGCCCAGTTGCTCGGTAGCGAAGAAGGTGCCGGTACGGCCGGCGCCGGTCTGCACTTCGTCGGCGATCAGCAGGATGCCGTGCTGGTCGCACAGGGCGCGCAGGCGCTGCATGAAGGACTTGGAGTTGACGTAGAAGCCACCCTCGCCCTGCACCGGCTCGATGATGATCGCGGCGATGTCCTGGGGCTGGGCATCGTTCTTGAAGATGCGCTCGATGCTGGCGATGGAGTCGTCCTCGCTCACGCCGTGCAGCTCGCAGGGCGCCAGGGCGCGGAAGATGCCGCCCGGCATCAGGCCCATGCCGGCGGAGTACGGGACCACCTTGCCGGTCAGGCCCAGGGTCATCATGGTGCGGCCGTGGTAGGCGCCGGTGAAGGCGATCACGCCAGCGCGGCCGGTGGCGGCGCGGGCGATCTTGACGGCGTTCTCCACGGCTTCGGAGCCGGAGGTGACCAGCAGGGTCTTCTTCGGGAAGTCGCCCGGCACACGCTTGGCGATTTCCTCGGCCAGCTCGATGTAGGGTTCGTAGGCCAGCACCTGGAAGCAGGTGTGGGACAGCTTGCCCAGTTGCTCCTGGACCGCGGCGATCACCTTCGGATGCAGGTGGCCGGTGTTCAGCACGGCGATGCCGCCGGCGAAGTCGATGTACTCGCGGCCTTCCACGTCCCAGACGGTGGAGTTCTCGGCGCGCTCGGCGACGACCGGGTGGATCTGGCCCACGCCGCGGGGTACCGCGGCCTGGCGACGCTTCAGCAGGGATTCGTTGGTCTTGCTCATGGCTTCCTCAGTGGCCGCTCATCGGGTCGGCCGGGTCAAAGGATGAAGGCGGGAAGGAAGCTCCCCAAGGCAGCATGCGATGATCGACTGCCTCGGGACTTGCAGGCCCGCCAGGGCTCGGAGCCGCTTCGCGATCGGCGACCGCGACTCCCGGTTCGTCCGGTGCCACCACCGGCAACGTCGACACCGGACGGCGCAGCTCTTGCCTGCCGTCCGGCCCCTCCGGATGCGTTTCTCGCCGGACTCAGATACCGCCCAGGCAGAGGTACTTGATCTCGAGGTAGTCCTCGATCCCGTACTTGGAGCCTTCGCGGCCCAGGCCCGAGGCCTTGATGCCGCCGAACGGCGCCACTTCGTTGGAGATCAGGCCGGTGTTGATGCCGACCATGCCGTACTCCAGTTGCTCGGCGACGCGGAACACGCGGGCCAGGTCGCGGGCGTAGAAGTAGGACGCCAGGCCGAACTCGGTATCGTTGGACATGGCGATGACCTCGGCCTCGTCCTTGAAGCGGAACACCGGCGCCAGCGGGCCGAAGGTCTCGTCCTTGGACACCAGGGCGTTCTTCGGCACGTCGACCAGGATGGTCGGCTCGAAGAAGGTGCCGCCGAGGGCGTGCGGCTTGCCGCCGGAAACCACCTTGGCGCCCTTGGAGACCGCGTCGGCGATGTGTTCCTCGACCTTGGTCACGGCCTTGGCGTCGATCAGCGGACCGGTGGTCACGCCGGCTTCCAGGCCGTTGCCGATGTTCAGCTTGGCCACGGCGGCCTTCAGCTTGTCGACGAAGGCGTCGTACACGCCGTCCTGCACGTACAGGCGGTTGGCGCAGACGCAGGTCTGGCCGTTGTTGCGGTACTTGGAAATCAGCGCGCCCTCGACGGCGGCGTCCAGGTCGGCGTCGTCGAACACGATGAACGGCGCGTTGCCACCCAGCTCCAGGGACACCTTCTTGATGTCCTGGGCGCACTCGGCCATCAGTTGGCGGCCGATTTCGGTGGAACCGGTGAAGGTCAGCTTGCGCACGATCGGGTTGCTGGTCAGCTCGCCGCCGACTTCGCCGGCGCTACCGGTGACCACGCTGAACACGCCCTTCGGAATGCCGGCGCGCTCTGCCAGCTCGGCCAGGGCCAGGGCGGAATACGGGGTCTGCGAAGCAGGCTTGAGCACCATGGTGCAGCCGGCGGCCAGGGCCGGGCCGGCCTTGCGGGTGATCATCGCCGAGGGGAAGTTCCACGGCGTGATGGCCGCGGTCACACCGATCGGCTGCTTGATCACGATGATGCGCTTGTCCGGCTGGTGGCCGGGAATGGTGTCGCCGTAGATGCGCTTGGCTTCTTCGCCGAACCATTCGAGGAAGGAGGCGGCGTAGGCGATCTCGCCCTTGGCCTCGGCCAGCGGCTTGCCCTGCTCGATGGTCATCAGGCGGGCCAGGTCGTCCTGGTTCTCGATCATCAGGTCGAACCAGCGGCGCAGCTTGTTGGCGCGCTCCTTGGCGGTCAGCGCGCGCCAGGCCGGCAGGGCCTTGTCGGCAGCCTCGATGGCGCGGCGGGTCTCGGCGGCGCCCATCTTCGGCACGCTGCCGATGATCTCGCCGGTGGCCGGGTTGTTCACCTTGATGGTCTGGCCGTTGTCGGCATCCACCCAGGCGCCATCGACGTAGGCTTGTTGACGGAACAGCTTGGCATCTTTGAGTTGCATGACCTGTCTCCTTCGAGGAATGCCGTGAGCAGCGGGTCTACCTCGACTACCCCGCGTGCCTGGTTGTCTGGTTCGGTTGTAACCGGAAAGTGTTGCCTGCTGGTTATTCGAAAGGGCCAGCGCCCCGGTGTTCCATTTCCTGCGCCCTGTGCCAGCGGCGTCGCCGTTACCGGCCGGCCACCGTGCGCAACGGGCGGACGCGGACGAACGCGACCGCCGACAGGCGTCGGGGAGGATACGAAAGACTCGTGCGGGAAAGGGATTGCGGACGAAACGCCACGCCGGCACCACGGCGGCCCGGCAGCGCGAAAGGCCGGACGAGCGACGGGCAGGTCAGAAAGAGGTCATTCCAGGGGCACGCGGCCGGCTGAACTGATGCCAATTCCCCGGTCTCCTGTTGTTGTGGCTTTGGGGGCGTTTGAAATCTCAAACGAATCCTAGGGCCACCACTGACAAAGGGCAATACCCCGTTCGATAAAATCAACGAAAGTCGGAATATTCTGCTGCTTTTCTGAGCACATCCTCGACGGACGGTCGTTTCCGTTCGAAATCACGAACGTACGCACATGGAATGGACTCCCGCCGACGAGATGCGTATGATTGCGGCCTGCCGCGCGAGCCGCGGCGCTGCATCCGTAGCTCAGCTGGATAGAGTACTGCCCTCCGAAGGCAGGGGTCGTGGGTTCGAATCCCGCCGGATGCGCCAGATTTCATGCGGCTTTGGTGAGAAATCGCCTAGCGAAGCCCAAGCTCGTGACAGCAGGATGACAGCACCAGCGAGACCAGGGCTTGTAGCTGTCTCACTCGCAAGGTGGCCTAGATGGCGATCATGTATAGCTTGCGCGCAAGAGAAATGACACCGAAGAGGTTCATATCTTCTTGACCGATCCTAGACCGGACGGCAAGTGCGCGTCACGACAGAACTCAATTTGCCGCAAAGCCCCCCCGAGCCGAGACGACCGTCACGAAATCCTGCCTAACTGAACAAGAGGCAAGGTTGGCCAGTGCCAAAATTGGCCGAAAAGTCTGCGGGACCTACGTTAGCCATCTCTATGAGACCTACTGAGCCTTTACGCTGACTGGCAAGATATGCCAACAGTGCCGCTTAGCAGGATCAATTCCTCCTTCCCCTTCCAATCCCCCGCCTTCTGAATTACCTCATTCCTAAGCACACACCAACCCACACCATCTATAAACCTGCCGCACCTTACGCCTTCCGATGAATCAAAGGTGCACGCCCACGCTCCTTGCGGTTGGCCAACATGTTATGGCTACATAACATCAGGCCTTCTTCTAGGCTGTGCCTCGCCTAGAACGAGTGGCCCTTGAGTCAAGCCGGCTTAACACAGCAGGGAGCATGCTTATTATGGCAGAGTCGCAAACAAAAAATCTTTGGATTACAAGTATCCAGCCATATTCGGTTGGCGAAGAAAGCTACATCCCCACTGCAATTTTCTATGAAAGCCCAGAAGTTCACCATATAGGCAACTCCGCCTTACAGAAAGGCGAAGGACTTATAATCAATGACAATTTCAAAATAAACCTAGGAGAACATACTCCAGGCACATTAAAAGGAAAATTAGCCCCTTCAAATGATGGTGAAGATAGAAGCGCCTTTGACCTGTCACAGACCTTCATGAACTCAATTCTAAAAGATCTAGAAGAAGAAATAAAAAATGAAACTTCCGCGCAACATAAGATCCCAGCCAAAATACTTGTTGCCGAACCCCTAAGCTTCTCCAACAAGGAGGAGAAGCACACAAAAACTTGGATGCAGAACTATCGAGAAAACATTCGGCGCATACTGAATCGCTATGAGGAAGTAGATTTCCTCCCTGAACCTTTCGCAGTCTATCAATACTACCGCTACGGCCAGCGGATCCCGAATTTACAAGATAAAAGCAAGCACATAGCCCTTGTTCTTGATTTCGGAGGTGGAACATTTGACGCCTGCGTAATTGAATCAACTAGCCAAGGAGACATAAGTTTAACCGGGAAACACTCTAAACCATTGGCAGCTGACTCCTGCGCAGTAGGCGGATTTGAAATAAACTTCCATATAGCCGAGTACCTAATAAAAAGGAATCTAGAGGGAGGAAAGAGAAAAGAAGCCGACCAATGCATCAGCAGCTACAAAAGAGTAAAAAACGGAGAGCTAAACTATTCCGCACTCGGCGAAAAGAAAACCAAGTTCATAGAAAACTTCAAAATATTAGAACGAGAAGTCGAAAAATACAAAATCAATCTCACCTCAACAATAAAGAACTGGTCACTTAACAGTGAAGCCTACGAACGAACAGCTATCAAGACACCAATCAACCCATTTGACGATGCTACAAAATGGGTCGATGATGAATTCTTTGCGCACCAGTTTAGAAAAATATTTGAAAATGAAGTATGGGAAAATCATCTAAAGCGGACGATCGGGAGAGTATTCAGGACCGCTGAAGAGAAACTAAATGGCAAATCAATAACAGTAACACTAATATCCGGAGGTTCCTCCAACATTCGATGGTTAATGGAGTTTCTTGACCGTGACTTTTCTGACGAACTTGAAGGCGCAACTCCGGTTCCTATATCTCAGTCGTTCCAAGAGGTTGTAGCAAATGGATTAGCAATTGAATGCGCGAGAAGGTTCTATGAACAAGAAAGCGAATTTGTCTCTGTAACCTACAACCCGTTAAAGCTATCCCTGAAGCCAGACGAAGAAGAATCAGAACAGACTAGAAACTTCTCGTCCGTTGGCGAAAAGATAGATATGAATGGAGTCAAACCCGGAGACTTAATGCCCTCCGCGCAAGCCCTCCACAACTTTATAAACGAACACCTGCAATGGAAAATCCGCCTATCAAAGCCACCAAAAAGCAAACTAACATATGTATTCTCAAAGCCAAGCGACTCAGGACTAACTGAAGATAACGAAGTATACAATAGCGAAAATCAAGTTATTTACACCAGAGATAACAAGCAGTTTGACTCATACATAACAGTTGACTTGCTAATAAAGGAAGATGGAACCGTATATCCTTCTTTCATATATAAGATGCCTAACAAAGAAAATGGCGTAGAAGGAGCCACTGTCGAAGGCAGGCCATTCGCCATAGACATGACAACGGGCATTACAAGTACATCATCACCCAAGAACTATATTGGATTCGACTTTGGCACAAGCTGCTCCTCTCTGTGCCTTCTAACACAAGATCAAGTTAAGATCACTGCTGCACGCTCAAACGACCCCACGTGGACTAGCCTCAGTGACTCCATAAGCTATCTGCCATACCCTGTAGCCTATCCTCTGAGAAAGTATCTTGATGTGAAGAACACCACCACATCAGCTACGGTTGCACGTGAAGCATTTGAGGCCGCATTAGCATTCATGACCTATGTCACAGTGGCCGAGCTGTACTCCAATAAAAAAGCAGGAAGAATATTTAAAAACTTCCAACATCGCTCCATGGGGCCACTTAAGTCAGTACTAAAACAGTCAATAGAGGCCCTAGGTAACTCTGCAAAATTTTCAAAACCAATAAGGTCATTCCTAGAAAAGAACGACACCTTACTTGAAAGAGCGATATCTGAATTTAACAATCACAAGCACGAAAAGCTTGAGGATAATGCGTTCGACTACCATAGCCATCTTTCCTTAGTGATCAGCTGCTGCACAAAACTAATGCGAGGAAAGCTATTCGGCTACATGACAGACATGGAGCAAAAACCATTTGAAGATGACAAATTCACTGGAGTTTTCAAAGTCGCCCACGACGTCCCTCCGTTTACCAAATCACATGCCTTTGAAAGTAGCAAGCAGAAGCCAAGAACACTAGCAGTCCTAACTGAGACCGAAAGCGAATTTGCTCTTCCGCTATTCCCACTAATATTCTGGCTCGAAACGACTGACAGCGTGAGTGGAATGGAGTGCTTCTGGTACGACAAAACCACAGAAAACTCCGGTTCCCCCATAGTGAAACCGTGCAATAAGAAATCAGAGTTCTCTGCAACCGAACTTAACCCAAAACTAGGGGCAGCAATTACCTCATCGCTCAAGGAGGGCAGTAACTCTTTCTCAACTTTCAAAATCAATCTGGAGATTGAGAGCGAATAAAAATCCGAGCAGACAAAAGGCAAGCCAGAGAGATAGACTACGGGCTTGCCTTCTACTCTCCCAGCATAGTGTTGACCTGCCCCCAGTTTTAGTACCGCTGCCTAGTTAGCAGGCCCTGGGGTTGATATTAATTTTTCCTGCTTCAGCTGCTGCTGGCGAGTTCGCCAACTTGCAGCAAATTCTGCCGGGGTGAGATTGCCAATCGCGCTGTGCGGTCGGTGTTCGTTGTAATCCCGCCGCCAGGCCGCGATGCGGATTCTCGCTTCGGCCAGCGAACAGAACCAGTGCTCATTGAGGCATTCGTCCCGGAACTTACCGTTGAACGACTCGATGAAGGCATTCTGCGTGGGCTTACCAGGCTGAATCAGCTTCAGCTTGATGTCGCGCTGATAGGCCCATTGATCGAGTGCCTTGCCGGTGAGCTCGGGCCCTTGGTCGGTGCGGATCGCTTTCGGGTAGCCGCGAAACCGCGCCATCTCGTCCAGCGCCCGTGTGACGCGAAAGCCGCTGATACCGTGCTCCACCAGGATGCCGACCGACTCCTTGGTGAAGTCATCGACCACCGTCAGGCATTTGATCCGCCGCCCGGTGCTCAGTGCATCGAAGACGAAGTCCATCGACCAAACCTGGTTTGGTGCGCTCGGCAAACTCAGACGTTCGCGCTCCACCGCGACGCCATGGCGGCGCCGCCGCCGTTTCACCATCAAGCCGGCAGCGCGGTACAGGCGATAGATCCGCTTGTGGTTGACCTGCACGCCAGCACGCCGCAGCAGGATGTGCAGGCGGCGATAGCCAAAGCGTCGGCGCTCTTGGGCCAGTTCCACCAGTTGGGCTTGCAGCTCGGTGTTTTGCACACTGGCTCGCGGCTGGTAGCGCAACACCGAGCGGAACAGCCCGATCAACTGACAGGCACGACGCTCGGAGATGCCGGTTCGCGCCTGCATCTCCTGCACCGCCTCCCGCCGTGCTGTCGGGCTTACCCTTTTCCCCGGGCGACCACTTTTAGCGACTAGCGACTCGATGTCGAGGTGGGCCTCGGCGAGCAACTTCTTCAATCGGCTGTTTTCCAGTTCAAGATCCTTCAACCGTTTGGCGTCCGCCACGGTCATACCGCCAAACTTGGCCCGCCAGGTGTAGAACGAGGCATCACTGAAGCCGTGTCGGCGACACAGTTCCTTCACCGGCACACCGGCCTCCGCCTGCTTGAGGAGGTCGAGAGTCTGCTCTTCGGTAAAACGCTTTTTCACTGCCGTCTCCTGCTCGGAAAACGGACTCTACTAAGTTTGACGTGGTACTGAAATCGGGGTGCAGGTCAGAAGATCCCTACCACGTCGGTGCGTCGTTTGATCTCAGCGTTCGGCCTCTCCAGTGGGTTGGTGCTGTGGATTAGTAGACCACTACAAGTCGCAGCACTGCAAAGCGGCCTGAAGTAGAGCTAACTCCCCGTGTCGTTCAAGCTTTTGGCTTCCTGGCGATTTTCGCCAGGGGCTTGACACAGGCCATTTTTTGTTTGTGTGGCTCGCCAGCGTGACCGCCACCTCCGCTCATCGACCGCCTTGTTGGCCTGACCAGGATCTCGCTAGGGCGATGAGCAGGACGCCGGCACTGGCCGCCAGGCCGACTTGGTAGGCCTGTTCGCTCGACCAGCAATGTCTATCGTACCCAGGGGTAGTCCATCTCCATGAAAAGACCATATAAATCACACAATTCTTGAAAACAGGGCTATTAGAATGCTTGAGGATCAAGGGTCATCTGGTGCGTAGACTGTATATTGCCGTTCCTTGGGGGTGTATTTAAGTCTTTTGCCATTTTGAGATTGCCTAACCTACTCATAGCTAGTTATCTAGATCTCGTGGGCCTTCCCCCACAGTTCAGCCATTGGTTAAAAGCAAAAATCTAGGAGCTGTATATGGCAATGGATCTTGGTACCACAACAATATATGCTAGTCAGGGCAGTTTTGGCACCTACAACTATGGGAATAACGGCGCAAACTGGCCTGCACCCCATCCGGCACAAATTGGTTATATCTCTAAAGGCCAGCGGAACGTCGCTTATGTAAATGGCGACTGGGAGAAACCTCTGCTTTCTCTGTGGACTCAGTGGGCGAACTGGGGTACGACTCTTTATGGATACCCAAGCCTTCCTCAGCCCAATTTCGAGTTTATATGGGACATCTTTGACCTACCTCAGGCAGACTACAATCAGTATTCTCTAGGTGACGATAGGATCACTGCAATGAATCGCGCGCAGAATCACAACTATCGTGCTCCTGTAGGTGTCGATGAACCCAACTGGGATCGCCCAAAAATCGATACGTTCAATGGTGGGGTCTACACGCCCGCGGCAGCTTTTGCTCACTACCTGACGGGCAAAGGTAAGAAAATGAACTTCCCTATTGAACGTTTGAATATTAAACCTAATGTAAAGGCTATGCCTCAGTTCATTGGGATTCTGACGAGCAGTCCAATGGGGCAAACCACTGTGGATTTCAATGTGCCATACGCTACTGCTAAGGATAGTTGGGTGGCTGGAAACACGGTTGGAGAGATTACGCTCCGAGTGACAGGCACCCTTGTTAAGTCCACCTCAGGCCAATGGAGCTTCCGTGGAGAGATCCGTGCATATGATGATGTATATGACTTTAATCCTTCAAATCATCGAACCGAAACGGCTGAAGGGATGACTCGCTTAGGGCGTGAAGTGGGTCAGAAATTTAAAGACACTACTCCCTATCCCATTGGAATTCCGGGTACTATCCCTGTTAATATTTCTGGTTAAATTTAACAGAAGAGGCACCCCTCGTGGGTGCTTCTTACCATAAGAGGATGGTTTCATGAGAAAAGACATTCTTCTGATTTTTACATTTCTGCTGGTTATCCTGTGTGCGGCAATATCCTTTTCTGGATTCTCGGAAGGTAACGTCAACCCCGATGACACCACGGGTGTTCCCGTTGAATCTATGTTTGTTGGTTTTTTAACTTTGTTTGGTAGTATTTCTATGCTTGCGTTGGTTGTTGGCGTGTTGATTGGTAAACTTGTATTGAGGTTTGATGCGTTATTTTCTAGATATATATTTGCCGGCTTGTCTGCTGTGCTTACTATGCCAGCACTATTCTTGACGGCGGTAATTCTCTTCTTTTCTGTACTGTCGGTCTCTGAAAGCTCTTACGCTTGGCTTTCGGTCGCCTCGTGTACTGCCCATCTTCTATTACTGATTATTTTCTATAGGTCCAAGCTCTCAAGTGTCTATCTAGTAAAGTAGACGTAAAGCTGCGATACAAGCAAGAGAGATTGGTATGTATATTGCTCCCTGCGGGAGTTGCGCCGGTACAAAGCCTGGTTTTTGGCCCTGGGCCGTACAGAAATACCAGTCAGGCCAGGCTTCCGGCCCATCATATCGATAACATTTATCCGCCGACGCGAGTGACTAGCCAGCGTTCCTACGACTCGGTCATCCGGGTTATCCGAGTTCAATCTCCCCCTGATGGCCCCAGGTGGAGCAAAGTACCTTGGGGAGCGCCACCTCGCTGAGATCAGTTCCGGGATTGGTGTAGAACAACTGCTCAGAGCATGAAGCCTGGTTGACTCAAGCCCCCGCCTCATAACCCCAGCGGTGTTCATAACACTTGGTGTTTGGTCATTTTTCTGAAGTGTTATATCGCAGGAGCCCTCGTGATTACTGGGCTCCAGCGTTTTTCTAACACCTTGAACACCAATAACACCGAAAAAAAGGGGATATCAGTTAGCCCCCTCTCCCCCGCGTTGGTAAGCCTTCAGCGGCGAGAAACTCCGCCCCGGCTCCGTGTCGATCCGCTGCCGATCTAACCCAGCCTCCACTTTCCTGGGTCCTTCCGATGGCCCCCACCCTATACGGGTACGCAGACTCGCGTTTTCCCTCTAACTGTGGTTTTTGCAGGGTTGTCTGTCTTTGATACCTACCCCTATCGGGTAGCTCAAGAAATGATCAAATCCCTTCCAGTAACCGGCAGCTTGTATGCCATCCTGTATGCCAACGTTTTCTGTAAATTAAAAATATAAATAAATTCAATTAGTTACAGAACGGGTTAGAGGCCCGCCGGGTTCCAGAAGCCCGCCTTGTGCGGGCTTTTTGCTTTCAGACCTGCCTCGCCGCCACCCGCTCCGCCGAGCAGCGCCTGTCCCTCGCCACAGAGACCAGAGCAACCGATCCTGTCCGGCCGGGAATGGCACTCAAGGCCGGGGCCAGATGAAGGGTCGATCGGCGGATAGTTCCTCGGGGCTGGCCGTTTCACGTCTATAGTTCTGCATGCTCGGATGCCGTTCCTACCAGGACTCCCACAGGAGCAACAGGATGCGCTCATGGCATGGCGTAGTCACGAAAATCGCCAAGCAAGGCAAGGGCGCCGTGGTCAAGAATCGACTCGGCCCGGAAGAGCTTCTGGTGCCCTTCACAGTGAGTACGCTCGTCGAGGTCGACCTGGACGCAAGGATCTACGGAACGGATGTGGACGACACGCCCTGGGCGGAGGGCGACGAACGAAAGGAGGTGCTGGTCGGTACCGAAGTAGAACTGCTGACCGATACGGATACCTTTCCTACCCATGCGTCCCAGGTGCTCAGCGCCAATTTCCGTTTCGCCCTCGACATCGTCAAGGGAGGGCTCAGCGGCCCGGTCAGGAAAGGGGCGGTCCTGGTCATCTACCACGACTTCCAGCAGGAGATCCGGAGAGGCGACTCCGGCAGCGCCTTCGCGGAGGCGGTCGTCGCCTATGCGCGGAACAAGCTCTACAAGCCGGCCTTCGCGATCAAGGCAGATACCAACTACGCCCAGTTGGTTCGGGATCTAGGCAAGGTTGCCGCGGAGAGCGGCGAACAGTACTTCATCGATACGATCCTCATCGCCACCCACGGCACGGCTGGCCAACTCTGGCTGGGCAACCCCCACGGCGAGAGCACCGCGGACGTCATGGCCCGGCGTGTCCAGGGCAAGCAGTTCGTCGAGCCCCAGGCCTTTGGTGCGACCCTTCTCGAACTGTTCGGCAAGGAACTGGCCATCGCCCTCTACGGGTGCGACTTCGCCGGGGACGAGGACGGAGAAGCGGCGGCCCTCGAGCTGCGCATCGCCGCCAACGCGAGAGCGGTCTACGCCGGCAAGGGCACGGTGTATCTCAATGCCAGCAAAGAGGGTCGTTCCACGGTGACCTGCAGCAAGGCGATGGTGGTCTACCGGACCGACAAGATCGAGGTACTGGGTGGAAACCAGGTACCGGTATTCGATATCTGAGGCCCCGCCCCGCACTGTCATTGCCGATTGCCCAGGATCTTCGGCCCCAGACGCTCCGCCTCGCCCCTGGCCTTTTCCCTGGGGAGAGCCTTAAGATCGGGAGTCCGCACTGGGGCGGACCTTCTCTTCCTGCGGGTGGTTTCTCCGGATGCTTCCAGACAGCATGGTGGGTAGCAGCGCGCGGCGCCTTCGTTTGCGGCGGACGCGCGGGCGTGTCGGGCTCGGCCTGGTGGCCGGGCTGTCGGTACTGGCAGGCATGACCGACGCCATCGGTTTCCTTGCCACCGGCGACTTCGTTTCCTTCATGAGCGGCAACACCACGCGCCTGGCGGTATCGCTGGGCGAGGGCGACTTCGGCGGGCTGGTGCGGCTGAGCGTCGCCCTGGCCAGTTTCGTCGTCGGCAACGCGCTGGGAGTGATACTGGCGCGCTTCAGCGGGCGCCGGGCGGCGCCGATCCTGGTCTGCTGCGCGATGCTGCTGGCGTTGTCGGCGGTCTGGCCATTCGACTGGAACGTGCCGGCGCTGGTCGCCGCGATCCTCGCCATGGGCATGCTCAACGCCGTGGTCGAGCAGGTCAACGGCCTGCCCATCGGCCTGACCTACGTCACCGGCGCCCTCTCCCGCTTCGGCCGCGGCCTCGGCCGCTGGCTGCTGGGCGAGCGGCGCAACGGCTGGCGGGTGCAACTGGTGCCCTGGAGCGGCATGTGCGTCGGCGCGGTGCTCGGCGCCCTACTGGAACAGCAACTGGGCCTCGCGGCGATGGCGGCGAGCGCAGCGCTGGCGGCTCTTCTCGCGTTGCTGGCACTGGTGATTCCGCGGCCATGGCAGATGGACTATATGGTGCGTTGAGCGGCCACTGCGGGGTTTGCCGCGTGCCACGACGGCCCGACGAATCCCCGGAACGGAGCGCAGCACTTCTTGACCTCGCCTGGAACCATTCAATAGGATGCGTGCACACGCACTTATATGGAGTGGCGAGCCGATGAACCGCAGCGCCCTGGATTTCCGCCACTTCGTCGACCACCTGCGTCGCCAGGGTGACCTGGTGGACGTGCACACCGAGGTCGACGCCAACCTGGAGATCGGCGCCATCACCCGCCGGGTCTACGAACGCCGCGCACCCGCCCCGCTGTTCCACAACATCCGCGACAGCCTGCCCGGCGCGCGGGTACTGGGCGCGCCGGCCGGCCTGCGCGCCGACAGGGCCCGCGCCCATTCGCGCCTGGCGCTGCATTTCGGCCTGCCGGAACACAGCGGGCCGCGGGACATCGTGGCCATGCTGCGCGCCGCGATGCGCGCGGAACCGATCGCGCCGCGCCGGCTGGAGCGCGGGCCGGTGCAGGAAAACGTCTGGCTCGGCGAGCAGGTGGACCTGACCCGCTTCCCGGTTCCCTTGCTCCATGAGCAGGACGGCGGGCGCTATTTCGGCACCTACGGTTTCCACGTGGTACAGACGCCGGACGGCAGTTGGGACAGTTGGTCGGTGGGCCGGCTGATGCTGGTGGACCGCAACACCCTGGCGGGTCCGACCATTCCCACTCAGCACATCGGCATCATCCGCGAGCAGTGGCGCCGCCAGGGCAAGCCAACGCCCTGGGCGATGGCCCTCGGCGCACCGCCAGCGGCACTCGCGGCGGCCGGCATGCCGTTGCCGGAGGGGGTCAGCGAAGCCGGCTACGTGGGCGCCCTGGTCGGCGAGCCGGTGGAGGTGGTGCGCACGCAGACCAACGGCCTGTGGGTTCCGGCCAATGCCGAGATCGTCCTGGAGGGCGAGATCAGCCTCGACGAAACCGCGCTGGAAGGCCCGATGGGCGAATACCACGGCTATTCCTTCCCCACCGGCAAGCCGCAGCCGCTGTTCCACGTCCATGCGCTGAGCTTCCGCGACCAGCCGATCCTGCCGATCTGCGTCGCCGGCACGCCACCGGAGGAAAACCACACCATCTGGGGCACCATGATTTCCGCGCAACTGCTGGACGTGGCGCAGAACGCCGGACTGCCGGTGGACATGGTCTGGTGCTCCTACGAGGCGGCGACCTGCTGGGCCGTGCTGTCGATCGACGTGCAGCGCCTGGCGGCCCTGGGCACCGACGCCGCGGCCTTCGCCGCACGGGTCGCCGAGACCGTCTTCGGCTCGCATGCCGGGCACCTGGTGCCGAAGCTGATCCTGGTCGGCAACGACATCGACGTCACCGAGATCGACCAGGTGGTATGGGCGCTGGCGACCCGCGCGCATCCGCTGCACGACCATTTCGCCTTCCCGCAGATCCGTGACTTCCCGATGGTTCCCTACCTCGATGCCGAGGACAAGGCACGAGGCAGCGGCGGTCGGCTGGTGATCAACTGCCTGTACCCGGAACAGTTCGCCGGGCAAATGCGTGCCGCTACGGCGTCGTTCCGCCACGCCTATCCGACGGCGCTGCGCAGGCGAGTCGAAGAACGCTGGAGCGACTACGGATTCGCCGACGCCTGAGCGCTACAATCCCCGCCCTGGCGAAAGAGGATCGAGGAAGGTGACCGGGCCAATGACCGAGACGAACGCACTGGGGCTGCCCCAAGGCCCGCTGTACCTGATGACGGAGATCGTCCGCCAGCGCGAACGGCAACTCACCGCCCTGCTTGCCCCTCTCGAACTGGGGCTGCATGAATGGCGTGCGTTGCGGATCATCCACGCCTTCGACGGTGACGTGCCGATGAGCGTGCTCATCGAGCACTCGCAGACCGACCGCACCGCGCTGGGCCGGACCATCGAACGGCTGGTGCGGCGCGGCTGGGTCAGCCGCCTGCCGGACCCGGACGACGGTCGCGCCGTGCTGGTGCGCCGCAGCCCCGCGGCACAGGCGGTGTTCGAGCAGGCCCTGGCACAGGTCGCAGGGCTCGACGAAAGGCTGCTGGCGGGTCTCGGCTCCGGCCCGGAAGAAGAGGCGCTGACCCTCGTCCTGGGCAAGTTGCTGCGGGCCTTCGACGGGCTTTCCCGCGTGAGGCAATAGCCTTTCGAGGGCATCTCCGGGTTTGCGAAGCAACTCTCATCCCGGTCATGGACTGTCCATCCGGCCCCCTATTTGCTGGCCGATTGATAGCATGGGCGGCCTTCGCAAGCCCATTCGACCTGCAATGCCACGACACCCGCACACCACCCTGCTCCTCTGCCTTTGCCTGACCCTGCCCGGTTGCGAGAGCGGCCGCAGCTACAGCCTTTCCGAAGGCGCGCCTGTCACAGGCATCCGCATCCAGCGCGACGACCGCTCGCCGTTGCAGCGCCTGCGGGACTGCGAACGCCAGGGTTGCAGCGAGCGGCAGAAGATCGACCCGTTCACCCCCGATCCTGACTACCTGCGCGCGGAAGGCCACTTCCCGCTGCCCTGGTAAGCTTCCCTCTTCGCCCGTTCCCGACGGGCTTTTTTCCGTTCCCGACAGATACCCTCAGCTGCCCTCAGCGCTTTCCTACGCACCAAGAAGGAAAGCCTCTCGCCTCTCTCGGAACGAGCCGATTTCTCGGCAGTCGCCGTTCGCATTCCATTGGTCACCCAACGGCAACCAGGATCAGCCATCACTGGTCTGCCCTCGCATGGAAACGGCCGCGCCCCCGGCGCCCCATGTCCGGCCCCACCCGCTAAGTCCAGAGGACCGAAGATGAACGACTACATCGCCCGGCTGCGCGAGAAATACGACGCCCATTTCGGTTGTGCGCCCGCCATGACCCTGGATTGCCGGGACTTCTGGAGACACTGCGTAGCGGCGCCGGAAATGGCGGTCTTCGCTTATCGCCTGGAAAGCACCCGGCGGCCGCACCATGTGGTGATCACCGCCGGGATGAGCCAGGCACCGATGCATTTCGCGCCCTACATGGGCAAGGCGCGCTGGTCCGCCGAGCTGATCTGCTATCTCGACGAACTGGGCGGCGATGACCTGCGCCACCTGCAATGGCTCGCCGGCCTGCCATTCCACGAGCGCCTCGCCCTGGGACATGGACATGCGGTGGCGTTCGGCTTCCCGCTCTACGAGCAGAGCCTGCTGCGGCACTTCCTTCTCCTCCCGGCGCCGCTGGAGGAGGATGCCTCCCTGTTCGACGGCTTCGCCCTGTCGGCGCATCCGGTCGACCTGCTGTGGGTCGTGCCGTTGACCGAGCAGGAATACCAGGTGAACGTCAAGGAACACCTCGAGGGCATCGCCAGGCTGCTGACCGACGCCGGCCACCCGCTCAGCCTCGACCGGCACCGCCATTGCTACGTCACCGGCCAGTCGCCGGAAGGGCTCGCACGGGTGCTGCACTAGCCCCGCAGGGAAAGACTAATAGCGCGGGCCCTACCTTCGTCGGGAAAGCGATGATGACGTTTTTCAATCGGTTCGATGCCGTTTTCCCCGCTTGCCGATCCGCTCGCCGTCTACGATTCTTGCTGGACGTGAGAACGGCTCCGGAGGGGCGCGTATGAAAACCGTGGCACAACTGTTGAACGCCAAGCAGAACCAGCAGGTGTACACCATCGGAGCGGACGAGATGGTGCTCGACGCCCTGCGCCTGATGGCGGAAAAGAACATCGGCGCGCTGCTGGTGGTGAACCATGGCGAGGTGGTAGGGGTGGTCAGCGAGCGCGACTATGCGCGCAAGATGGTCCTCAAGGGCCGTTCGTCCATCGGTACGCCGATCAGCGCGATCATGAGCGCGCCGGTGGTCAGCGTGGACTCGAAGCAGAGCGTCGACACCTGCATGAACCTGATGACCGATCGCCACCTGCGCCACCTGCCGGTCGTGGAAGACGGCCAGTTGCTCGGCCTGCTGTCCATCGGCGACCTGGTCAAGGCGGCGATCGCCGAGCAGGCCGAGCTGATCCAGCAACTGGAACAGTACATCCGCGGCGACTGAAGCGTACATGCCGGACCTACCCTTTTCCCGCCGGCTCACGCGATAATCCGCGGCTGTTCCCGTTGCGAGCCGCCGCCATGTCCTCTCCGCTGAAAATCCGCCGCTACATTCCCGCCGACCGCGATGCCACCCTGGCCATCTGGCTGGAGGCCTCGCGCGTCGGCCACGGTTTCCTCGGCGAAGCCGAGTTGCAGAAGCAGAAGGCACTGGTTCGCGATCATTATCTGGATGCCTCGGAAACCTGGCTGGCGCTGGACGGCGATACGCCGCTGGGCTTCATCGGCCTGCTCGATGCCTTCATCGGCGGCCTGTTCGTCGCCCCGACGGCCCACGGGCGCGGGATCGGCCGGCAACTGGTGGAGCACGCGGCAACCCTGAAGGGCGCGCTGGAAGTCGAGGTCTACGCCGCCAACCGCGAGGCGCTGGGGTTCTACGCGCGCTGCGGCTTCGTCGAGAGCGGCCGACGCCCGCGTGATGACGAGGGACGCGCGCTGGAGATCGTCCAGTTGCGCCGCGAACACTAGTCGCCCTTGCGGAAAGCGCTCGGCGAGACGCCGCTCAGGCGCTTGAAGAAACGGGTGAAGTAGGCCGGCTCGCTGAAGCCGAGGCGGTCGGCGATCTCGTTCACCGTCATCGCCGTGTAGACCAGGTCGCGCTTGGCCTCCAGCAGCAGGCGCTGGTGCACGATGCCCAGTGCGGTCTGCCCGCTGAGGCGGCGCGCCACGCTGTTCAGGTGTGCCGGGGAGATGCCCAGGCGACGCGCGTACTCGTCGATTCCCAGGTGCTCGCGGAAATGCCGCTCGACCAGTTGCGAAAAGGCCGATAGGTATTCCTGACCACGACCCGGCCGTGCCTCCGCCCGCCGGACCATCACCTGCCGCCCCAGCCATACCGCCAGCACGCCGATCAGCGACTGCAACAACAGCTCGCGCGCTGGCGCTGCGCCAGCATACTCACCGTCTATGGCGTCGAACAGCGTGTCGATATAGCGCCGGTCCGCGCCCACCGGGTACAACCCCGGCGCCTCCAGCGCCTGGCGCTGCGCGCCGAGGTGCGCCTGCAAGCGCGCCAGCAACGGTGCGGCGAGCGTCAGCACGTAGCCGTCGATGCGCTCGGAGAACTGGAAGCCATGGATGCACAACGGCGGTACGAACTGGATGGAAGGCTGCTCGACGCGAGTCGGCTCGCCCTCGACCTGGAGCTGCGCCCAGCCCTTGCGCACGTAGAGCAACTGAGCGAGATCGGCGTGCCGGTGCGGCTTGATCTCCCAGTCGTGCAGACGACTGCGGGCGGGGATCGACTCGCAGTGCAGCAGGTCCGGGGTCGGCCATTCGAGGGGAGCGCCGTAGAGCTTGAACACCGGGACGTCGCGGATGGAATCCGTCATCGAGCCCTCCGAGCGAAATGGCCGATTGCCGAACAGACTTTATAAAAGTCCAGAAATAGATCGGCAATTTGCCTTCTATAGCACTCCACGGCAAACAAAAATACAGCCACCTCCAGACAAGATCAGCGCCGGCGCATGCGCCGCCGGCCAGCCATAACAGCGAGAGGGCTATCCGCAATGAAGACTCAAGTCGCCATCATCGGCGCCGGTCCGTCCGGCCTCCTGCTCGGCCAGTTGCTGCACAAGGCCGGCATCGACAACGTGATCCTCGAACGCCAGACCCCGGACTACGTGCTCGGCCGCATCCGCGCCGGCGTGCTGGAACAGGGTATGGTCGACCTGCTGCGCGAGGCCGGCGTCGACCGGCGCATGGCGCGCGACGGGCTGGTCCACGAAGGCGTGGAGATCGCCTTCGCCGGGCAGCGCCGGCGCATCGACCTGAAGCGCCTGAGCGGCGGCAAGACGGTGATGGTCTACGGCCAGACCGAGGTCACCCGCGACCTCATGGAGGCCCGCGAAGCCTGCGGCGCCACTACCGTCTACCAGGCCGCCGAGGTGCGCCTGCACGACCTGCAAGGTGAGCGCCCCTACGTGACCTTCGAACGCGACGGCGAACGGCTGCGCCTGGATTGCGACTACATCGCCGGCTGCGATGGCTTCCACGGCATCTCGCGGCAATCGATCCCGGCGGAACGGCTGAAGGTCTTCGAGCGGGTCTATCCGTTCGGCTGGCTCGGCCTGCTCGCCGACACCCCGCCGGTCAGCCACGAACTGATCTACGCCAACCATCCGCGCGGCTTCGCCCTGTGCAGCCAGCGTTCGGCGACCCGCAGCCGCTACTACGTACAGGTGCCATTGACAGAGAAGGTCGAGGACTGGTCCGACGAGCGCTTCTGGACGGAACTGAAAGCGCGCCTCCCGGCCGAGGTGGCGGAGAAACTGGTGACCGGTCCTTCGCTGGAGAAGAGCATCGCGCCGCTGCGCAGCTTCGTGGTCGAGCCGATGCAGCATGGCCGGCTGTTCCTCGCCGGCGACGCCGCGCACATCGTGCCGCCCACCGGCGCCAAGGGACTGAACCTGGCGGCCAGCGACGTCAGCACGCTCTACCGGCTGCTGCTGAAGGCCTACCGCGAAGGGCGCGGCGAACTGCTGGAACGCTACTCGGCAATCTGCCTGCGGCGGATCTGGAAGGCCGAACGCTTCTCCTGGTGGATGACTTCGGTGCTGCATCGCTTCCCCGACACCGACGCGTTCAGCCAGCGCATCCAGCAGACCGAACTGGAGTACTACCTGGGCTCCGAGGCGGGCCTGGCGACCATAGCCGAGAACTATGTCGGCCTGCCCTACGAGGAAATCGAGTAGGCCGCGCCACCCCGGCGCAACGCCGGGGCACCTTTCCCAAGGCGGGACGCAACGTTGGCGCAGGCGGATATCGACGAAAGACGGCCCACGGATCGATTCTCCCCGGCACCTGTCCTACCCCAGGCGCAGTATGATGCCCGCTGCCTTCGCGTTCCGTCCGCCCCAGGTGCCGTCTTGTCCGATCTCGCCCAGAACCCGCCCGCCGTCCGTACCGTCCTCGCCGGCCTGATGCTGTCGATCTTCCTCAGCGCCCTCGACCAGACCATCGTCGCCGTCTCCCTGCCGGCGATCTCGGCCGACTACGCCGACCTCGACCTGCTGGCCTGGGTGATCTCGGCCTACATGGTGGCGATGACCGTATCGATGCCGATCTACGGCAAGCTCGGCGACCTCTACGGCCGCCGCCGTCTGATGCTCTTCGCCATCGTCGTGTTCACCGCCGCCTCGCTGCTTTGCGGGCTCGCGCAGAGCATGGGCCAACTGGTGCTGGCGCGAGTGCTGCAGGGGATCGGCGCGGGCGGGCTGATGGCGGTGAGCCAGGCGATCATCGGCGACATCGTCCCGCCGCGCGAGCGCGGCCGCTACCAGGGTTACTTCAGCAGCATGTACGCCATCGCCAGCGTCGCCGGCCCGGTGCTCGGGGGCCTGCTCACCGAGTACCTGTCGTGGCGCTGGGTATTCTGGATCAACCTGCCGATCGGCCTTCTCGCGCTGGCCATCTCGCGGCGAACCCTGGTCGGCCTGCCGGTGCCGCGCCGGCAACCGATGATCGACTACCTGGGCATCGTGCTGATGGTGGTGGGCCTCACCGCGCTGCTCCTGGCCATCACCCAGATCGGCCAGGGCGCAGCCTGGAGCGACCCTGCGCTGCTCGGCCTGTTCGCCCTGGCGGCGCTCGCCCTGCTGCTGTTCGTCGCCCAGGAGCGGCGCTTCCGCGAACCGCTGGTGCCGATGCAACTGTTCGCCGTCCGCGCCGCCACCCTCAGTTGGCTGGTTGCGTTCTTCGCCAGCTTCCAGGCCATCTCGCTGACCGTGCTGGTACCGCTGCGCTACCAGAGCGTTACCGGCGCCGGCGCCGACAGCGCCGCGCTGCATCTGCTGCCGCTGGTCATGGGCCTGCCGCTGGGCGCGTACTGCTGCGGGCGGCTGACCGCCAGCCTGGGACGCTACAAGCCGCTGATCCTGCTCGGCGCCGTCCTGTTGCCCTGCGGCATCGCCGGCCTGGCCCTGGTCCCGGTCGGCGACCACTGGCTGTCCGGGCTGTGCATGCTGCTCACCGGGATCGCCATCGGTACCCAGTTCCCGACCAGCCTGGTGGCCGCGCAGAACGCCGTGGAGCAACGCCACATCGGCGTCGCCACCAGCAACGCGACGTTGTTCCGCTCCCTCGGCGGGGCGGTCGGGGTGGCGCTGATGTCGGCGATCCTGCTGGCCCTGCTCAAGCACCTGCGGATCGGCGGCGGGCTCGACCAGGGCTTTTCCGAGAGCGCCCTGCTGAGCAGCCTGGACGCCGCCAGCGGGCCGGCCCGGGTGATCCTCCAGCATGTCCTCGCGGATGCCTTCAAGGTGCTCTTCCTGGTCAACGCGGCGGTGGCGCTGCTCGGCCTGGCGGTGGCCTCGGCACTGCCCGACATGACCCTGCGCGGCCGCGGCGCGACGCAACCGACGGCAGGCGAGTGAGCGGACGCCGATAATCGAACGCTTTCGTCCCGTCGGCGACGGCGTCCGGTTTACAAAAGTAACCGTTCGGTACATTTTTCCGGCATCGATGACATCATTGCTGTGGAGGCTGCGCCATGACGCGCACGGTACTGGTCCTGAACGGCCCCAACCTGAATCTGCTCGGCACCCGCGAGCCACAGACCTACGGCCGGCGGACCCTGGGCGAAATCGCCGACGAATGCGCGGCCTTCGCCGAGACGCGCGGCTTCGCCGTGGACTTCCGCCAGACCAACCAGGAAGGCCAACTGCTCGACTGGATCCACCAGGCCCGCGGCCGGGTCGCCGGCATCGTCATCAACCCCGCCGCCTGGACCCACACCTCGGTGGCGCTGCGCGACGCCCTGGCCGCGGTGGAACTGCCGGTGGTCGAAGTGCACCTGTCCAACGTCCACCAGCGCGAAGCGTTCCGCCACCACTCCTACGTCTCGCCGGTGGCGCTGGGAGTGATCTGCGGATTCGGCAGCCTCGGCTACCGCCTGGCCCTGGAACATTTCGCCGAGCGTTTCGAGGCGGCCGCATGAGCGCGCCGCGATCGGTTCTCGCCGGCCTGATCGGTGCCGGCATCCAGGCGTCGCGGACCCCTGCCCTGCACGAGCGCGAGGGCGACGCCCAGGGCATCCGCTATCTGTACCGGCTGATCGATCTCGACCCGCTGGGCAAGTCGGCGGACGACCTGGAGTTCCTGCTCGCCGCCGCCAGCGACCTCGGCTTCACCGGGCTGAACGTCACCTTCCCCTGCAAGCAGGCGATCATCCCCCTGCTCGACGACCTCTCCGCCGAGGCACGCGGCATCGGCGCGGTGAACACCGTGGTGCTGCGCGATGGCCGGCGCATCGGCCACAACACCGACTGCCTGGGCTTCGCCGAGGGCTTTCGGCGCGGCCTGGCCGGCGCGCCGCGCCAGCGCGTGGTGCAGATGGGCGCGGGCGGCGCCGGCGCGGCAGTGGCCCATGCGCTGCTCGCCGAGGGCGTCGAGCGGCTGGTCCTGTTCGACGTCGACCCGGCGCGGGCCCAGGCCCTCGCGGACAACCTCAACCAGCACTTCGGCGCGCCACGAGCGCTCGCCGGCAGCGACCTGGCCGGCGCCCTGGGCGACGCCCAGGGATTGGTCAACACCACCCCGGTGGGCATGGCCAAGCTACCCGGCATGCCGGTGCCGGCGGAACTGTTGCGCGCCGACCTGTGGGTCGCCGAGGTGATCTACTTTCCGCTGGAAACCGAGCTGCTGCGCCAGGCCCGCGCCCTCGGCTGCCGCACACTGGACGGCGGCACCATGGCGGTGTTCCAGGCGGTGAAGGCATTCGAACTGTTCAGCGGGGTGGCGGCCGACGCCGCGCGCATGCAGGCGCACTTCGCCAGCCTGGGCGACTGAATGGCGCCCCTCTCCCGCCAAGGGGAGAGGGGACCGGAGTCAGGCACGGATGTAGCGCAATACCGCCTCGCCAATCATCCGCCGGTGCCGCTGGCGAACCTCGGCGTCGTGCAGGTCGGTGCGAAAGATCCGCGACACGGTGTAGCGATTGGACACCCGGTAGAAGCAGAACGAACTGATCAGCATGTGCACGTCGAGCGCCTCCAGCCCGGCGCGGAACACCCCTTCCGCTTCGCCGCGGCGGAGAATCTCGGCGATGCTCTGGACGATCGAGCTGTTGACGCTCTGCACCAGTTCGCTGCTGGCGATGTGCTCGCCCTTGTGGATGTTCTCGATGCTGATGATGCGCACGAAATCCACATGCCGGTCGTGGTAGTCGAAGCTGAACTCCACCAGCTTCTCCATCGCCTTGGCCGGCGGCAGCGCGCCCAGCCGCAGGGTGCCCTCGATACCGCGGATGTCGCTGTAGAGCTTCTCCAGCACGGCCTGGTAGAGCTGCTCCTTGCTGCCGAAGTAGTAATAGATCATCCGCTTCGAGGTATGCGTGCGCTCGGCGATGGCGTCCACCCGCGCACCCGAGAGGCCCTGGGCGACGAACTCGTCGATGGCGGCGCGGAGGATGTCCTGGCGGGTCTTCTCGGGATTGTTCTTGCGTCCCTTGCCGCGCGGAGCGGATTCCTCCACGACGGCGGGATCAGGCTTGGACATCGGTGACTCACTCGTGGCCGGCGGGAATTGCGGCCGATTATGCGGGGCCCGCCCGGCTGTAGGAAGAGCACCTGCCGGAGCCCCGACAATTCTCACAGCTTGACCCGGCGCACACCCCGCCGCGCTTGCGCCATCGCCGCCAGGCGCACCGGCACGTTGGCCGCGCCGTAGCCGGCGTAGCCGTGGCGGCGCTGGAGGATCTCGAAGAAGAAGCGCTCCTCGAACGGCTCGGTGAACACATGGAACAGCTCGCCGCCCTGGGCGTCGCGGTCGTAGAGGACGTTGTAGTAGGCCAGTTCGCTGAGGAACTCGTCGTCGAAGTCGAAGCGCGCGGCGAGGTCGTCGTAATAGTTCAGCGGGATTTCCAGCAGTGCGACCCCGGCCTCCTTGGCCTCGGCCACGGCGGCGAAGATGTCGGCGCAATCGAAGGCGATGTGGTGCACGCCGGAACCGCGATAGCTGGACAGCGATCGGGCGATGGCGGTGTTGCGGTCCTCGGAAATGTTCAGCGGCAGGCGCACGCTGCCGCAGGGGCTACGCACGGCACGGCTGGTGACCAGGCCATAGGGGTCGGGCAGCACCACCTCGTCATCGGCGCCGAAGTCGAACAGGCTCTTGTAGAACAGCACCCAGCTGTCCAGGCCTTCGGCGGGCAGCGCCAGGGCCACGTGGTCGACGCGTCGCAGGCCGAGGCCGGAGGTGTCGGCGTCGTTCGTCACGAAGTCGCTGTCGTAGATGCTGCGGCCCTCGGTGTGCCGCTCGACCAGATACAGCAGGCTGCCGTCGAGGGCGCGCACCGCCGGGATTTCCCGCTCGTTGGGGCCGAGCAGTCCGCGGTACGGCTGGCCTCCGTACGCACGAGCGCGCTCCAGCGCCTGGCCGGCGTCACGCACGCGCAGCGCGGTGGCGCACAAGGACGGTCCGTGGGCCTCGAAGAAACCGTGGGCGAAGGAATAGGGCTCGGCGTTCAGTACCAGGTTGATGTCGCCCTGGCGCAACAGGCTGACATTCTTCGAACGGTGCTCGCCGGCCCTGGCGAAGCCCAGTCGCTGCAACCACTGGCCAAGGCGCGCGCCGAGCGTCTCGTCGACGGCGAACTCGAGGAACTCGATGCCGTCGCAGAGGCTCGCCGGCGGCGGCGCGAACAGCTCGTCCACCGCCACGTGCGGCGTCTGGCGTTGCAGGCGCTCGCGGGTCTTCTCCTCGAGGTAGAGCAGCGAGCGCAGGCCGTCGACGGCGTTGGCGCGGGTCGGCGCGGCGCGGAAGCCGTCATTGAAGACCTCCAGCGACAGCGGACCGCGATAGCCGGACGCGACGACCGGCGCGAGGAAGCCTGCCAGGTCGAAGCCGCCCTGACCCGGGAAGCAGCGGAAGTGCCGGCTCCATTCCAGCACGTCCATTGCCAGCAAGGGCGCGTCGGCCACTTGCACGAAGAAGATCTTTTCCCCCGGAAGATCGGCGATGCCGCGCGGATCGCCGTCCAGCGAAAGGGTATGGAAGCTGTCGAGGATCAGCCCGAGGTTAGCCTGGTCGGCCCGCCGCACCAGGTCCCAGGCCTGCTCCCAGGTGTTCACCTGGCGCCCCCAGGCCAGCGCCTCGTAGCCGATGCGCAGGCCGCGGACGGCGGCGCGCTCGGCCAGCAGCCGGAGGTCATCGGCCAGCAGCGCCGGTTCGCCGAGGGCATCGGCAGCGACGTTGCTGCACACCAGCACCAGGTCGGTGCCGAGTTCCTGCATCAGGTCGAACTTGCGTTCGGCGCGCTCCAGGTTTCGCCCCAGGCGTTCCCGGCGGCAGCCCTCGAAGTCGCGGAACGGCTGGAACAGCAGGATCTCCAGGCCCAGGTCGGCACACAGCCGGCGTACGTCGCGCGGGCTGCCGTCGTAATGAAGCAGGTCGTTCTCGAAGATTTCCACCCCGTCGAAACCGGCGGCGGCGATGGCCTCGAGCTTTTCCGGCAGGGTGCCGCTCAGGGATACGGTGGCGATCGAACGCTGCATGCTTCGACTCCTCAATGCGCCCTACGGCGCCTGGCGCCGCGCGAGGGCCGGCGGCGGAACGGCGGAGGCGCGGATAGCCCGCGCGGGATGCGCCGGGAAGCCACTTCGGGTCGCTGAGACCGCTCGCCCGGCAAGCCGATTATTGGTTTGCGCCAACTGCCGGGCAACGCAAAATGTACGAACTGGTTAGTATTCCGTTCGAATATCGAACGGAAGCACGATTATCGAATTGACGCTTTTTCGACCAATCGCGCACCATCGCTGCCACCCGTGCAGGCCGTCCCGATCTGCCGGAAGCGCTCCGCGCTTCTTTCCGGGCACCTGCGCAACCCACGCGACATAACAATTTCAAGAATCGGGTACCCGCTCATGTCCATCGCCGACCTCTCCGTCCGCCCTCCATCCCGTCCGCTGGCCGCTCGTCCGGCCCGACCGCCCCTGGCCCGCTGACACCGGCGCGGCCCCTGGCCCGCCCGCGTGCAACCCAGAACGACAAATCCAGGCCGGGCGCCCAGGCGCCGGCCGCCGAAAGGATGGCCCCGTCAATGATCCACTCTTCCAGCTCTCGACTGCTCGCCGCCGACGCCCCGCGGGAATCCCGCGGCGGCAGGATCCGCAACGCCTTCGCCGTCGGCCGGACGCGCTGGGGCATGCTCGCCCTGGTGTTCTTCGCCACCACCCTGAACTACATCGATCGCGCCGCCCTCGGCGTGATGCAGCCGATCCTGGCCGAGAAGATGAGCTGGACGGCGATGGACTACGCCAACATCAACTTCTGGTTCCAGGTCGGCTACGCCATCGGCTTCATCCTCCAGGGCCGCTTCATCGACAAGGTCGGGGTCAAGCGCGCGTTCTTCCTCGCCGTGCTGCTCTGGAGCCTGGCCACCGGCGCCCACGGCCTGGCGACCTCGGCGGCGGGCTTCATGGTCTGCCGCTTCATCCTCGGCCTGACCGAGGCGGCCAACTACCCGGCCTGCGTGAAGACCACCCGCCTGTGGTTCCCCGCCGGGGAACGGGCGGTGGCCACCGGCATCTTCAACGCCGGCACCAATGTCGGCGCGATGGTCACCCCGGCCCTGTTGCCGCTGATCCTCGGCGTCTGGGGCTGGCAGGCGGCGTTCCTCTGCATGTCGGCGCTGGGCCTGGTCTGGCTGGTGTTCTGGTGGCGCAACTACTACAACCCCGAGGAGCATCCGCGGGTGAAGCAGAGCGAGCTGGAATACATCCAGCAGCAGGAGGAGCCGCCCGCCACCCGCGTGCCCTTCTCGCAGATTCTCCGCCGCCGCGGCACCTGGGCCTTCGCCCTGGCCTACTCGATCACCGCGCCGGTGTTCTGGTTCTACCTCTACTGGCTGCCGCCGTTCCTCAACCAGCAGTACGGCCTGGGCATCAGCGTGACGCAGATGGGCATCCCGCTGATCCTGATCTGGTTGACCGCCGACTTCGGCAGCGTCGGCGGCGGCATCCTTTCGTCCTGGCTGATCGGCCGCGGCATGCCGGCGATCCGCGCGCGCCTGCTGTCGATGCTGCTGTTCGCCTGCACCATCGTCGGCGTGGTGTTCGCCGCCAACGCCAGCGGCCTGTGGATCGCCGTGCTGGCCATCGCCCTGGCGGTCGGCGCACACCAGGCGTGGACGGCGAACATCTGGAGCCTGGTGATGGACTACACGCCCAAGCACCTGATGAGCACGGTGTTCGGCTTCGGCGGCATGTGCGCGGCGCTGGGCGGGATGTTCATGACCCAGATCGTCGGCGGCGTACTGACCGCGACGAACAACAACTACGCGGTGCTCTTCACCATGATCCCGGCGATGTACTTCATCGCCCTGACCTGGCTGTACTTCATGGCTCCGCGCCGGATCGAAGCCTGAGTCCAAGCGCCCGGCGCTCGCCGGGCACCTCCCTGCCTAAAGAACAAGAACGAAGGGACACACCCATGTCGCACCCGAGCCACGTCCGCGCGCTCTGCGCTTCCCTCTGCCTGGGCGCCGGCCTGCCAGTCCATGCCGGGCAAGGTTTCCTCGAAGATGCCAAGGCCAGCCTCACCGCGCGCAATTTCCACCTGCACCGCAACTTCGTCGGCGATGCCAGCCAGGGCAAGGCCGAGGAGTGGACGCAGAGCTTCATCCTCGACGCCCGCTCCGGCTTCACCCAGGGCAGCGTCGGCTTCGGCCTCGATGTCCTCGGTCTCTACAGCCTGAAGCTGGATGGCGGCAAGGGAACGGCCGGCACCCAACTGCTGCCGATCCACGACGACGGCCGCCCGGCCGACGACTTCGGACGCCTGGCGGTGGCCGGCAAGCTGCGCGTCTCGAACAGCGAACTGAAGATCGGCGAATGGATGCCGGTGCTGCCGATCCTCCGCTCCGACGATGGCCGCTCGCTGCCGCAGACCTTCCGCGGCGGCCAGCTCAGCGCCAACGAGATCGCCGGCCTGACCCTCTACGCCGGCCAGTTCCGCGGCAACAGCCCGCGCAACGACGCAAGCATGCAGGACATGTCGCTGTTCGGCCGGCCAGCCGCCACTTCCGACCGCTTCGATTTCGCCGGCGGCGAATATCGCTTCAATGGCGAACGCAGCCTGCTCGGCCTGTGGAACGCCGAGCTGAAGGACATCTACCGCCAACAGTACCTGCAACTGCAACACAGCCAGCCGCTCGGCGACTGGCTGCTGGGCGCCAACCTCGGCGGATTCCGTGGCCGCGACGCTGGCAGCGCGCGCGCCGGCAAGCTCGATAACCGCACCGTTTCCGCGCTGTTCTCCGCGCGCTACGGGCTGCATACCCTCTATCTCGGCCTGCAGAAGGTCAGTGGCGACGACGGCTGGATGCGGGTCAACGGCACCAGCGGCGGAACCCTGGCCAACGACAGCTACAACGCCAGCTACGACAATCCCGGCGAGCGCTCCTGGCAACTGCGCTACGACTTCGACTTCGTTGGCCTCGGCCTACCCGGCCTGACCTTCATGACCCGCTACCTGCATGGCGACCATGTGCGCCTGGCCGGAGTCACCGACGACGGCAGCGAATGGGGACGCGAGAGCGAGCTGGGCTACACGCTGCAGAGCGGCGCCTTCAAGCGTCTCAACGTCCGCTGGCGCAACTCCAGCCAGCGCCGCGACTGGGGCAGCAATACCCGCTTCGACGAGAACCGGCTGATCGTCAGCTATCCGCTGAGCCTGTTGTGAAGCCTACGCGCCGACCCCGTTGCGTTCAGCGGCCACGGCGCCAGGCGACCACCAGGCCGCTGGCGCAGATGACGAGGATGCCGAGCAGCGCCCAGGCATCCGGCACGTGGCCGAACACCAGCAGGCCGAGCAGGCCGGCGAAGATGATCTGGCCATAGCTGAACGGCGCCAGGGTCGCCGGCGGCGCATGGCGGAAGGCCTGGGTCAGCAGCAGGTGGCCGCCCATGCCGCAACCGCCCAGGGCGATCATCATCAGGCCGTGGAGAAGACTTGGAGTCTGCCAGAAGAACGGCACCAGCAGGCTCATGATGAGCGTGTTGAAGATGCCGGCGAGGAAGTTGCTGGTGGTCGGGCTGTCGCTGTTGGCGAGCATCCGCGTGAGCAGTTGGTAGAGCCCGAAGCACAGCGCCGAGCCGAGCGGGAACAACGCCGCCGGGGTGAACAGCGCGCCACCGGGACGCACGATGAAGAGCACGCCGATGAAGCCGGTGAGCACCGCCAGCCATTGACCGAGGCTGACCTTCTCCTTCAGCAACGGCACGGATAACGCGGTCACCAGCAGCGGCGCCAGGAAGTTCACCGCGGTCGCCTCGGCCAAGGGCAGGTAGCGCAGGCCGGTGGTGAAGAACAGGCTGGTGCCGATCAGGCACAGCGCCCGCGCCAATTGCATGAGCGGACGGCGGCTGCGGATCACCGCGAGGCCGTTGCGCGGCACGAACACGGCGACCATCAGCAGGGTGTGCACCAGGTAGCGGGCCCAGACCACCATGACGATCGGGTAGAAACCGGAAAGGAACTTGGACAACCCGTCGTGGCTGGCGAACAGGAACACCGCGGCACAGATCAGCAGGATGCCGCGCAGGGTCTGGTCGCTGGCGGGCAGCGGGGAGGTGGATGCGTTCATCGGAGGGTCCGGGCACCAGGGCAAATCGATAGCAGGCTATTTATTCTGACGGTACCCGCCATCGAGGAAAGAAACGATCGGCTTCAACGTTTGGAAACTATAGAACCCCGTTCCATTATGCAAACGGGCAACCTGCCTGCGCGGTGGCGCTACAGGCGGGCGAGCAGCGCCCGGGTCCGCTCGATCGCCAGCCGCGCCCGCTCCGTGCCATCCACGCCGCGCGCGAGCAAATCCAGCGCGGGCACCTCCAGGCTCAGCGGCAGGTTCTCCGGCAGGGCGCGCAGCAGCGCCAGCAGATCGAGCCCGCCATCGCCAGGGAAACGCCGTTCCTCGCGGGCCTGGCGAAGGATTTCGTCCATCGACGTCGGACGCGGCCCGACGACATCGCAGAGTTGCGCGTAGCCCAGGCGCGCAGGCGGGATCGCCCGCAGGTCTTCCAGGCTGCTGGCCGAGCGGTCGAAATGGAAGGCGTCCAGCAACAGGCCGGCGTTGTCCCGCGCCGCCGCCTCGACCACCCGCGCGGCCTGCCGCAGGTCGCGGATCCCGGTCCAGGGCATGAACTCCAGGTGCGGGTCGAGGCCGAGCGGCCGCGCCAGGTCGCACAACGCGGCGAAATTGTCCGCGCTGCGCCGTTCGTCGTCATCGTTGCCGGCCACCAGCACATAGCGCGCGCCGAACTCGGCGCCGACCTCCAGCACCGCGGCGAACTCGCCGACGCGGGTGTCCGGACGCAGGCGCAGGATCTCCACGTCCAGCGTGCGCACTCCGCTGTCGCGCAGCCGCGCCAGGGTCCGCCGGCGCAGGCCGGCATCGGCCAGCAGCGGATAGTGGTGCTCTTCCACGGTGGCCGGCACCAGGCGCAGGCCGACATGACTGTAGCCGGCGCGGGCGGCAGCCTCGACCATGTCCGGGGGCGACAGCTCGAGCACGGTGAGCGCCGCCAGGGAAAGAATCCTCGATTCCATGCACTACCTCATCGTCAGCGGTTCAGAAACTGGCCGGCGCGCAGGCCCGGCCACTGCGCGCGGCCTCGCGAACCGCCTCGACCAGCGCCAGGGTGCGAGCGGCGTCGGTGGCATCCATCAATGGCGCTTCCTCGCCCCGCGCGACCCGGACGAAGTGCTCTAGCTGGCGTTGCAGGGGATCGCCTGTCGCCACGGCCTCCACGCTGGCCGCCAGCGGGTCGTGCCAGCCCTGCCGGGCCTCGGCGTAGCGCCAGCGGCGGAGCTGGGGAAGGCTCAGGGCACCCTCGGTGCCGGCCAGCAGGTAGCAGGGTTGCTCGGCCTGGCGCGGATAGACCGGGTTCTCCCCGGCTGCCAGCTCCCAGCTCCAGGGCGCCGCCGCAGCGTCGCAACCGGACAGGCTGCCCAGGGCGCCATTGGCGAAGCGCAGGAGCAGCGCGATGTTGTCTTCGTTGGGCAGGCCACGGATGGCGTTGCCGGCCAGCGCCTGCACCTCCCGCACTTCCCCGCACAGGTGGCGGAGCAGGTCGAGGTCATGGATCAGGTTGGTCAGCAACATTCCCGCGCCGGGCTCGCGACGCCAGGCCACCTCGAAATAACTGTCGGGCTTCTTCAACTGCCAGAGCGCGGTGACCGACAGCAACCGACCGAGCGCGCCCTCGGCGATCAATTGGCGCGCCCGCACGACCAGCGGATTGTGCCGACGATGGTGACCGACCAGCAGCGGAACGCCAGATCGCCGGGCGACGGCCACCAGCTCGCTCACTTCGTCGAGCTGCACGCCGACCGGTTTTTCCAGCAGCAGCGGCACCCCGGCGGCGAGGCAGTCGAGGGCGGTGGCGACATGCAGGTTGTTCGGATTGGCGACGATCGCCGCTTGCGGCCGGGCTTCTTCCAGCAACCTCCGATGATCGCCGAACCAGGGCACGCCGGCATCCGCGGCGAACGCCTGGCCCTGGGGATCGGCCACCGCACACAGGCGCGCACCGGCGATTCGCTGCAAGCGGTGGTAATGCTGGCGGCCCATATTGCCGGCGCCGATGAGGGCGATGCGAAGCGGTGCGTCCAAGGCGGTCCCCAATCGTTGTTTTCTTGTTCGCTTCAAGATTCCAGAACGTCGTTCCAGATTTAGCGAGGGAGATTATTTGAACGAATGGCTGGCCCCGCGCAAGAGCGGTTCGAGACGGCACTACCGCCGGGGCATCCATGGAAGTGCGGAAAGGCCCGCCGCATGCGGGCTCGTGACAGGCAAGAAAGCGTTCGCTATTCGAACGCTGATGTCGGGAAAGGACTGGGGCCGGGCCGGATGGCTCAGCGGAACAGCTCGGACGCCTGGCTGGCGTGGGACAGGTCCTGCGCCGCGGCCAGGAGCAGGGGCGCCAGTTCGTGCATGCGCGCCTCGCCGAAGCGTGCGCTCGGCCCGGCCACGCTGAGCACGCCGAGAGCCCGTCCGTCCTCGGGGTGGCGCACCAGTGCGGCCATCGCCGCCATGCCCGGCGCCGAGCATTCGATCTGCCAGGCATAGCCGTGCTCGCGGGCGCGCTTCAGGTAGCGCAGCAGCTCGCTCCTGGAGCGCGGCGCGTTGGGACCGAAGTCCCGCGCCGCCCCTACGCCCTGGCGCTCCACCAGCGCCAGCGCCGCCTTGTCGCTCAGGCTGGCCAGCCAGGCGTGCCCGGATGCGGTGTAGAACAGCGGCGCCTCGCGCCCCATGTCGGGGTCGTAGCGTAGCCCGGAGGTGGCGCCCTGGGACTTGGCGATCCAGGTCTGGCGATCGCCTTCGATCACCCCCAGGCGCACCAGTTCGCCGGTCTCCCGGGCGAGCCCGTCGAGCACCGGCTGGACCAGGTCGACCACCCCGCTGGAAGCGAGAAAGCGGAAGCCCAGCGCGGCCAGGCGGGTGCTGAGGCGGTAGCGGCTGGTGTCGTCGTCCTGGCGCACGTAGCCGAGCCGGATCAGCTCGGCGAGCATGCGGTGCGCGGCGCTCTTGGGGATATCCAGGCGGTCCGCCAGTTGTTGCAGGGGCAGGCCACGGGCATCGCTGGCGAGGAGTTCGAGCAAGCCGAGGGCGCGTTCGATGAGGCTACCGGCCATGGAGGGGCGTTCCTGAGTCGAGGAAAGGCAGGATTCTAGAATCTGGTTCCGGATTTTCACAGCCTGGCGAAGGTCGAGATTTCACAGGGTTTCGTTCGATCAGCGAACCGATAAACGATTATCGGATTGCCACTCCCCATGGCCCTCCGTAATGTGTCTGCACCCCGGCAGGCCGAGCGCCTCCGCTACAAAAACAACAGGGGAATCCCGACATGCCGCAGCACGCCTTGCCTTCCGCCGCCTGCACCTGAGCCACGCGTCCGACCCTCGTCCCACGCCCTCACTCTCGCCGCGGAACCCGTCCCATGAACAGCCCCAGCCTGCCCGCCGTCGAACGACTCGACGTGCAAGCCTTCATCAATGCCCAGCCGCTTTCGCCGTACCAATGGCGGATCGTCCTGCTGTGCTTCCTGATCGTCTTCCTCGATGGCCTCGACACCGCCGCGATGGGCTTCATCGCTCCGGCGCTGACCCAGGACTGGGGCATCGACCGCGCCAGCCTCGGGCCGGTGATGAGCGCCGCGCTGATCGGCATGGTCTTCGGCGCCCTCGGCTCCGGACCGCTGGCCGACCGCTACGGACGCAAGCTGGTATTGGTCGCGGCGGTCTTCCTCTTCGGCCTGTTCAGCCTGGCCTCGGCCTACAGCACCAACGTCGAGCAACTGCTGGCGCTGCGCTTCCTCACCGGCCTCGGCCTCGGCGCGGCGATGCCCAACGCCACCACCCTGCTTTCCGAATACACCCCCGAGCGCCTCAAGTCGCTGCTGGTGACCAGCATGTTCTGTGGCTTCAACCTGGGCATGGCCTGCGGCGGATTCGTCTCGGCGAAGCTGATCCCGCTGTTCGGCTGGCACAGCCTGCTGCTGCTCGGCGGCCTGCTACCGCTGGTCCTGGCGGTAGTCCTGCTGTTCCGCCTGCCGGAATCGGCGCGCTACCTGGTGGTGCGCAACCGCGGCAGCGAGCGGGTACGCCAGGTGCTGGCCCCCATCGCCCCGGCGCAGGTGGCGCTGGCACGGAGTTTCCACGTCCCCGAGCAGCAGACGGTGCAGGCCCGCAACGTGTTCGCGGTGATCTTTTCCGGTACCTACAGCGCCGGCACCCTGCTGCTCTGGCTGACCTACTTCATGGGCCTGGTGATCGTCTACCTGCTCACCAGCTGGCTGCCGACCCTGATGCGCGATAGCGGCGCGAGCCTGGAGCAGGCGGCGTTCATCGGCGCGCTGTTCCAGTTCGGCGGGGTGCTCAGCGCCGTAGCGGTGGGCTGGGCGATGGATCGCTTCAACCCGCACAAGGTGATCGGCCTGTTCTACCTGCTGGCGGGGGTGTTCGCCTGGTGCGTCGGCCAGAGCCTCGGCCAGGTCACCCTGCTGGCGACCCTGGTGCTGCTGGCCGGCATGTGCATCAACGGCGCGCAGTCGGCGATGCCGTCGCTGGCGGCGCGCTTCTATCCGACCCAGGGGCGGGCCACGGGGGTCTCCTGGATGCTCGGTATCGGCCGCTTCGGCGCCATCCTCGGCGCCTGGATCGGCGCCACCCTGCTGGGCCTGGGCTGGAACTTCGAACAGGTGCTGACCGCCCTGGTGCTGCCGGCTGCACTGGCCACCGCCGCGGTGCTGCTGAAGGGGTTGGTCAGTCACGCGGATGCGGGGTGAAACTGCCCCATCGCGTAGGACGCATAACCGCTTGCGGTTATCCGCCGCCGGGCTTCGGTGTATCGGCGGATAACGCCGATGGCGTTATTCGCCCTACTCCAAGGGTAGGCATCGCGTAGGGCGAATAACCGCTTGCGGTTATCCGCCGTCGGGCTTCGGTGTATCGGCGGATAACGCCGGTGGCGTTATTCGCCCTACCCCAAGGGTGGGCGTCGCGTAGGGTGCATAACCGCTTGCGGTTATCCGCCGCCGGGCTTCGGTGTATCGGCGGATAACGCCGATGGCGTTATTCGCCCTACCCCAGGGGTCGGCATCGCGTAGGACGCATAACCGCTTGCGGTTATCCGCCGCCGGGCTTCGGTGTATCGGCGGATAACGCCGGTGGCGTTATTCGCCCTACCCCAGGGGTGGGCATCGCGTAGGGCGCATAACCGCTTGCGGTTATCCGCCGCCGGGCTTCGGTGTATCGGCGGATAACGCCGGTGGCGTTATCCGCCCTACCCCAGGGTTGGCGGCATCGCGTAGGGCGACGGCGCTTCGCTTCAGAAGGTGAATTCCATATTCAACGTCGGCGTCGAGGTGCGGCTGCCGGTGCCACCGTCGACGCCGAACTTGTTGTGCCAATACTCGTAGCCGACGCCGAGCCACAGGTTCGGCTGGCGCTTGTCGCCTGGCAGGGCGGCGACCATCAGGGCGGTGCGGACCAGGGTTTCCGCCGCGGTGTCCTTGTCGTTGTAGTCCTCGCCCTTCTCTCCCACGTAGTTGACGAAGCCCTGGAACTTCGCCGCATGGTTGCCGACCTTGAACGGCCGCATCCAGGTCAGGTTGAGCATGTAGGTGGTGTCGAAGGTGTGGTCGGGATGGCGCGCGCCGGGCACGCCGAAGTGGTTCTTCTCGCGGTAGTAGAGCAGGCTCAGGTCGAGCACGCCGGGACCGTTGAACTTGAGGGTCGGGCCGAACACCAGGGCGCGCTTCTTGGCCGAAGCCAGGTTGTTGTTGCGGCTGGCGTCGAAGCCCAGGGTGAAGGCGTAGTCCTTGACCAGGCCGGTGCCCAGCGGCCGGTCGAACACCCGCGAAGCGTAGAGCTGGTGGCGGTAGACCGCATAGACTTCGCTGCCACCATGGTCGGTGCCCTTGCGCGGGTCGCGGTTGTCGGAAAGGAACACATCGAGATTGAAGAAATTGCTGCCGTAGCGATAGCCGTCGGCGTGGGTGAAGCTGTAGATGCGCTTGGCGAACTTGTCCGGGTTGTTCGGGTTGGTGAATTGCTGGCCGTAACGGAAACCGACGCTGTTGCTCATCCATTCCAGCGCCATGCTCTCCCCGGCGCCGACAAGCGCGATCAGGGCGGCGGCGCCCTGCATCATCTTCTTCATGCTGTGTGTCCTGCTGGTTGCTTGTTGTTCTTGTGGCGACTCAGCCCCCGGTTTCGCGCCGGGGTCGCGGGGCAGTATCGGCACTTCGCCGCGCTGACCAAAGAACAGAATATCGAACATGCCGATGCCGAAACGGCATCAGCGGACGGGCAAGCTCGGGCAAGCCGTCTGGCATCGGCGCGAGCGCCGCTCAGGCCTCGTTCAGGCGCGCTTCCTCGCGCTCGCGCAGGCGCACTTCCTCGGCGATCTGCCGGGCCAGGGCGTCCACCGCCACCGGCAGGTAGCGGCCGGTGCGCACGTAGAGGCCGAGGTCGCTGTGGATGCCGCCATTGTCTTTCAGCGGCAGGAAACGCAGCTCGCCCTGGGCGATGTCGGCCTCGATCCCCAGGCGGGTCTGGAAGGCGACGCCGAGCCCGCGCCGCGCCAGTTGTCGCGACAGCTCCAGGGAGCTGCTCTCCAGCACCGCCCGGCGCGGTTCGCGCAAACGGCGCTGGAGCGGCGCCAGCAGGTGATGGATGGACAGCTCGCTCTTGGCCATGATCAGGCCATGTTCGACGCAATCGGCGAAGGCGATGGCCTGGTGTCGCGCCAACGGGTGCTGCGGGGAGACGATGGCACCGAGGCGGAAATGGCCGACGCTGACCTGTTGCAGGTCGGCGCTGCGCGGCAGGGCGAAGGCCAGGCCGAGGTCGACCGCGCCACTGCTCACCGCCTCGGGTATCGCCTGGGAACCGAGCAGGGTGACGCCGACGGTGATGTCCGGGTAGCGTTCGCGCATCGCCTTGAGCACGCAGGGCAGCAGGTCGCTGGTCACCGCTTCGATGGTGGCGATCTCCACATGGCCGGTGCGCAGGCCTTGCAGCGCGTCCAGTTCGGAACGCACGCGCTCCATGTCCTGCAGGACCACGGTGACGTGGCGCGCGAAGATCTCCCCGGCTCCGGTCAGGCGCAGGCCGCCGGGCAGGCGGTCGAACAGCGGCGCGCCGATCTCGTCCTCCAGCTTGAGGATCTGCCGGTTCACCGCCGACGAGGCGACGTTCAGGCGCCGCGCGGCTTCGCGGATCGAATGGCAGCGGCGAACCATGTCGAAGTAGTGGATCGCGGGCGCGTGGATATGCAGCTTGCGGCTCATGGCGGACCGAAGGGATGACGGAGCTGTCGACCTTCCGGGAAACGCCGGCGATTGGCAAGGGGAAGCGCCGCCTTGCCGACCCACGCGCAGGACGGATAACCGCCGTTGGCCCTCGGGGTATCGGCGGATAACGCCTGCGACGCCATTCGCCCTACCGCTAGCGCCGCCGGCGACCTACCGGGACGCCTGCTGCGACTCCACGCCAAGCTCGTCCCACACCGATTCGGCCAGGTGGAAGGTCGCGTTGGCCGCGGGAATACCGCAGTAGATGGCGCTCTGCATGATCACTTCCTTGATCTCGTCGCGGCTCACCCCGTTGTTCTTCGCCGCGCGCAGATGCAGCTTGAGTTCCTCGTTGCGGTTCATGCCGATCAGCATGGCGATGGTGACCAGGCTGCGGGTGTGTCGCGGCAGCCCCGGACGGGTCCAGATGTCGCCCCAGGCGTGGCGGGTGATCATCTCCTGGAACTCTTCGTTGAACGGCGTCAGGTTGGCCAGGCTGCGCTCGACATGGGCGTCGCCGAGCACCGCGCGGCGCACTTGCATGCCGGCTTCGTAGCGTTGTTTCTCGTCCATCGGCGGCTCCTCAGGCGGACAGCAGGAAATCGACCAGGCGGCGGCTGAAGGCGTCGCCCGCTTCGACGTTGGACAGGTGCGCGGCGGCGAACTCGACCAACTGCGCGTCGGCGATGCGCGCCTGCATGAAGCGGGCGTTGTCCGGAGTGGTCACGGCATCGTGGCTGCCGGCGACGATCAGCGTCGGCGCCTGGACCAGCCCGAGCTGCTCGCGGAAATCGGCGTCGCGTACCGCAGCGCAGTTGGCCGCGTAGCCCTGCGGCGAGGTGGCCGCGAGCATCGCGACGATGCGCTCGACCTGCGCCGGTTCGCGCTCGGCGAAGCCCGCGGTGAACCAGCGCGCCACCGAGGCGTCGCGCAGGTCACGCATGGCCTGCTCGCCGCCTTTCAGGACGGTATCGATGCGGGTGTTCCAGACCTCGTCGCTGGCAATCTTCGCCGCGGTGTTGCACAGCACCAGCCGGCCGAGCCGCTCGCCGGCGTGGATGCCCAGCCACTGGCCGATCAGGCCGCCCATGGACAGCCCGCAGAAATGCACGCGCGGCAGCTCGAGGGCATCGAGCAGGGCAAGCACGTCGGCGCCGAGCTGGCCGATGGCGTACGGTCCGGGGGTGACCAGCGAGGCGCCGTGGCCGCGGGTGTCGTAGCGCAGCACGCGGAAATGGGCGGTGAGTGCGGGGATCTGCGTGTCCCACATGCCCAGGTCGGTGCCCAGCGAGTTTGACAACAGCAGGACCGGCGCGCCGGCCGGTCCTTCCAGGGAGTAGTTCAGGTCGCCGTCGGCGAGGCGTACGGTTGGCACGAAGGGATCTCCAGTCAGGCGGGATGGGGTTCGAAGCCCAGGGCATGGTGTTCGGCGAGCGCGCGCTCGACCCAGGCGCGGGCCTGGCCGAGGTAATGGGCGGGATCGAGCAGGCGGTCCAGTTCGTCGCCGGACAACTCGGCGCTCACCCGCGCCTCTTCGCCGAGCACCGCGCGCAACTCGCGGCGATGCTCGACGGCGCGGCGGCAGCACTGTTCCACCAGATGGTGCGCGGCTTCGCGGCCGATACGGCGGGCCAGGGCGATGCTCACCGCCTCGGCGAGCACCAGGCCGTGGGTCAGGCCAAGGTTGCGGCGCATCCGCTGGGCGTCCACCTCCAGGCCTTCGAGCAGGCCGATCGCCTGTTGCAGCGCGCCGGCAACCAGGCAACAGAGTTCCGGCAGGGTTTCCCACTCGGCGTGCCAGAGACCGAGGCTGCGCTCGTGTTCCTGCGGCATCGCCGCGAACAGGGTCGAGACCAGCCCCGGCGCACGGGTGGCGGCGGCGATCAGCACCGCGCTGCTCACCGGGTTGCGCTTGTGCGGCATGGTCGAGGAACCGCCGCGCCCGGCGCCGGCCGGCTCGAAGACCTCGCCGGCCTCGGTCTGCATCAGCAGGCTGACATCGCGACCGAACTTGCCGAGGCTACCGGCCACCAGGCCGAGCACGCTGGCGAATTCCACCAGGCGGTCGCGCTGGGTGTGCCAGGGTTGTTCGGGCAAAGCCAGGCCCAGCTCCTCGGCCAGCGCCGCGGCCACCGGCAGGGCCTGTTCGCCGAGCGCGGCGAGCGTCCCCGAGGCGCCACCGAATTGCAGCACCAGCAGGCGCGGGCGCAACTCGCGCAGGCGCTGGCGGTGCCGGGTCAAGGCACCGAGCAGGCCGGCGAGCTTCATGCCCAGGGTCACCGGGGTGGCGTGCTGCAACCAGGTGCGCCCGGCCAGCGGCGTGTCGGCATGCCGTTCGGCCTGGTCCGCCAGGACCTCGGCAAGACGTTGCAGATCCTGCTCGAGCAAGGCCAGCGCACGGCGCAGTTGCAGCACCAGGCCGCTGTCCATGGCGTCCTGGCTGGTGGCGCCGAGATGCACGTAGCGCTCGGCCTCGGCGTCGCCAGCCGCCACCTGGCGGCCCAGCGCCTTGACCAGCGGGATCGCCGAGTTGCCGGCAGTGGCGACCGCCTCGGCCAGCGCCAGCGGGTCGTACAGTTCGGCGCGGCAGGCCGCCTCGATCGGCGCCACCGCCGTCGCGGGAACCACCCCGGTGCGCGCCTCGGCGCGGGCCAGGGCGGCCTCGAAGTCGAGCATGCCTTGCAGGCGGCCGCGGTCGGAGAACACCGCGCGCATCGGCGCCGCCATGAAATAGGCATCGAACAACTGGTTGGCGGGTACGTCGCTCATCGGTTTTCCTTTTCCCGGCCCGTCAGGGCTCGTCGTTCAGGTAGCTGACCTTGCGCAGGTCCGGCAGGCTCACGCAGACCAGCAGCGCCAGCAGGCACATGGCTGAAACATACCAGTAGAAGACGTTCTCCATCCCTACCGACTTCAGCCCCAGGGCGACGTACTCGGCCGAGCCGCCGAAGATCGCGTTGCCCACCGCGTAGGACACTCCGACGCCGAGGGCGCGCACCTCCGGCGGGAACATCTCGGCCTTGATCAGGCCGCTGATGGAGGTGTACAGGCTGACGATGGCCAGCGCCAGGATGATCAGGAAGAAGGCCATGTAGGGACTGCTCACGGTCTTCAGCGCGAGCAGGATCGGCAGGGTGCAGAGCGTGCCCAGGGTGCCGAACCAGAGCATCGAGGTCTTGCGCCCGATGCGATCGGAAAGCATGCCGAACAGCGGTTGCATCAGCATGTACGCCAGCAGGGCGAAGGTCATCACCGCGCTGGCGGTCTTGGCGCTCATCCCGGCGGTGTTGACCAGGTACTTCTGCATGTAGGTGGTGAAGGTGTAGAAGATCAGCGAGCCGCCGGCGGTGAAGCCGAGCACGGTGAAGAAGGCCCGCTTGTGCTTGAACAGCTCGGCGAAGGTGCCGGATTCCTTGCGCTCCAGGGTCGACTTCGAAGCGGTCTCGTTCAGCGAGCGCCGCAGCCAGAGGGCGATCACCGCGGTGATCGCGCCGATCACGAAGGGGATCCGCCAGCCCCAGGCGCGCAGTTCGTCCTCGCTCAGCAACTGCTGCAGGATCACCACCACCAGCACCGCCAGCAACTGTCCGCCGATCAGGGTGACGTACTGGAACGAGGCGAAGAAGCCGCGCTGGCCCTTGAGCGCCACCTCGCTCATGTAGGTCGCGCTGGTGCCGTACTCGCCGCCCACCGACAGGCCCTGGAACATCCGCGCCAGCAACAGCAGGGCCGGCGCCAGGGTGCCGATGCTGGCGTAGGTGGGCATGCAGGCGATCGCCAGGGAGCCGGCGCACATCATCACCACCGAGATCAGCATGGCGGTCTTGCGCCCGTGCTTGTCGGCGATGCGGCCGAACATCCAGCCGCCGATGGGGCGCATGAGGAAGCCGGCGGCGAAGACCCCGGCGGTGTTCAGCAACTGCACCGTGGGGTTGTCGGAGGGGAAGAAGGCCGGTGCGAAGTAGATCGCGCAGAAGGCGTAGACGTAGAAGTCGAACCATTCCACGAGGTTGCCGGAGGAGGCGCCGACGATGGCGAAGATGCGCTTGCGGCGTTCTTCGTTGCTGTACTGGTGAACAGGGGCAGTCATGCTGTTGTTCTCTCGACAGGGTCCGTTTCATCCTGACCGTGCGACGGAGCGTCCTGTTCCGCTGCACACGCGCCGCGCCGCCGCCGAAACATGGGCAGCGCCGCGCGACGCGCGCTCTTGATACCGGGCGGGCGACCCGGTTGTGCCAGTCAGACCCGCTCGATGGCCAGCGCCAGGCCTTGGCCGACGCCTACGCACATGGTCGCCAGGCCGCGCCGGCCGCCGCTCTTCTCAAGTTGATGGAGCGCGGTGAGGACCAGCCGCGCACCGCTCATCCCCAGCGGGTGGCCGAGGGCGATGGCACCGCCGTTCGGGTTGACCTTCTCACTGTCGTCGGCCACGCCCAGTTCGCGCAGGCAGGCCAGGCCCTGGCTGGCGAAGGCTTCGTTGAGTTCGATCACGTCGAAGGCGTCGATCGCCAGGTCCAGGCGCCGCAGCAGCTTGCGCACCGCCGGCACCGGGCCGATGCCCATGATCCGTGGGGCGACGCCGGCGCTGGCCATGCCCAGCACCCGCGCGCGCGGAGTCAGGCCGTGCTTCTCCACTGCCTCCGCGGAGGCCAGGACCAGCGCGGCGGCGCCGTCGTTGACCCCGGACGCGTTGCCGGCGGTGACGGTCCTCTCCGGCCCGTTGACCGGCTTGAGCCGGGCCAGCGCCTCCAGGGTGGTGTCGGGACGCGGATGCTCGTCGTGCTCGACCAGGGTGTCGCCCTTGCGCCCGCGAATCGTCACCGGGACGATTTCCTCGGCGAAGAAACCGGCCTCCTGCGCCCTGCCGGCGCGCTGCTGGCTGCGCAGGGCGAAGGCATCCTGGTCGGCACGCGACACGCGATAGTCGTCGGCGACGTTGTCGGCGGTCTGCGGCATCGGGTCGATGCCGTACTGCTCCTTCATCAGCGGATTGACGAAGCGCCAGCCGATGGTGGTGTCCTCGATCTTCTGGCCGCGCCCGAAGGCGCTATCGGCCTTGCCCATCACGTACGGCGCGCGCGACATCGACTCGACGCCGCCGGCGATGGCCAGCTCCATCTCGCCGCAGGCGATGGCGCGGAACGCCGTGCCGATGGCGTCCATCCCCGAGGCGCAGAGGCGGTTGAGGGTGACGCCGGGCACGCTCTCCGGCAAACCGGCCAGCAGCAGCGCCATGCGCGCCACGTTACGGTTGTCCTCGCCGGCCTGGTTGGCGCAGCCGAGGAACACCTCGTCCAACGCCGACCAGTCGACCCCCGGGTTGCGCTCGACCAGGGCCTTCAGCGGCACCGCCGCGAGGTCGTCGGCGCGCACCGCGGAAAGACTGCCGCCGAAACGGCCGATCGGCGTGCGCACGGCATCGCAGATGAATACCTCGCGGCTCATTCGTCGCTCCCCTTCTGTCCATGGGCGGCCGCGGTGCGCGCCTCGAGGTCGCGCAGCGCGGCGAGTTCGACCTCGCTCGGCGCGGGCGTCTCGGCGACCCGCTCGGCGAAGCGGATCGCCCAGCCGGTGGCCTCGACCACCTGCTCGCGGGTCACGCCCGGATGCAGCGAAGTGACCACGAACTCGTTGCTGCCGGCTTCCGGCTCCATGATGCACAGGTCGGTGATGATCGCCACCGGCCCCTTGCCCGGCAGGCCCAGGCGCTGGCGCGAGTCGCCGCCCTCGCCATGGCCGACCGAGGTGACGAAGGCCAGCTTGTCGACGAAGGTGCGGTGCGACTGCTTGAGGATGATCAGCACTTCCTTGGCGCTGCCGGCGATTTCCGGCGCGCCGCCGGCTCCCGGCAGGCGCACCTTGGGCTGGCGGTAGTCGCCGATCACGGTGGTGTTGATGTTGCCGAAGCGGTCGACCTGGGCCGCGCCGAGGAAGCCGACGTCGATCCGTCCGCCCTGCAGCCAGTAGCGGAAGATCTCGCCGGTGGGGACCACTGTATCGGCGGTCTCGGCCAACTCGCCGTCGCCGATGGACAGCGGCAGGACGCTGGGCTTGGCGCCGATCGGCCCGGACTCGTAGATCAGCACGACGTCCGGCGAGGAAGTCAGGCGCGCCAGGTTGGCGGCCTTCGACGGCAGGCCGATGCCGACGAAGCACACCGCGCCGTTGTGCAGGCGGCGGGCGGCGGCCACGGTCATCATCTCGTTGGTGCTGTAGCTGCTCATCGCTTGCCCTCCGCGAGCTTGGCCTGGAAGGCGCCGAAATCCTCGGTCCCCCGGATGTATTCGTCGATCCACGCGGTGAAGCTTTCGCGGTCGCGGGCGATCGGGTCCCAGTCCTGGTAGAAGCGGTTGTCGCGCTCGTAGTAGCCGTGGGCATAGGACGGATGCGCGCCGCCGGGCACCAGGCACACGGCGCTGAGCGCCCAGCTCGGCAGGACGCAGGCGTTCATCGGGGCGTCCAGTTCGTCGACGATCTCCTCGACGGTGACGATGCAGCGCTTCGCCGCCAGGGCCGCTTCCTTCTGCACGCCGAGGATGCCCCAGAGCAGCACGTTGCCCTTGCGGTCGGCCTTCTGCGCGTGGATCACGCTGACGTCCGGGCGCACCGAGGGCACCGCCGCCAGCACTTCGCCGGTGAACGGGCAGGTGACGCTGCGGATCAGCGGGTTGACCTTCGGCAGGTCGGAGCCGGCGTAGGCGCGCAGCACTGCGAAGGGCAGCCCGGAGGCGCCGGCGACATAGGCGTTGGCGAGGTCGGCGTGGCTGTGTTCCTCGATCTCCAGCGGTTGCGGCCAGCCCTTCTCCACCGCGTCGCGCAGGCGGTGCAGCGAACCGACGCCGGGGTTGCCGCCCCAGGAGAACACCAGCTTCTTCGCGCAGCCTGCACCGATCAGCAGGTCGTAGACCAGGTCGGGAGTCATGCGGATCAGCGTCAGGTCTTTCCTGCCCTGGCGGATCAGCTCGTGGCCGGCGGCCGTCGGGATCAGGTGAGTGAAGCCTTCGAGGGCGACGCTGTCGCCATCGTGGACGAAGCGTCGCACCGCTTCGCGCAGGGAGAGGATTTCAGCCATCGGTCGGGTCTCGTCTTGTTGTGCGCTGCCTGGACGGCACGTGACGAGAACCTTACGCCGGGGTCCGAGGGCTCACAATCCGATAATCGATTAATAGTTCGATAATCGAACAGAACGTTAGCAAGCATCCGATCGACCGAAGCCGCCGCCTCATTCGTCGCTGTGGATCACCACCAGCAATTCCGCCTGGGTCTCCCCCAGGGAGCGGATGCGGTGCGGCTTCTGTGCGTTGAAATGCAGGGCGTCGCCGCGCTCGAGGATGATCCGCTGGTTCATGAAGTCGACCTCGACCTGGCCCTCATGGACGAAGATGAACTCTTCGCCGAGGTGCTCCTTGAACGTCGAGTGACTGAAATCGCGCGGGGGGTGGACGATGAACGGCAACAGCGCGCGGGCGCCGATCTGCTGCGCGAGGGAGGCGTAGGCCGGGCCGTCGTCGCCGCTGGACAGCGACTTGCGCTGGTCGCGACGAACGATGCTGTAGCCGTCGACACCGTCGCTTTCCTCGGAGAACAGCTCCTCCACCTGCACGTTCAACGCCTTCGCCAGCTTCAGCGCGGCGGCAATGGACGGCGTGTTCAGCCCGCGCTCGACCTTGGACAGGTAGCTCTTGGTCAGGCCGGTCTTCTCGGCCAGGGTCTCCAGCGTGACCCCGAGTTTTTTTCTCAGCAATTTCAAGCGCATGGACATTGAGGACAGCCTTCTCCCGATGGCGATGAAACTTTTCTCTTGCTAATGACACTTTGTGTCATATAACTTGATCCGTGTCATTTACAGCCGGGTCGTTGCGTGGCGCGCAACTGCCTGGCGTTTCCCCCGACTCGCTCCGTCAAAGGAACCTCGCATGGCTACGACACTGGAATTACCCAAGGATCAACTGATCCAGCACGCGCTGAAGCAGATGAAAAGCAGCCTCGGCGATAATACGTGGACTGACCGGCAAAAGCTGGCCCTGACCTGCCGGATTCTCTTCGAGGCCGGCCACGACTCCGGGCTCGCCGGGCAGATCACCTCGCGCGGCCCGGAGGCGGGGACCTACTACACCCAGCAACTGGGCCTGGGCTTCGACGAGATCAGCGCCGGCAACCTGCTGCTGGTCGACGAAGACCTCAACGTCCTCCACGGGCACGGCATGGCGAATCCGGCCAATCGCTTCCACAGCTGGGTCTACCGCGCCCGCCCGGACGTCAATTGCATCATCCACACCCACCCGCTGCACATCGCCGCGCTGTCGACCCTGGAAGTACCGCTGCAGGTCTCGCACATGGATCTTTGCCCGCTATACGACGACTGCGCCTTCCTCAAGGACTGGCCGGGCGTGCCGGTAGGCAACGAGGAAGGCGAGATCATCTCCGCCGCCCTCGGCGACAAGCGCGCCATCCTGCTCTCCCATCACGGCCTGCTGGCCACCGGTGCAAGCATCGAGGAGGCCTGCGTGATCGCGGTGCTGCTCGAGCGCGCGGCGAAGATGCAGTTGCTGGCGATGGCCGCCGGGGAGATCAAGCCGATCCCGCCGGCCCTGGCGCGCGAGGCCCACGACTGGATCTCCACCCCGAAGCGCCACGGCGCCGCATTCAACTACTACGCCCGGCGCTGCCTGCCGCGCAACAGCGACTGCCTGAGCTGAACGACCTTTCCCACCAGGTCCGTCCTGGCATTTCCCACTCAATGTCACGGGTACATCCAATGTCCGCATCCATCCACGGCATCATCGGCTACACCATCACCCCCTTCGCCGCCGACGGCGGTCTCGACCTGCCGGCCCTCGGCCGCTCCATCGAGCGCCTGATCGACGGCGGCGTGCACGCCATCGCCCCGCTCGGCAGCACCGGCGAAGGCGCCTACCTGAGCGACCCGGAATGGGACGAGGTGGTCGACTTCACCCTGAAGACCGTCGCCCATCGCGTGCCGACCATCGTCAGCGTCTCCGACCTGACCACCGCCAAGACCGTGCGCCGCGCGCAGTTCGCCGAATCCCTCGGCGCCGAGGCGGTGATGGTCCTGCCGATCTCCTACTGGAAGCTCAACGAGGCGGAAGTGTTCCAGCACTACCGCGCGGTGGGCGAAGCCATCGGCGTGCCGGTGATGCTCTACAACAACCCGGGCACCAGCGGCATCGACATGTCGGTGGAACTGATCCTGCGCATCGTCCGCGAAGTGGACAACGTGACCATGGTCAAGGAGAGCACCGGCGACATCCAGCGCATGCACAAGCTGCGCCTGCTCGGCGAAGGCCGGGTGCCCTTCTACAACGGCTGCAACCCGCTGGCGCTGGAGGCCTTCGTGGCCGGCGCGAAAGGCTGGTGCAGCGCCGCGCCGAACCTGATCCCGACGCTCAACGGCCAGCTCTACCAGGCGGTGCTCGACGGCGACCTGGAGAAGGCCCGCGCGCTGTTCTACCGGCAGTTGCCGCTGCTCGACTTCATCCTCCGCCGGGGCCTGCCGACCACCATCAAGGCCGGCCTGGGCCTCTCCGGCCTGGAGGTGGGGGCGCCGCGCCTTCCGGTGCAGGCGCTGGATACCGAGGGCTGTCGGTATCTGCAGGGGTTGTTGGAAGAGCTGCGCTGATCACCCCGTCAGCGCTTTGACCCGACGGGCCCGGACGACTTGGGGCCCGTCATTTTTTTTGCCGACGCGCAGCGCGCTCAGCGCGCCGCCCAGGCATTGAAACGCTGTTCCAGCTCCTCGCCGTGGTCCACCCAGAACTCGGCATCCACCGCCCGCGCGCCTTCGAGGTTGGCCGGCGCGGTCGGCAGCGCCTCCTGCACCGTCTTCGGCAGCAACGCCAGGGTGCCCTTGTGTACCGGCCCGTAGGGGATCTGCTCGGAGAACACCTTCTGCGTCTGCGGCTGGCTGGCGAAGGCGATGAATTTCTCCGCCAGCGCCTTGTTCGGCGTGCCCTTCACCACCGCCCAGTACTCCGGATCGTAGAGACTGCCGGGCCAGACGATGGCCAGTTTCACCCCCTCCTTCTGCGCAGCGGCGATGCGCCCGTTGTAGGCCGCGCTCATCACCACGTCGCCGGCCGCCAGCCATTGCGGCGGCTGGGCGCCGGCCTCCCACCACTGGATGTTCGGCTTGAGCTGGTCGAGCTTGGCGAAGGCGCGGCTGACCCCCTCCGGGGTGGCGAGTACCTTGTAGAGGTCCTCCGCCTTCACCCCGTCGGCCAGCAACGCCACTTCCAGGGTGTACTTGGCGCCCTTGCGCAGGCCACGCTTGCCGGGGAACTCGCGGACGTTCCAGAAATCCGCCCAGGACTGCGGCGCCCTGGCCAGCTTCGTCGAGTCGTAGGCCATCACCATCGACCAGACGTAGGTGGCCACCCCGCACTCGCTGAAAGTGCCGGGGACGAACTGCGCGGGGTCGCCGAAACGCGCCGGGTCGAGGCGTTCGAACAGCCCCTCGTCGCAGCCGCGGAGCAGTTCGGGGCTCTCCACCTCGACCACGTCCCAGCTGACCTTGCCGACGTCGACCATGGCCTTCACCTTGGCCATTTCGCCGTTGTATTCGCCGGCGACCACCTGCCCGCCGCCGCTTCGCTCGAAGGGTTTGAAATAGGCCTGTTCCTGGGCGGCCTTGGTCGCGCCGCCGAAGGAGATCACCGTCAGGCTCTGGCTCTGCGCCTGGGCCGCCGCGGCGAACGCCAGGCCGAACAGGGACAACCGGGAAAACACGTGTGCGTACTGGTGCAAGGACTTGAACATGGAACACTCCCACAGCCGATTGGCATTGTTGTGATGTTGCTGAGGCAGTTGCCGGCCAGAGGCCGAAACGGTTCCGCGCGCGGTCGCCAGGCGCCGCATCGTCGTTATGGGGGGACGCTCCGTGTCGCAGGCGACCCGGCCGAGGCCGGGCCGCCGGGGCGCGTCAGAGCACGCCGATCTCGCGCGCGGTGCGATCCACCGCGATACGGGTCTTGTCGATCAGTTCGTCGATCTCGGCACGCCCGGCCACCAGCGCCGGGGCCATGATCATGCGGCCGAGGGTGGAGCGGATGATCACGCCCTCCTCGAAGCCGATGGTGCGGCAGCGCCAGGCCAGATCGTTCTCGTTGGCGAAGCGCTTGCGGGTCGCCTTGTCCTCGGCGAACTGCAGCGCGGCGACGAAGCCGGCGCCCTGGACCTCGCCGACCAGCGGATGGTCGCCGAAGACCTCGCGCAGGCAGCGTTGCAGGTAGGGTCCGGTCTCCTCCCTGACCCGCGTGACCACGCCCTCGTCGCGCAGCGCCTTGAGGTTGGCGATGGCCACCGCCGCCGCCACCGGGTGGCCGGAATAGGTCAGGCCGTGGGCGAACACCCCGCCCTGCTCCACCAGCACCTCGGCGATGCGCTTGCCGAGTACCAGGCCGCCCATGGGGATGTAGCCGGACGTCAGGCCCTTGGCGATGGACAGGGTGTCCGGCTGGAAGCCGAAGTGTTCGTGGGCGAACCATTCGCCGGTGCGGCCGAAGCCGCCGATCACTTCGTCGGCGCACAGCAGCACGTCGTACTGCCGGCAGATGCGCTGGATCTCCGGCCAATAGCTTTGCGGCGGGAAGATCATGCCGCCGGCGCCCTGGAAGGGCTCGGCGACGAAGGCGGCGACGTTCTCCGCGCCCAGTTCGAGGATCTTCTCCTCCAGTTGCAGCGCCGCGCGGCGACCGAACTCGGCCGGGCTCAGCTCGCCGCCGTTGGCGTACCAGTAGGGTTCGTCGATGTGGGCGAAGTCCGGCAGCATGCCGCCCATCTCGTGCATGAACTTCATCCCGCCGAGCGCGGTGCTGCCCAGGGTCGAGCCGTGGTAGCCGTTCCAGCGGCCGATCATGATCTTCTTCTGCGGCTTGCCGAGGATCTGCCAGTAGCGCCGCACGGTACGGATCAGCACCTCGTTGGCCTCGGAGCCGGAGTTGGTGTAGATCGCGTGGCTGTAGTGGTCCGGCAGCAGGCTGAAGAGCATCTCGGAAAGCTCCACCACCGCCGGGTGGGTGGTGTGGAAGAACATGTTGTAGTACGGCAGTTGTTCCAGCTGGCGGCTGGCGGCGGCGGCGAGGTCCTGGCGGCCGTAGCCGAGGTTGGTGCACCAGAGGCCGGACATGCCGTCCAGGTAGCGCTTGCCGTCGTTGTCCCAGAGCTGCAGGCCATCGCCGCGGACCATCACCCGCGGGCCTTCGCGGTTCAGCGCCTTCTGGTCGAGGAAGGCGTGGATGTGGTGCGCGGCGTCCAGTTGCTGGTAGTCGCGGGTGTCGCGCTGCGGGTTGAGCTGAGCGGTCATCGTCTGTGTTCTCCTTGTTCCCTTGGCGCGTCAGGCCGAAGGGGATTGCAGGGGATCGAGGGCGACGGACTTGCCCTGGGCAGTCTCACCGGCCGTCTCGAGCGGTTCGGGTACGAAGAGGGGCTTGCGCATCACGCCCTTGATCCACACCACCGCCACCAGCGAGACCACGCCGAGCACCACGCCGGCGCTGGCGAAGATCCGTCCGGTCATTTCCGGGGTCGGCGAGACGTGGACCACCGCGTAGATCATCCCGGCGATGCCGAACAGTTGCGGCAGCGGGTAGAACGGCGTGCGGAACGGACGGGCGATGTGCGGATAGCGACGGCGCAGGGCCAGCACGTCGACGTGGGCGATGATGTAGGCCAGCAGCCAGGCCAGCGCGGCGGCGAGCAGCAGCAGGTTGATCGAGTCCGGGTCCTGGCCGAGGATCAGGATCGGCAGGCCGGTGATCGCGGCGACGAACAGCACCGCCACCCAGGGCGTGCGCGCCCGCCGGCTGAGCTGCTTGAATTGCGGGAAGGCCTGGCCGTTCTGCGCCATCCCGTAGAGCATCCGCGGGATCGCCGCCAGCGACGAGTTGAGGGTGCTGCAGGTGGCGGTGATCGCGGCGATCACCAGGAACAGCTGGCCGTACTCGCCGAACACGCGGTTGGCGAAGAGGAAGTGTGGCAGCGGGTCGCCGGCCAGTTCCGCCTGCGGGATGCACAGCAGCGCACCGAAGCAGTAGAGGGCGATGGTCAGGAAGATGATGCTCAGGCCGAGGATCATCGAACGCGGGATGTTGCGCTCCGGACGCCGCGTCTCCTCCACCAGCGGGCAGACGAACTCGGCGCCGACGAAGCCCCACACGGCCATCGCGGTGAGCGCCAGGGCGCTTACCCCGAGCGGGTTCCAGCCGCTCGCCAGGGCGGTCTGCGCGGAAGCGTGGTCGCTGCTCACCGCACCCAGGCCGAGCACCAGCAGGACGATCATCATCAGCAGCGCCAGCGCGCTCTGCAGGCGCGCGAAGATGTCGATGCCGAGCAGGTTGAGCAGGGTGAACAGGCCGAGCACGCCGTAGGCCACCAGCATCGGCGGCAGCGCGCCGGGGTAGACCTTGCCGATGATCAGGTCGAGCAGCAGCAGTTCCGCCGAGAGGGCGAACATCGCCACCACCACGTAGCCGGAAAAGGTCGCCAGGATCGCCGGGAAATGCCCGATGGCCACCTCGGTGTAGCTGCTCAGGCTACCGGCGCGGGGAATCATCAGGGCCAGCTCGGAAAAGGAAAAGGCGTAGCTCAGCGCCAGCAGGTAGGCCACTCCCAGCGGCACGATGAAGCCCAGGCCGGCCGTCCCGGCGCCTTGCAGCATCAGTACCATCACGCCCTGGGAAACCACCAGGCCGATGGCCACCGCCAGCAGCGGTCCCAGCCCGAGCACGCGGCGCAGGGCCGGCTCACGCACGTTCGGCGTGTCGTTCATTCGATCGTCCTCTTGTTGTCGTTATCGGCATCGAGTCGTGTCGCGTCCGTCGCGTCTTCAGCGCAACTGGAACCAGGTCGTCTTCAACTGGGTGTACTTGTCGAAGGAATGCAGCGACAGGTCGCGACCGAAGCCGGACTGCTTGCCGCCGCCGAAAGGCACCGCGACGTCCAGCGCGTCCACGGTATTCACCGACACCGTTCCGGCATTCAAGCGCCGCGCCACCCGGTGTGCACGGTGCAGGTCGTCGCTCCACAGCGAGGCGGCGAGGCCGTAGCGGCTGTCGTTGGCCAGGCGTATGGCCTCGTCCTCGGAGTCGAAGGCGCTGATCGCCAGCACCGGACCGAAGATTTCCTCGCGGGCCAGCTGCATGTCCGGGCGTACGTCGCCGAACAGGGTCGGTTCGATGAAGTTGTCCGAACCGTTGATCGTCAACTGGCGGCCACCGCCGAGCAGGGTCGCGCCCTCGCCTTGCGCCCGCTCGATGGCGGCGAGAATCCCGGCGGTCTGCCGGCGGTCGACGATGGCGCCGGCGCGGCTGGCCGGGTCCAGCGGATCGCCCGGCTGCCAGTCGCGGGCCTTGGCCAGCAGGCGCTCGACGAACTCGTCGTGGATCGAACGCTCCACCAGCAAGCGCGAGTTCGCCGAACAGACCTCGCCCTGGTTGAAGAAAATGCCGAAGGCGGCCTTTTCCGCCGCCTGGTCAAGATCGCGGCAATCGGCGAACACCAGGTTCGGACTCTTGCCGCCGCACTCCAGCCAGACCTGCTTGAGGTTGGATTGCGCGGAATACTGCATGAAGTACTTGCCGACCTCGGTGGAGCCGGTGAACACCAGTGCGTCCACCTCCGGGTGCAAGCCGAGGGCCTTGCCGGCCTGCTCGCCGAGGCCCGGCACCACGTTCAGCACGCCTTCCGGCACCCCCGCCTCCAGGGCCAGCTCGGCCAGGCGCAGGGCGGAGAACGGCGACTGCTCGGCCGGCTTGAGCACCACCGAGTTGCCGGCGGCCAGGGCCGGGGCGAGCTTCCAGGCGGCCATGTCGAGCGGGAAGTTCCACGGCACCACCGCGCCGATCACCCCCAGCGGCACGCGGGTAATGGTGGCCAGGGTCTGCTGGGCGGTCGGCGCGACCTGGTCGTAGAGCTTGTCGAGGCTTTCCGCATACCAGGCGAAGACGTGGGCGGCGCCGGGTACATCGATGTTCCAGGCGTCCATCACCGGCTTGCCCATGTTCAGCGAGTCGAGCAGCGCCAGCTCTTCGCGATGGGCCAGCATCAGCTCGGCCAGGCGCAGCAGCACGCGCTTGCGCTCGACCGGGGCGAGACGCGCCCAGGGGCCTTCGTCGAAGGCGCGGCGGGCGGCGGCCACTGCCGCGTCGACGTCGGCCGCATCGCAGGCCGCGACCCGCGCCAGCAGGCGATTGCTCGCCGGATCGATGGCGTCGAAGGTAGCGCCGCTGGCGGCTGGACGCTGGCGGCCGCCGATCAGGGCCTGGTCGATGAAGCGCTGTGTCGCGGCGCGCCGTTGCCAATCGCTGAGTTCGAACACCCCACCTTCTCCTTGTTATCTCGCCGGTCTGCGCCGGTCGTGGTTCTGCACGCATGGCCCGGACCGCCGGGAGGCGGACCGCTGTCCATGGGGTCGATGGGGAAGGATGGTCGCGCAAGCCGCGGCGAAGGAAAATTATTAAAAATGTCCTCGGGACATAAGAAAAAGCTGGCCAGGCGTGCCCCGGCAAAGTGCGTCGTGCTGGGTTATCGTGCAGGCGGGCAATCGTCGTCGCGGCCAGCGCCGCGACGCCCGGCAGCGGCCTGCAACTTGCTTGCAGCGCGGCGGACACAACAATCGAGGCGCGCACGCCCGGCCCGGGGAGGATGATGCGCCGATGAGGTCTTGCAGTGGCGTCCTATACCTTGCGGCAACTCAAGTATTTCGTGACCACCGTGGAATGCGGCAGCGTGGCCGAGGCCTCGCGCAAGCTGTACATCGCCCAGCCGTCGATCTCCACGGCGGTGAAGGGTCTGGAGGAAAGCTTCGGCGTGCAGCTGTTCATCCGCCACCACGCCCAGGGCGTGTCGCTGACCCCCGCCGGCGCGCGCTTCTACCGCAAGGCGCAGGAACTGCTGCGGATGGCCCACGAGTTCGAGCAGAACGCCCTGGCCGACAACGACGTGATCGCCGGGCAGATCGACATCGGCTGCTTCGAGACGGTCGCCCCGCTCTACCTGCCGGGCCTGATCGCCGGCTTTCGCCAGGCCTATCCGGGGGTGGAGATCCGCATCCGCGACGGCGAGCAGCAGGAACTGGTGCAAGGCCTCACCTCGGGGCGCTTCGACCTGGCCTTCCTCTACGAGCACGACCTCGACTCGACCATCGAGACCGAGCCGCTGATGCCGCCGCAACGACCCCACGCGCTGCTCCCCGAAGGCCACCGCTTCGCCGGGCAGGCGCAAGTGTCGCTGCGCGACCTGTGCCTGGAACCGATGATCCTGCTCGACGTGCAGCCCAGCCGCACCTATTTCGTCAGCCTGTTCGAGGAACTCGGCCTGACGCCGAACATCGCCTTCAGCTCGCCGTCCATCGAGATGGTGCGCGGCATGGTCGGCCAGGGCTTCGGCTTCTCCCTGCTGGTCACCCGCCCGCATTCGGAATGCACCTACGACGGCAAGAAGGTGGTCATGGTCGACCTCGCCGAGCCGGTGTCCACCTCCGGGCTCGCCGCCGCCTGGCTGAAACGCGCGCAACTGACCAAGCCGGCACGATTGTTCGTCGACTACTGCCGGGAGCAACTGGGCAAGCTTGCCGAGCGCCGGCACTGACCCTCAGCTTTCCGACATTCCAAGAGGAATTTTCTTCCTGACAAAGACGAATCCGATGACTGTGGCAAAAAGCCTCCGTTGCTAGGGTGGCCGGCGCTCCGGACCACCCCGGTCCGGCAGGTCACCGGCAGCAAGGGCACCATCCGCTCCATCCGCTGAGTTCCGTTAGCCTATCGGCGGCTCAGGCTGCCGAAGCGGGATTCCATCCGGTCAGTGCAACTCCGCCTTCCCCAAGGCGTTTCCAGGCCGTCATGCTCCGCCACGCGCTAGGAGATGACGGCCCTTTTTACCCCTCCCGCGCCGCCTCAGGCACAATCCCCCGACGCCACCGGCCAGGGGAACGCGGATGCTGATCGACGAAGAAATCACCCTCAAGAAGCTGGAAACCTTCCTCGCCTTCATGCGCACCGGCAACCTGGCGCGCGCGGCGGCGGAACTGGGCACCAGCAACGTCAGCGTGCACCGCGCCATCCACTCGCTGGAAAGCGCCCTGCGCTGCCCGCTGTTCAAGCACGAGGGACGCAACCTGACCCCGCTGGAAAGCGCCTACGTGCTCGAGGAGCGCGCGCAGAAGCTGGTCCAGGAGGTACTCGACACGGTGCGCCTGACCCGCGAGGCGGCCGGCTTCTCCGCCGAGCGCTTCAAGCTGGGCGCGCTCTATTCGCTGACGGTGAAGACCGTGCCGCAACTGATCATGGGCCTCAAGCTGCGACGCAGCGCGCTGAACATCGACCTGATCCTCGGCTCCAACGTCGACCTGTTCTACCAGCTGAAGAACATGGAGCTGGACGCCATCCTGGTGTCGCTCAACGACAGCGTCAGCGATCCCGACTGCGAGCACCTGCCGCTGTTCTCCGATGACATCTTCCTCGCCGTGCCGGTGGACTCGCCCTACGCCAGGCTCGCCGAGATCGATCTCAGCACCCTGCGCGACACGCCCTTCGTCACGCTCACCCAGGGCTTCGCCACCCATCAGGACGGCACCCGGGTGTTCCAGCAGGCCGGCTTCGAACCGCAGATCGCCATGCAGGTGAACGACATCTTCACCCTCCTCAGCATGGTCAGCTCGGGGGTCGGCCATGCGCTGCTGCCCAAACGCATCGAGGCGGTCTACGAGAACCGCGTGCGGCTGATCCCGCTGCAACCGCGCTATCGCCTGCAGCAGCACATCGGCGTGGTGTTCCTCAAGGCCAAGGAGCGCGACCCGAACCTGCTGGCGTTGCTCGCGGAGTGCCGGATGTACAGCCTGCGCCTGGAGCAGGAGGCGGCGGGATAGCGGACGGAAGTCCACATTGCCGCTGGCCCGCTGACCTCTCCCCAACCCTCGCCCTTCAGGGAGAGGGTGCCCGGACCAGCCCGCTCACCCAACCAGGCCGCGCACGCTGAAATACAGCAGCGACGGCCCCAGCAGGCAACCGATGGCGGTATAGAACGCCGCGGTCAGGCAACCGTAGGGCACCAGCTTCGGGTCGGTGGCGGCGAGGCCGCCGGCGACGCCGCTGGAGGTGCCCATGAGACCGCCGAAGATCACCGCCGTACGTGGATTGTTCAGGCCGATGTAGGGCGCGACGAAAGGCGTCAGGACCATCACCAGGATCGCCTTCACTAACCCGGCGGCGATGCTCAGCGCCATCACCTCGGAGCTGGCCCCCAGGGCGGCGCCGGTCACCGGTCCGACGATGTAGGTGACCGCGCCGGCGCCGATGGTGGTCAGGCTGACCGCATCGGTGTAGCCGAACGCCATGGCCACCGCGACCCCGGCGACGAACGACGAACCGACCCCGAGGAACAGCGACACCACCCCGGAAACCCCTGCCCGACGCAGTTCCTCGACATTCACCCCGAAGGCCGTGGCGACGATGGCGAAGTCGCGCAGCATGGCGCCACCCAGCAGGCCGATACCGGACATCAGGGGCACGTCCACCAATCCTTTCTGCCCGCCGGTGGCGACGCCGCCGACGTAGGACAGCACCAGGCCGAGGAAGATCGCGATCGCCGAGCCGTGCAGGCGCCCGCGGGTGAGGCGCGCCGACAACCAGTAGGACACCGCCATGGTCACGCCGATGATGGCGAAGCCGCTGATCAGGCCGTAGCCATTGATGACTTTGTTCAGGGACTCGAACATGGCGCTCACCCCTGCACGCTGGTGCGCGGTTTCAATGGCGGGGCGCCTTCGGCTTTCTTCCGGCCGAAGCGGTCGAGCAGCGGGACCAGGGCGAAGGCCACGGCGACCGCGGCGATGCCGGCGAGGATAGCGGCCGGCCCGCCGCTCAGCGCGCCGAGGACATTCTGCTGGGCGGCCATGGCGACCACGATGGGAATGTAGACCGCGCTCCAGAACTCCACGCCCTGCTCGGTCTTCGCCGAGAGCAGGCCACGCTTGCCCAGGTAGCTGCCGACGAAGATCAGCAGCAGCATGGCGATGCCGACGCCACCGACGTTGGCCGGCACGCCGAGCAGCACGCCAAGGATCTCGCCGATGAACAGCCCGGCGAGGGTACACAGAGACAGCAGTGCGACACCGTAGATAATCATTATTGTTGTCCTCGGTTGCGGATCGATGTTGTTGTTTTTATGCCTCGAACGAACGCTTATCGGGTTCTCTTTTCCTCCTCGCGCAACAGCGCGTCCAGGGTATCCGCCCGGGAGCCTTCGAAGGCCGGCGTGGCGCAGCCGAACAGAGGCCGCGCCAGACCGCTGAGGACCCGTCCCGGCGGCAGCTCGAGATGCAGGCGGGCACCGCGCTCGTAGGCGCTGCGCAATGTCGCCAGCCACTCGACGCGGCGCGCCATGTTGCCGGCGAGATCGTCGGCCAGCGCGGCCGGTTCGGCGACCAGGCGCGCCCGGCTGCTGCTCAGGTAGGGCACGCGCGGCCGATGCAGGCGGATGCCGGCGAAGGCTTCGGCCAGGCGCGCGGCCGGTTCGTCGAGCAGCGCACAGTGCGACGGTACGCTCACCGCCAGGCGCTTCGCCGCGCTGGCGCCGGCGGCACGGGCGCGTTCGGCGAGGGCGGCCAGAGCCGCTTCGCTGCCGGCCACCACCAGTTGCCGCTCGGCGTTGACGTTGGCCAGGTAGAGCGGCGGGTGCTCGCGCCGCACCGCCAGGATCAGCGCTTCCAGTTGCGCCTGTTCGAGACCGAGGATGGCGCTCATCCCGTAGCCCTCGGGCCAGGCGGCCTGCATCAGTTCGCCACGCAGCGCCACCAGACGCAGCGCGTCGTCGAAGTCCAGCGCGCCGGCTACCACCGCCGCCGGATAGGCGCCGATGGACAGCCCGGCGACCAGCCCCGGCCGATGCCCGCGCGTCTCCAGCAGGCGGCTGGCGGCGACCCCGGCGATCAGCAGGCACAACTGCACCGCGCGGGTGCCGTGCAAGGCCTCGGCGCTCTCCAGTTCGGCCGGCGCCTGGCCGAGACAGTCCGCCGCCTGCTCCAGGCAGGCGCGCACCGGCGGTTCGTCGGGCAAGGCCGCGAGCATGCCGGGACGTTGGGCGCCCTGGCCGGGATAGGCGAACAGCACGCTCATGCCTCGACCTCCGCGATCCGCCAGGGGTCTTCCAGCAACAGCGGCGCCTCGCTGCCTTTCGCCAGCACCCGGGGCCGACCCTCGGCCCATTCGCGCAGGGCCACGCCGCCCGCCGGGGTCTGCAGTTGCAGGTCGATCCGGCAGGGACACTGCTCGAAGCACTGCAGCAGGCGCAGCGCGTCATCGCGCGGGAACGGGCGCGGGGTGCGCAGCAGCAGGTCGAGGTCGCTGTCCGGATGCAGCACGGCGACCCCGCTGGCCAGCTCGAAACCGGCGCCGCCGGTCACGCCCCAGGCCAGTCCCAGCGCGTTCAGCGGCGCACGCAGGTCGCGCAAGGCACGCCAGGCCGGCAGATCGCGCAGCATCGCCGGCTCGCGCTGGCCCAGCGCTTCCGGGCGCAAGCGCCGGGTGATTGCCGCCAACGGCATCCAGCCGGCCCAGCGCTGCTCCCGCGCCAGGCCGCGCACGCCGATGGCCACCCGCGCAGGATCTGCCGGCGCACGGCGCACCACCACCGGCCAGCCGGCCTTCAGTGCCGCGCAGACCCAGGCCGGAGCATTCTCCGGCAAATGCGCCGGCGCCATGCCCAGGAGCAAGTCATGGGGTTCCGGCCCTGCCCTGCGACGCATCGGATCAGGAGCGAGCCGTCGCCGGCTGGAGCCCCGCTGTGAGCTGTTCGCGATGACCACGGCTCGCTCCTGAATTCACCACTGCTCGCGCAGCAGCCGGCGCACCCGCGCCGACGCCTCGCGGTTGGCCGCGCCGAGGCGGCCGCCGAGGTCGCGCGGGCCGCCGAGGATATCGGCCAGGGCCTCGCCCAGGCAGGTGCGGACCCGCACCAGGTCCGCCGTCGACGGCACCTCGACGGTCTCCACCGGAAGGGTCCTCCAGAGCAGGCCGAGCGACGCGTAGCTGTCGATGTCGTAGGCCATCGGCGGCACCTTCGCCGCCAACGCCTCCAGTTCCTCGACGCTGCGCAGGGTGATCCGCGCGGCGGCGGCCTTGCCCATGGCGTGGACCATCACCCCCGGATCGTGCAAGGCGATCAGGCGGTTGGCCTGGTAGCCGTGGGCGAGGAACGCGCCGGACATCGCCTTGCCCACCAGCAGGCCGATCAGCGGATGCCCGGCGAGTCGGGCGCGGGCGTAGGCATCCACCGCCCCGGCCAGCGCCTGGTGGATACCCAGGGCCTCCTCGCGGCGGCCGTAGGCCTGGCTCGGCACGTCGACGATGGCCAGCAGCGCGCGCTTGCGTGGCGCCTCGCGGTCGGCCTCCAGCGCCTCGTCGACGGCGGCGGCCAGGCCCCAGCCCTCGAGCAGCCCGACCTCGCCCTGGCGAGCGCGCGGGAACGGATTGTCGGGATCGGGCACGACGGCCAGGAAACGCACCGGGTAGCCGTCCAGCTCGGCATCGGCGACGCGCAACGAAGCAGGATCGCCGGGACGCGGCGCGAGGCTACCGGCCAGCGCCTGGAACCAGGCCAGGCCACGGGAAGCGAACGGTTGGCTCATGTTGCATCTCCTTGGCCCAGCCCCTGGTACAGCCGGCGCACGCCGGCGGCATCCGGTTGCTCGGCGGTATCGAGGTCGCCCAGCCGCCGCAGGTAATCCTCGGCGCGGCGGCAGCGCGGCCGTGCCGGCAGGCCCTTGGCGAAATACGCGAGTACCGAGGTGCGTACCTCATCGAGGTCGTCGGCCAGGTAGGCGTCGGCGAGACCGCTGGCGAAGCGCTGCTCGCCGCCGGTGAGGCTCCAGATGAACGGCCGGTCGCGCGAGTCGTATTCAGCGATGCCGGCCTCCTGTTCGATCACCTGCGGACCGTTCAAGCCGAGGCGCGCCTCGCGGGTCACCAGCACGTAGCTGCACAGCCCGGCGGCGATGGACATGCCGCCGAAGCAGCCGACCGGCCCGGCGATCACCGCCACCACCGGCTGGTAGCGCTGCAGATCGACGATGGCCGCCTGGATCTCGGCGATCGCCGCCAGTCCGAGGTTGGCTTCCTGCAGGCGCACGCCACCGGTTTCCAGCAACAGCAGGGCCCGGGTCGGAACGCCGTTGCGATTGTCCTCGGCGGCCAGCTCCAGCGCGCCGGCGATCTTCGCTCCGCTGACTTCGCCAAGGCTGCCGCCCTGGAAAGCACCTTCGATGGCGGCGAGCACCGCCGGCTGGCCGTCGAGGAGGCCACGGGCGACCACTACCCCATCGTCGGCCTGGGGCACGATGCCCTGTCGTTCCAGCCAGGGCGACTGCACGCCGGCGAAGGGATCGAGCAACTCGCGGAAGCTGCCCGCGTCAAGCAGGGCCCGGGCGCGTTGGCGCGCTCCCAGTTCGGTGAAGCTGCGCAGCGCCAGCAGGCGGGCGACGTCAGTCATGGCCAGCCTCCTCCAGTGCCTGCTCCAGGCGCAGGCGGACCACCCCGGGAGTGGCGCCGAAATCGTGGATGCGGATCGACGCGGCCGGCGCCGTGGACGCCGCGAAGACCCGCGCGAAGAGTTGTTGCCAGCGCGGGCCGCTGCCGTTTACCGAGGTCACCACCTGGATGCTCAGCGCGCCTCCGGCGGCCGGCTCGAGCAGCACCTCCAGGTCGCCGGAGCCGACGCAGCCGGCCAGGGCGCGACCGCGCGCCGGAGCGCCGGCGGGAAATTCGAAGGTCAGGGTTTCCATCTCAGAGACTCCCAGCCCACCCACCGGACACGGCGGGCAGGCGATCGAGGAAAAGACAGGCGGCCAGCAGGTCGGCGGCGCCGCCGGGCGAAGCGTTCAGCGCCAGCAGGCGGCGGTCCAGCTCGCACAGGCGGCGACGCCCGGCGAGACTGGCGCTGCCGCCGGCGGCGAGCACCGCGCGGGCGCCATCCTGCATCGCGGCGAGGCCGACGCGGCCGGCGCGGTGCAGCACGCAGGTATCGTCGAGGACGCTCATGATCGCCAGCAGCGCATCGAGCCTGGCGTTCTGCTCGCCAGCGCCGCCTTCGCGGCTGCGCCATAGCTGCGGCAGGCCGTGGCGCACTGCGCGGGGGAAGCCGAGACGCGCCTCCTCGCGGGCGCCGCCGACGCCGTAGCGCCGACGGACGCGCTCGCCGTGGCTGTCGCCGATGGCGGCCGCCGGATCGTCGAGCAGGGCGATGCGTCCTGCGCGCGCGGCCACTTCGCCGGCCTGCGTGCGGCGCGGTTCGAGAGCGGCGGCCGCGACCAGCAGGCCGAGCGCCCAGATCGCTCCGCGATGGGTATTCACGCCTTCGGTGGTACGCAGCATCGCCGCCTCGCCGTCGCGCCCCAGTTGGCCAAGGACGCCGCGCAGGCGCGCATCGATGCGCCCATGCCGCTGTGCGGCGTCGGCCATTTCCTTGAAACACGGCCACAGGCTCAGCGCCGAGGCCTGCATCAGGCCCAGGTGCAGGTCGGCATGCGCGCCATTGCCGCGGCGGTCCACCAGGGCCGGCTTGGGCGACAGTTCGGCTTCGTCGATGAGGGCGTCCACCGCCAGGTCGGCCAGGCATTCGCCGAGGTCGGCACACGGCGTCGCCGCGAGGTTCGCGATGGCGTTCATCACCAGCTCCTGAAACGCGCCGGCGGCTGGTACAGCCCGCCGGACCACTCGACCAGCTCGGCGATGCTCTTCGCCGCCAGCAGCTCGCGCGAGGCGTCGGTGCGGCGGATGCCGAGGTCCTCGGGCAGCGCGATCAGCCCTTCGCGGCGCATCCGCAGGGTCTCGCGCGGATCGTGGCGCAGGCCGATCGGACTGATCCCCGCCACCGCCGCGATCATCGCCTGGCGCTCCTCCAGCGAGCGCGCCTTGTACAGGTAGGCGATGCCTTCCTCGGTGAGCACATGGGTGACGTCGTCGCCATAGATCATCACCGGCGCCAGCGGCATGCCGGTCTCGCGCGCCACCTCCAGCGCGTCGAGGCGCTCGACGAAGGTCGGCTTGCCGCCGTCCTGGAAGGTCTCGACCATCTGCACCACCAGCTTCCTGCCGCGCTCCAGCAAGGCCTCGGGTTCGCCCCGCATGTCCAGCCAGGCCGGCGTCGAGTGGCGCCGGCCGCGCGGGTCGTGGCCCATGTTCGGGGCGCCGCCGAAACCGGCCAGGCGTCCGCGGGTGACGGTGGAGGAATGGCCGTCGCCGTCGACCTGGAGGGTAGCGCCGATGAACAGGTCGACGGCGTATTGTCCTGCCAGTTGGCAGAACATCCGATTGGAACGCAGCGAGCCGTCGCGACCGGTGAAGAACACGTCGGGACGCTGGGCGATGTAGCCCTCCATGCCCAGCTCGGTGCCGAAGCAGTGCACGCTCTCGACCCAGCCGCTCTCGATGGCGGGGATAAGGGTCGGGTGCGGGTTGAGGGTCCAGTGTCGGCAGATCTTGCCCTTCAGGCCGAGGGACTCGCCGTAGGTCGGCAGGATCAGCTCGATGGCCGCGGTGTTGAAGCCGATGCCGTGGTTCAGCGACTGCACGTTGTGCCGCTGGTAGATGCCGCGGATCGCCATCATCGCCATCAGCACGTGGACCGGCTTGATGTGGCGCGGGTCGCGGGTGAACAGCGGCTCGATGTAGAACGGCTGGTCGGCCTCGACCACGAAGTCCACCCAGGACGCCGGGATATCCACTCGCGGCAGGTCGCGCGGGTCGTCGACGATACGGTTGACCTGGACGATGACGATGCCGTCGCTGAACGCGGTGGGCTCCACCAGCGCCGGGGTGTCTTCCGTGCTCGGCCCGGTGTACACGTTGCCTTCGCGGTCGGCGACGAAACCGGCGACCAGCGCCACGTTGGGGATCAGGTCGACCACCAGCCGCGCGTACAGCTCGATGTAGGTGTGGATCGCGCCGATCTCCAGCAGGCCGTCTTCGAGCAACTGGCCGATGCGCAAGCTCTGCGGGCCGGAGAAGGAGAAGTCGAGCTTGCGCGCGATGCCCAGTTCGAACAGGTCGAGATGCTCCGGGCGGCCGACGCTGGGCATGATCATGTGCAGGTCGTGCAGCTTGCCGGGATCGACCCGCGCCAGCGAACGGGAGAGGAAATCCGCCTGCTTCTGGTTGTTGCCTTCCAGCACCACCCGATCGCCCGGCGCGATCAGCGCCTCCAGCGCGGCGACCAGGCGTTCGCGCGGCAGCACCGCGCCGTCAGCCAGGCCGCGCACGCGCTCGAGGCGCCGCTGCTTTTCCTGGCGGCGCCGCGACCACTGCGGCGGGGGAGAGATCGGTGTCGTCATGTCGGCTCCAGGTTTCACGCTGTCGTGAGGAGCCACGTTAGGCAGGCCGCCAGGCCTGTTCAATCAAGCCGGGCGACGAACCGTTACGCCAAGGTTAACGATCTGGAGGATCAGGCGCGGCGACGAGCCTGGCTGTCGATCAGGTACTGCAAGCGGAACAGGTGACGGTAGCCGGCCTCCCAGGCGCCGTGGCCGGACTTCACGTTGATGTGCCCGGCCTCGGGCAGGATCACCGTCTCCGCGCCCCAGGCGCGGGCCAGGTGCATGGCGCGCTGCGGGCTGCAGGCCTGGTCGTTGTCGGAACCCACCAGCACGCTGGGGAACGGCAACGGCTCGCGGCTGATCGGCGCGAAGTTGCGCAGCGCCTCGGCGCAGCTCTCGCGCTCGACGTCGGCCGGCGCCACCAGCAGGGCGCCGCGTACCTGGTCGCGCACCCGGCGCTCGGCCTGGGCCGCCCACAGCGCCACTGTCACACAACCCAGGCTGTGCGCGATCAGCACCACCGGCCCGGGCTGGCGGCGGATCTCGGCGTCCAGCTCGGCGATCCAGTCGGCGCGCAGCGGGGTGATCCAGTCCTGTTGCTCGACCCGTGAGGCATTGGGCAGCGCGCGCTGCCAGTGACTTTGCCAATGGGCGTCTTCCGAGCCGTACCAACCGGGCACCAACACATAACGGACGCGTTCGCTGTGCATGGAGAACCCTCCAGAAAAATTCATCACCAGGGAAGTGTAAGGGCGCAGCCTTTTTTCTCTAAGGAATAAAAAGCAATTTTAATATTCTATTAATACATATACGCCAATCGAGTTGATCCAGCGCAAGCCGAAGCCACTTTTCCGCGGCAACGCCTGGGCGGCGCAAGCCATCGGCGGTATACCTGAGCGCAGGCATCAGGTATCGGGACAGGATCATGGCCAAGAAATTTCCTCTCCATCCCAGCCATCCGGAGCGCATCTGCTGGGGTTGCGACCGCTATTGCTCGGCGGAATCTATGGGCTGCGGCAACGGCGCCAGCCGCACCCAGCATCCCAGCGAACTGTTCGGCGAGGACTGGGCCGGTGAATGGGAAGTCGAAGGAACGGAGGACGCCAAGGAGCAGGAGGCGCCGGCACGCCAGGCCTGAGCGCCCAGGCGTGGGACGTGCGAGCGCCGGACAGGGTGCGCGACGCATTCGCGAGCCCGGCCTCGGCGGACACACCCGAGGAGCGTCCATCCGGAATAAAAAAGACCGCTCTCCCCTGCCCGGATCGGAGCGGTCGAAACCGTTGCCCGCCCGGCCTGCGCCGGACGGCGTGGATTCGCTTCAGCGTGCGGTGATCACCGCCAGCCTGGTGATCCCGGCGCGCTCGATGGAAGCCATGGCCTTCGCCACCTGGCCGTAGTTCACCCCTTCGTCGGCCTGCAACTGCACGCGGACCTCGGCGTCCTTCGCCTTGGCCGCGGCCAGGTTGCTCTCCAGCAGCTCCGGCTGGATCTCGTCCTTGTTGACGAACAGCTTGCCGGCGCCATCGATGCTCACCACCAGGGGATCCTTCTGCTCCGGCGGGGCCACCGATTCGGTCTTCGGCAGGTTGATCGGGATCGAGTTGGTCAGCAGCGGCGCGGTGACGATGAACACCACCAGCAGCACCAGCATCACGTCGACCAGCGGGGTGACGTTGATTTCGGAAAGGACTTCGTCGCTGTCCTGGGTCGAGAAGGCCATGTCAGGACGCCTCCTTCACGTTGCGCGAGGGGTTGCCGGCCTGGCGCGCGGCGGAGGGATGGACGATGACGCGGAACGCGCTCTTCTGCGCCAGGCTGTAGAAGTCGTGGGCGAAGTCGTCGAGGTCGGCGGCGGTCAGCTTCAGGCGCCGCAGGAAGTAGTTGTAGACCAGCACCGCCGGCACCGCGACGGCGATTCCCACGCCGGTGGCGATCAGCGCGCTGCCGATCGGCCCGGCCACGGTCTCCAGGCTCGCCGAGCCGGCCGCGCTGATCCCCTTGAGTGCCTCCATGATGCCCCAGACGGTGCCGAACAGGCCGATGAAGGGCGAGGTCGAGCCGATCGAGGCGAGCACCGCCAGGCCCGACTCCAGGGAACGCCGCTCGCGCTGGATCTGCTGGCGCAGGGCGCGTTCGAGACGGTCCTGGTGGTTGATCGACTGGGCCAGGTCGGGCTGGCCGTTGTCCTGCACCTGGATCGCGGCGAAGCCGGCCTGGGCCACGCGGGCGCCGGCGCCCTGCTTGTCCTGCGCCTGCTCGCCGGCGGAGTCGAGGCTGGTGGCGCTCCAGAACTGCTTCTGGAACTGGCGGTCCTGGCGCTTCTGCCGGGCGAACTGCACGCCCTTGACCAGGGCCAGGCCCCAGGTGACCACGGAAAAGCCGACCAGCAGCCAGATGACGGCGCCTTCGACGGATTCGAGCGGGGTGGTTAACAGACTCATGACGGATGCTCCTCGTGACGCTGCAGATTCAGTTCAACTTGAAATCGATCGGTACGCTGACCCAGCCGTCCTCGGCCTTGTCGCCGCGCTTGGCAGGAACGAAGGACCAGCGCTTGACCGCTTTCACCGCGGCCTGGTCGAGGGCTTCGCGTCCGCTCGACTTCTGCACCTGGATCTCGCTCGGGCTGCCGCTGGCGAGGACATGCACCCGCAACAGCACGGTGCCCTCCCAGCCGCGGCGCATGGCCAGGGCGGGGTATTCCGGCGCCGGGTTGTGCAGGTAGCCGGCGTTCGCCGACGGCGGCGTCAGCGGCGCCGGGGCGGCGGCCGGCGCCGGCGGGGCGGGTGGCGCGGCGGGTTGCGGCGGCGCGGGCGGAGCCGGCTCGACGGCCTTCGGCGCCGGCTTGGGCCGGGGTTGCGGCTTGGGCTTGGGTTTCGGCTTGGGCACCGGCTTCGGCGGCGGCGGCTTCACCGCGTTCTCGTCGACCACCGGTGGTGGCGGTTCCTCGACCACCGGCGGCAACGGCTCGGGCGGCGGCGGTTCCACCACCGGCGGCGCCGGGGCGGTGAACTCGATGGTCATCGGCGGCACCTGTGGCGGCACCTCGGGCAGCGCCGGGGTTCTCTGCTGGCTCAGCCAATGGATCACCGCTCCGTGCAGGGTCAGGGCGAACAGGACCAGCAGGATCGTCTCGCGCCGGCTGAGCACCCGACCCTGTGCCGGGTTGTGGCGAACCAGGTGCAACGCCTGGCGAACCGGCCGACCGAGCGCCACCAGGTCGCCGCCGGGCGTCTCGCGCCAGGGCTGCGTGCGGGCATCGACGGGCTGGGGTGTTGCCATGAAAAGCTCCTTGCACTGACGAACTCGATGGCCGCTCAGGTCCGTGCTGGAGTCCTAGCGGCGCAGGGAGTTGCATGATTGGCAAGGAGGCTTAGCGCCTGAAGTAATTATTTTTGTTATGGAAATAACTTCTGGAGCTATGGGTTTCGCCCCTGTCGCCACAGGCCGCGTGGTTGGCGGGCTACAGCGATCCGACGAAAAACCCATGCCTTGCGGGCATGAAAAATATTCCTGAAAGGCTGGTGTTTTCGCCGTTGGAAGCGGCGGAGAACGCTGCGCGGACAACCCGCGAAAACGAAAAACCCCGGCCTGGGCCGGGGTTCTGGTGGACTCAGCGGGGAATCACTCCACCGCCTTGACCATGTCTTCGATGACTTTCTTGGCGTCGCCGAACACCATCATGGTCTTGTCCAGGTAGAACAGCTCGTTGTCCAGGCCGGCGTAGCCGCTGGCCATGGAGCGCTTGTTGACGATCACGGTCTTGGCCTTGTAGGCCTCGAGGATCGGCATGCCGGCGATGGGCGACTTCGGATCGTTCTTCGCCGCCGGGTTGACCACGTCGTTGGCACCGAGCACCAGGACCACGTCGGTCTGGCCGAACTCGGAGTTGATGTCCTCCATCTCGAACACCTGCTCGTAGGGCACCTCGGCCTCGGCCAGCAGCACGTTCATGTGCCCCGGCATGCGCCCGGCGACCGGGTGGATGGCGAACTTCACGGTGACCCCGCGATGGGTCAGCTTCTCCGCCAGTTCCATCAGCGCGTGCTGGGCGCGGGCCACCGCCAGGCCGTAGCCGGGGACGATGATCACGCTGTCGGCGTTGGTCAGCAGGAACGAGGCATCGTCGGCCGAACCGGACTTCACCGGACGCTGCTCCTTGGAGCCCGCCGGGCCGCCGGCGTCGGCTTCGGCGCCGAAGCCGCCGAGGATGACGTTGAAGAACGAGCGGTTCATCGCCTTGCACATGATGTAGGAGAGGATCGCACCCGAGGAGCCGACCAGCGAGCCGGCGATGATCAGCATCGAGTTGTTCAGCGAGAAGCCGATCCCCGCCGCGGCCCAGCCGGAATAGGAGTTGAGCATCGACACCACCACCGGCATGTCGGCGCCGCCGATGGGGATGATGATCAGCACGCCGAGGACGAAGGCCAGCGCCAGCATCACGGCGAAGGCGGTGAGGTTGCCGGTGAACATGAACACCAGGCCCAGGCCGAGGGTCGCCAGGCCGAGCACCAGGTTCAGCAGGTGCTGCCCGGAGAACTGCACCGGGGTGCCCTGGAACAGGCGGAACTTGTACTTGCCGGAGAGCTTGCCGAAGGCGATCACCGAACCGGAGAAGGTGATGGCGCCGATGGCCGCGCCGAGGAACAGCTCCAGGCGGTTGCCGGTGGGAATGGTGTCGCCCAGGTGCGCGACGATCCCCAGCGACTGCGGCTCGACCACCGCGGCGATGGCGATGAACACCGCGGCCAGGCCGATCATGCTGTGCATGAAGGCGACCAGCTCGGGCATCTTGGTCATCTCGACGCGCTTGGCCATGATCGAGCCGGCGGTACCGCCAACCAGCAGGCCGACGACGATGTAGCCGACGCCGGTGGTGGCGATCTCCGCGCCCAGCTTGAACACCAGGCCGACGGTGGTGGCCACGGCGATGGCCATGCCGACCATGCCGAAGAGGTTGCCGCGGCGCGAGGTGGTCGGGTGCGACAGGCCTTTCAGGGCCTGGATGAAGCAGACCGAGGCGATGAGGTACAGGAGGGTGACCAGGTTCATGCTCATCAGTGGCCCCCCGCCTTCGGCGCTTTCTTCTTGAACATTTCCAGCATGCGCCGGGTGACCAGGAAGCCACCGAACACATTGACCGCGGCCAGGGCCACGGCGAGGGTGCCCATGGCCTTGCCCAGCGGGGTCACGGTCAGGGCGGCGGCGAGCATGGCGCCGACGATGACGATCGCGGAAATCGCGTTGGTCACCGCCATCAGCGGGGTGTGCAAGGCAGGGGTGACGTTCCATACCACGTGGTAGCCGACGTACACGGCCAGCACGAAGATGATCAGGTTGTAGATCCCGTCAGAAATGATATCCATCGTTTTCACCGGTCTTCAGGGCGCAGGCGCGAGGCGTGCGCATTTATCGTTATCGAAGCTTCCCGACGCAGCGGCTCAGCCGTTCTTGCGCACCGCCTGGCCGTCGCGGCACATCAGGCAGGCGGCGACGATGTCGTCCTCGAGGTTCACGCTGAAGCCTTCGGCGTTCAGGGTGAGCTTGAGGAAATCGAGGATGTTGCGCGCGTATAGCGCCGAGGCGTCCGCCGGTACCAGCGCGGCCAGGTTGCTGTGGCCGACGATGGTCACGCCGTGCCGGACCACGACCTGGTCGGCCTCGGTCAGCGGGCAGTTGCCGCCCTGGGCGGCGGCCAGGTCGATGACCACCGAGCCCGGCTTCATCTCCGCCACGGTCGCCTCGTGCAGCAGCGTCGGCGCCTTGCGGCCGGGGATCAGCGCGGTGGTGATGACGATGTCCGACTGCTTGGCGCGCTCGTGCACGGCCTTGGCCTGGCGCTCCATCCACGAGGCCGGCATCGGCCGCGCGTAGCCGCCGACGCCTTCGGCGCACTCGCGCTCTTCGTCGGTCTCGTAGGGCACGTCGACGAACTTGGCGCCGAGCGACTCGATCTGCTCCTTCACCGCCGGACGCACGTCGGAAGCCTCGATCACCGCGCCCAGGCGCTTGGCCGTGGCGATCGCCTGCAGGCCGGCGACGCCGGCGCCGAGGATCAGCACGCGGGCGGCCTTCACGGTGCCGGCGGCGGTCATCAGCATCGGCATGAAGCGCGGGTAGTGGTTGGCGGCGAGCATCACCGCCTTGTAGCCGGCGATGTTGGCCTGCGAGGAGAGCACGTCCAGGCTCTGCGCCCGCGAGGTACGCGGCGCGGCCTCGAGGGCGAAGGCGGTGATGCCGCGCTCGGCCATGCGGGCGATGTTCTCGTTGTCGAAGGGGTTGAGCATGCCGACCAGCACGGCACCGCTTTTCATCTGGGCCAGCTCGGCGGCGCTGGGCGCGACCACCTTCAGCACCAGGTCGGCGCCGAAGGCCTCGGCGGCGCTGCCGATCGTCGCGCCAGCGGCTTCATAGGCACTGTCCGGCTGGCTGGCGTTGACGCCGGCGCCGCTCTGGACGATCACCTGGTGGCCTTGGCCGATCAGCTTCTTGACGGTTTCCGGGGTGGCGGAAACCCGCGTCTCACCGGCATGGGTCTCGAGGGGGACACCGATCTGCACTCACGAATCTCCTGCGTGATTGTCGAGTAGTCCGGGGCACTGCGGATGGCGCACCGGCTGCGGAGGTCTAGCTCACATACCGCGATTCGCGAACGAACCTTGGCGCGGCATTGTGCAATCGAGCCGAAAAGCCTTCAACAAGTTCTGAAGGCATACGACAGAGAAACTACAAGTCATAAACCGACCAACAATTCCCGCCCATCACCGCCGGGCGCGTCCTGACTGGCGTGCAGCCTATCCGGGGAAGCCCGCGCGAGAATATGACATCCCTGCCGTGAATGACCGGCTATCAGGTCAAGCCGCTACGGTTTCGACGGGAAAATATCCTGCCAGCGCCGCGGAATGGCGGGGTAATTAATGTTTTTAATACGCTGTATCAGCAATCCCTGATGCCTGGCCAAAGTAGCAAAGCAAAACTTTGACTACAAAGTCAGGATCGCCTTTCCATGGGCGCTGCAGGCCAGCTCGTTAGACCAAAGGCGAATTGCCCTATGGGCAGGATAGACGCGGAGAAATGGCAGAACTGCGACAGCATGTCGCAGTTCTGCTAGCTATTCGCCGGAACGGAAGGGGCTCGCCAGAGCGGCGCGCAGCGACCTACGCCGGTCGGCAACGGAGGAGCCGGCGCACGCTGGGGGATGCCGGCTCAGAACGGACGGCTGCCCGCCAGGCTGATGCGCTTCAGGCGCCGCCGCTCGCTGGCCGGGAAGGCGTTGCGCGCATGCAGCACGGCCTGGTTGTCCCACCAGACGATGTCGCCCACCGACCAGGCGTGGCTGTAGCTCAGTTCCGGGCGCGCCAGATGTTCGCGCAGGCGACCGATCAGCGCCTGGCCCCGCGCGGGTCGTAGCCGGGAATCTCCACCTCGGTGTGGGCGCTGAGGAACAGTACGCGCCGGCCGCTTTCCGGGTGGGTGCGTACCAGCGGGTGCTCGCTGCCCTGGATCGGTTCGATGTCCGGCGTGCGGTAGGTGGCGAAACCGCCGCCGTAGCCGCCCTCGCGCAGGCGGATGAAGGGGTTGTAGTTGATCAGGCGCAGGCCATCGATCTCGCGCCGGGTCGCCTCGTCGAGGCTCTCGTAGGCGCGCGCCAGGTTGGTGAAGCGCGTCTCGCCGCCACTGGACGGCACCTCCAGTGCGTAGAGGAACGAGCCGGAGGACGGCACCGGCGTCCATTGGTGGTCGATGTGTGCCGGCAGGGCGAAGTTGCCCAGTTCGCCGTCGCCGGTGTTGGCCACCTTGACGATGTCCGGCACCTTGCCGTCGCCACCCGAGGACAGCACCGGGATGTCCGCCGGCGGCTGGAACACCGAGCCGAACAGGGTGGCGAAGCGCAAGTACTGCTCATCGTCGAGGTGCTGCTGGCGGAACACCAGGATGTGGTGCTCGCGCAGCGCCTGCTTGAGCGCCAGGACCTGCTCCGGCGCCAGCGGCCGGCGCGCGTCGAGGCCACGGACTTCGGCGCCCAGCGGCGCCTCCAGGGGGGTGATGCGGAATGCCTCGGCGACCTCGGGTTCGGGTTGCCGGGCGGTGGCGGATTGGCTCATGTAAGGGGTCCTCGCGGGTTCGTTCTTCCTGTGGTCGCCCTCCCCGGCGAGGAGAGGGCCGGGTCCGTCATGCCTTCCGGATCGTCCGGCTGCGTTGCCCGTCGATGCCTACCGGCACGTCGCCGCCGAGGGTCACCCGGCGCACCACGCGCGGCTGGTCGCCGTAGTCGTCGATCGCGTAGTGCTGGGTCGCGCGATTGTCCCAGATCGCCACGTCGCCGGCCTGCCAGCGCCAGCGCACGGTGTTCTCCAGGCGCGTGACGTGCCCCTGCAGCACCGCGAAGAGGTGCGCCGAGTCATGCTGCGAAAGACCCTTCAGGCGTTTCACGAAGTGGCCGAGGAGCAGCGTCCGCTCGCCGCTTTGCGGATGCACGCGGACCACCGGGTGCTCGGTCTCGTAGACGGTCGAGGTGAACACCTTGCGGTAGTTCTCCAACTGCTCCACCGAGGCGCTGGGCTTGACCCCGGCGTAGTCGTACTCGTTGCTGTGCACCGCCCAGAGCCGGTCGGCCAGTTCGCGCAGCTCCGCCGGCAGGTCGGCGTAGGCGCTCGCCGTGTTGGCCCAGACGGTGTCGCCGCCGGACTCCGGGGCCACCACGCTGCGCAGGATCGAGGCCTTCGGGTAGGCCTCGACGAAGGTCACGTCGGTATGCCAGGAATTGGCCCGGCGGCCTTCGGCGCCATCCAGCTCGAGGAGGAAGCGGGTGCCTTCGCGGGACGGCACGGTGGGGTGGGCGACCGGTTCGCCGAGCAAGTGGGCGAAGGCCTCCTGGGTCTGGTCGTCGAGATGGCTCTGGTCCCGGAAGAAGATCACCTTGTGGCGTACCAGGGCGGCCTGGATCGCCTCGACGGTGGCGGCGTCCAGTTCGCCGGACAGGGTCACGCCGCGAATCTCCGCGCCGATCCGTCCGGCGACCGGCCGGATGTCGAGCCGTACCGGCGTGGCGAGGGCTTGTGCTGCATTGCTCATGTCATGTTCCTCATGCGTGGGGTACTGCGTGGGTGAAGGCTCAGAAGTCGTAGCGCAGCGATACGCCGAGCGTGCGCGGCTGCCCCACCGATGCGGTGTAGGAGCCGTTGATGCTGGCGAAGGCGCTCAGGTAGTAGTCCTTGTCGAAGGCGTTCTTCAGCCATACCGAGGTGTCCAGTTGGCCGTCGCCGAGATCGCTGCGCAGACCGGCGGCGAGGTTCACCAGGGCGTAGCCGTCGATCTTCGAAAGGTCGGAGTTGTCCAGCGTGCCCTCGGCGGCGGAGCGGTAGGCGTAGCTGGCGCTGACGTAGGGTTGGAAGCGGTCGTCGAGGCGCCACTGGTATTCGCCATTGAGATTGGCGATCCATTTCGAGGCGCCGACCACGCGCTGCCCGGTGAGGTCGCAACTGCTCGGCGCGCCGGGCCGGGTGCTGACTTCCGCAGGGCACGGGGCATCCTTGAACGACAGGTAGGTGACGTCGTTATAGGAGCCGTTGAAGTTCAGGGTCAGGCCGCGCAACGGCAGCGCGGTGGCCTCGAACTCCAGACCACGCGAGCGCACGCTGCCGGCGTTGGCCAGCACCTGCACCAACTGGGTCGAGCCCGGCGCCTGGTACAGGGTGGTGGCCTGGTAGCCGTGGATGCCGGTCCAGAACAGGTTGGCGTTGAGCAGCAGGCGCCGGTCGAAGAGCGTGCTCTTCAGGCCCAGCTCGGCGTCGTTGGCGCGCTCCGGTCCGACCAGCAGCGAATCGGCGCCGGCGCTCGGTGCGCTGCCCACCGCCAGGTTGACCCCGCCGGACTTCTCGCCGTGGGACAGGCTGGCGTAGCCGAGCAGGTCGTCGCTGAACTGGTAGCTGAGGCTGAGCAACGCCGAAGGGGCGAAGTTGTACTGGCTGAGATCGCCGGAATCGTAGGCGCCGAGCTGGCCGTTGCGCACCGCCGCGCCGACCCCGCCGACCGCCGCGCCGCCCAGCGGAGCGAAGCGCTCGACCTTGGCGTTCTTCTCCTCGTAGGTACCGCGCAGGCCGGCGGTGAAGTCCAGGCGTTCGCTGAGGTGCCAGGTGCCCTGGGCGAACAGCGCGAAGCTGTCGGTCTCGATCTTGCCGTTGGCCTTCGAGTAGGTGTCGTTCAGCGCGCCGAGATTGGCGCCGAGCAGGTACAGGTCGGCCAACGGTCCGTAGGAGGTGAAGGTCTTGTTGCCGAGGTTCTGCCTGAACGCGTAGGCGCCCACCACGTAGTCGAAGGCACCGCCGGTGGGCGAGGCCAGGCGGATCTCCTGGGAGAACTGCCGGTCGTGCACTTCCACCCCGGTGTCGTTGATCGCCGAGACGTTCAGTTGCTCGTCGTTGGCCGGGGTGAAGTGCCAGTAGCGGTAGGCGCTGATGGAGGTCAGGCGGTAGCCGCCGGCGAGGTTCCAGTTGGCCTCCAGCGAGCTGCCGCCCTGGTGCACGCTGACGTGCTGGCGGCCGTTGATGTTGACCTTCCTGCGCTGCGGATCGCGCAACGGCGAAGCGCCGACCAGCGCGGCGCGCTGCCAGAAACGCTCGGCGCCGCCGTAGACCACCATGCTGCCGTTGCTCGAATCCTCCTCGTTGTAGTCGGCGATCCAGCGCAGGCTGAAGTCCTCGTTCGGCTCGAACAGCAATTGCCCGCGCGCGCCCTGGCGCTCGCCGCCGTTGAGATAGTTGTCGTCGTGGATGTTCTTGATGTAGCCGTCGTCGCGGGTGCGATAGGCCGAGAGGCGTCCGGCGAGGGTTTCGCCGAGCGGCCCGGAAACCGTGCCGCGGCCCTGGAAGTAGCCATCCTGCCCGCCGGAGACCTCGACGGTACGCTCGGCAGTGAAGGTCGGCGCGCGGGTGCTGATGTTCAGCACCCCGGCGGTGGTGTTCTTGCCGAACAGGGTGCCCTGCGGACCGCGCAGCAGCTCCAGTTGCTCGATGTCCAGCAGGTCGAACACGGCCATTCCCGGACGTCCCAGGTAGACGTTGTCGAGGTAGATCCCGGCGCTGCCTTCCAGGCCGTCGCTGGCGGGGTTGTTGCCGATGCCGCGCACGGCGACGCTCGACTGCCGCGCATGGATGTAGGCGACATTGACGCTGGGCAGCACCTGCTGCAGGTCCTGCACCCGGGAGATGCGCTGGGCCTCGAGAGTCTCGCCGCCGAGCACGGTGATCGGCGTCGGTACCTTCTGCGAATCCTCCTCGCGGCGACGCGCGGTGACAGTGACCTTGCCCAGGGCCGTATCGGCCTTGTCCGGAACGCTGCTGGCCAGCGGCGGCGCTTCCTCGGCGGGCGCGGGAGCATCGGCGGCACTGGCCGGCAAAGCACCGCCGAGGGCGAGCAGCAGGGCCAGGGCGTAGTCGGAGCCGCCGGGCGGCGTTCGGCGGAGCGGCAGGCGGTAGTGGTGCTTCATCGTGAATGTCCTCGGTTCCGGCGCAGCCGGACGCAGGCAGCAGGCGGCCATGCCGCGCAAGGCAGCGATCTGGCGAAAGGTTCGAAGGGGGCCGGCGGACGGCTCAGCCCCGGGCGACTGTCAGGGGCGACAGCCGCCGGCGACGCGGAAGGGCATTCGGAACGGCGGAGGTGGGGCGGCAAAGGCACGGTGGACCATGTTCAGCTCCTGGGGTCTATCTATGCTTATTACTAAATCGCATATTTTTCTAATTTGTTCTTTGTTGACGGAATAAGAGCTTGCATTTAAAACCAGCACATCCCGAACGGCAAATGCCTTTGTCCAATATTTCCAATGCCGGTAAAGCATCATGGATCTGCGCCAACTGCGTTACTTCATCGCCCTCGCCGAACACCGCAGTTTCGTCCGCGCGGCGGACGCCATGGGCATCACCCAGCCGGCCTTCAGCCGCAGCATCCAGGGCCTGGAGCAGGAGCTTGGCTGTCAGTTGGTGGACCGTGGCAGCAAGGACCTGCGCCCGACGCCGGAAGGCCAGGTGGTGCTGCAACACGCGCTGAGCCTGGTGCAGGGGTCGGCCAACCTGATCCACGAGATCGCCCAGTTGAACAAGCTGGATGCCGGCGAGCTGCGCTTCGGCAGCGGGCCGGCGCCGGCCCAGCAACTGGTGCCGGACGCGGTGGCCGACTTCATCAACCGCCACCCGCGGGTGCAGATCAGCCTGGACGTGGACAACTGGGAAAAGCTCAGCCGCGCCCTGCTCCGCGAAGAGATCGAATTCTTCGTCGCCGACATCCGCGACTTCGAGGCCGACCCGAACTTCCAGACGCGCCCGCTGACCCCGCGCCGCGGCCAGTTCTTCTGCCGTCCGCAACATCCGCTGCTGGGCAAGGACAGCCTGTCCACCAACGACCTGTTCAACTACCCGCTGGCCTCGACCCTGATTCCCCCGGGCATCCGCAAGCTGCTGGCGAACCTCAGCGGCAAGATCGACTTCGCCGCCAACATCCGCTGCGAGAACATGCACGCGCTGATCCGTATCGTCCGCCAGACCGACGCCATCGGCATCGCCAGCGACGAGACCCTGCGCCCCTACCTGCAGCGCGGCGAACTGCAACCGCTACAGTGGCGCAACCTGCCGCAGAACCTGGATAGCCTCAGCGCCCGCTGCGGCATCATCAGCCGCAGCGGCTACCGGCTTTCGGCAGCGGCCAAGGCGATGATCGAGACGCTGGTGGAACTGGACCAGGCGCAACACGCGGCGGCCTGAGCCGCCGCGCGCTTTCCCTTCCTCTACTGGAGTTTCGGCAACCCCAGCGCGCCGCGCAGCTCCTCGCGCACCGCGGCGAAGTCGGCGGCCACCGCCGGATCGGCCAGCAGGCTCGCCACCAGCGCCGCGGCGGCGGTCTGCCCGCCTTCCAGGTCGCTGGGGAAGTGCACGCCGGCCAGCACACGGCTCTGCGCATGCTCCTCGGCGCGGGCGAAGAACGCATCGTGATGCTCCGGCACCAGCATGCTCAGCAGCGAGGCCTTGAAGTAGCTGTCCATGGTGTGGCCGCTGGGATAGGACTCCCCCTCCGGCGGCGGCAGCACCGGCTTCACCTTCGGTGTCACTTCGTAGGGACGCGGGCGGGCGAAGTGCTTCTTCGCCGGCATCAGCACCTCGACCAGGTTTTCCTGGGCGCGGTTGAAGAAACTCCGGGTCAGCGGCAGGCGTTCCTTGTCGAACGAGGCGCCCAGCAGGTCGCCGGCGAAGGGGAAGACGTTGTCCTCCCACTGGTCGTGGGCGCGTACCCGGCGTACCTGTTCGGGCGTGCGCAGGCGTTGCGCCTCCAGCACCGCGCCGAGATCGGCGACGGCCGCAGCCGAGTCCGCCGCCGGCGGCGGCGGGAGGTAGTCGGCCAGGCGCGGTGGGTGGGCCAGCGGATAGGGCGCGGCGGCGGTCTCCCCGAGACAAGACAGCGGTGCGAGCAGCGAAAGGCAGAGCAAGAGCGAAGGGCATAGGGTCTTGTTGTTCATGAAGCGTATTCCCTGAGGCGAGGTTGCATCGGGAGCCTAGGCTCCCACCCACGGCCGTTGCGGATGACGGCCGACGCCACACTCTCCGTCGGTGACTTCCGAAATGCTTGACCCGGCCTGCCGTTGCACATGCCAGCCCCTGCCAATGGCAGGCCCCGGCAAAAGCCGAGGCAGGGAAACACAAGCGGCCTGCGGAGCGACTTCCGAGACTGCGCCCACCTGGCACTCAGGTGGGAGAAAACAATAAATGCAAAATCTCAGACGCGCTGTATTCGCCGGCCTGGTCGCCGGCACGCTTTCCGAAGGGGCGGCCGCGACGGCCGGGGATGGGGGCTTCGTCGAGGACAGCGAACTGCAGTTCCTCGCTCGCACCTACTACTTCAACCGCGACTACCGCGACAGCCCGAACAACGCCGGGCGCAACCGCTTCAAGCCCAGGAGCGAGCGCAACGGCTACCGTGAGGAAGCCACCCAGGGCCTGCGCCTCCAGTTCGCCTCCGGCTACACGCCGGGCAGCCTCGGCTTCGGCCTCGACGCCCATGCCATGCTCGGCCTGCAACTGGACAGCGGCGGCGGCCGCACCGGCACCGGCAACCTGCCGGTCGGCGCCGACGGCCATCCCGACCATCGCTACGGCAAGGTCGGTGGCGCCCTCAGGCTACGCCACGGCGAAACCCGCCTGAAGTACGGCCAGACCACCACCAGCGCGCCGGTGTTCGCCGCCAGCAGCAACCGCACGCTGGCCGGCATGGCCTACGGCCTGCTGCTGGAGGACCGCTCGTTCGACGGGCTGCTGCTCGAGGGCGGGCGCTTCACCGCCGCCTCCGGCCCCGGCGAATCCAAGGTCCGCGGCGACATCAGCACCGTCTACGGACGCCTCGGCGCCTATCCGGTGCGCCTCGACGCGGTCGGCTTCCTCGGCGGTCAATGGCAGGCCACGGAGCGGCTGCAACTGTCGCTCTACGCCTCGCGCTTCGACGACATCTGGCAGCAGGCCTATTTCGGCGCCAGCCATCGCCAGCCGCTGGGCGGGGAGCGCGCGCTGCGGGTCGACCTCGACGCCTACCGCACCCGCGACAGCGGCCAGAGCCGCTTCGGCCGCATCGACACCCTGGCCAGCTCCCTGGCCCTGGGCTACGAACAGGGGCCGCAGCGCATCACCCTGGCCTACCAGCGTGTCCATGGCGAGCAGCCGTTCGACTACATGGCCTTCGGCGACGGGCGCTCCAGCGCGTCCATGGTACTGGCCAACTCGGTGGGCTACTCCGACTTCAACGGACCGGGCGAGCGTTCCTGGCAATTACGCTATGACCTGGACCTCGGCGCGCTCGGCCTGCCTGGGCTCAGCCTGCATGCGCTGCATGCCCGCGGCCGTGCCGGGGCCAGCGCCAGCAGTGCCGCCGAGAGCATCTACGCCGGACTCTACGGGCGTGACGGGCGGCACCGGGAAAGCGACCTCGGCTTCGCCTATCGGGTCAAGGCGGGCCCCCTCGCCGGCCTCGCGCTGCGCGCCTCGCAGGCCTGGCACCGGGGCAACGCGAGCTATCTCGACGGCGACATCGACGAAACCCGGCTGGTCGTCGATTACTCCCGCTCGATCTGGTGACGCCCCGGGCCGCCCCGCGGGGCGGCCCGGATCGTCTTCACGCGCGCGGCAGCAACTGGATGAACAAAGGCGTGGAGAGCAGCACCAGCAGCGTGGTGATCAGCACCATGCCTGCCACTTCGTTCACCGGTCCGTCGTAACGCTTGGCCAACAGGTAGGTGAGCACCGCGGTCGGCATCCCGCACTGGATGGCGAAGGTGCCCGCCGCCACCGCCTCCATGCCCAGGCCGGTAGCGATCCCATAGCCGACCGCGAAACCGCCCCAGACCCGCACCAGAGACAGCAGCAACGGCCGCCAGGTCTCGTGCAGGCGCAGACCGGCCAGCGACAGGCCGAGCATCACCAGCATCAGCGGCACGGTAATCCCACCCAGCAGGCGGGTCACATCGCGCAACGGCGGCGGCAGGCTCCAGCCCAGGGCGATCAGGCCCAGCGCCACGGCCAGGGCATAGATCATCGGGTTGCGCAGGATGCTCGCCGGGGTGATATCGCCCGAAGCGAACCAGACGCCGAGCGTCGCGTGACCCACCTGGATCAGGGTGGAGAACGCCACCGCATACACCAGCGCCTCCTCGCCGAAGGCCAGGTAGGCGATGGGGATGCCCATGTTCCCGGAGTTCGGCAGCATGATCGACGGCAGGTAGCGCCGCACCGGCATCCGCAGCAGGCGCAGGGCGACCAGGCCCAGCAGGGCGAACGCCAGCACCGCCAGCGCGGTGGCGAGGAACACCCCGGCCACCATGCCAATGGACAGGCCGGGGCGGTCCAGCGACGACAGCAGCAGGCAGGGAAAGCCGACGTTGGCCACCAGGAACACCAGCGCGCGGGTATCCACCGGCCCGGCGGAACGGCTCCAGGCGAAACCGATCCCGGTGCAGATCAGGATCGGCAGCACCACCGCGACGAACTGTGCGATCACAACCCCACCTTGAAGCCCAGTTCCAGCTCCGCCCGCAGGCGGCCGTGGCCGTCGAAGTTGAGCCGGCGCATTTCGCGCAGTTCGTTGGCGCAGAAGGCGGTGCGCCCGTGCAACACCGCGGTGTTGTCGAGCACCAGGATTTCCCCCGGTTCGAGCTTGATCCGCAGTTGGCAGGCCGGATCCTCGAGCGCCGCCACCAGTTCGGCGAAGGCCTCCACCGCCACAGGGTGCTCGACCACCTCGGCCGCCCCGTCGTTCTGCCGGAACTTGATGCCCAGCGCCTCGCCGTTCAGGCGGAACACCGGCTGGGTGCTGCTCTGGTGCTTGCGCACGATGGTCAGGGCGTCGCCGCGCAGCAGGCCGAGATGCTTGGTCGGCATGCGCCGGCGCAGGCGCTCGAAGGCCAGTCCGGCGCTGGCCAGCAGGGTCTCCCCGCCCTCCCGGGCGTTGCGCACGCATTGCAGGCTGCACAATTGCTCCGGGGTGTCGAGGAAAGCGCCGTCGGTGTGCAGCTTGTGCTCCAGCGGCGTGGAGCCGAGGTAGCCGCTGACATACCGCGCATTGCTGATCGGCACGATGCCGTCGGCGTCGGCGCGCGGGTGGGGGGCGGCGCGGCCGAACAACTCCTTGAGCGCGAGAAGTTCCTGCCTGTCTTCGCCGTGTTCGCTGCGCAACAGCAGGAAACCAAACTCGTTGAGGGTCCGGATGATCGCCGATTGTTCCTGGCGGGATAACTTCACCAGCGTTCTCACCGAAACTTTCACGCGTTCGAGATCGAGTGTCGCGTCGAACAATTTGCTATCGAGATTCATATGACCGCTCTCCTCCGGAAGAAAATCAGGAATGCCGCCGACGCGCAGGGCGAGGCCCGGCGCTGGCGCCGCGCTGTCGTAGTGATGGGCAGGCTAGATGCGGGACGCGGCGGTTCGCCGCGAGATACTTGGAGTTGTTTCCGGGGAGGGTCGGGAGAATTGTCGGAAGGGAAAACTGGAAGAATTGGCAGTGCCGATTTTGTATCTGAATATATGGGGCGATTAACGAACGAAATGATCGCGGAATAACCTGCGGATTACCCGCGTGAAACTTTCATGACGCGATATACGCAGAATCCCCGACCAACGGCTGGATACTTCGCTCGATCCAGTCATTGGTTGGGTCGGTGCAAGAATCTCGAAACATATTACAAATTGCTACGAAACGGCGCCGCCTCGGCCGTCCCCGGCTCGGCGTCACTCCGCCGCCTGCGCCACGGCCTTGGCCTTCGCCAGCTTGCCGGCCGCCTCCAGCAGTTCCGGCGCGGCCCACTGCTCGGCGCTGAATTCGCGACGGATCAGGCCGAAACGCTTGGCCGCCTGGATCGAAGCATCCAGCCGGCCAAGGAAATCGGCGTCCAGGCGCGGCGACAGGGCGTCGCCCAGCTTGCGGCCACGGTACTCGCTCTGCAGGATCACCACCGGGTAGCTGGCCTGCTTCGACACCAGTTCGATGTAGGCGTCGCGGTTCTCCTCGCGGGCCAGCCAGTCCTGGGCCTGCAACTGCACCTTGAGCAGCCGCTCGGTGATGTCCGGATGGGCATCGACGAAGGCTCCGGAGCCGACCAGCAGCGCCTGCAGGGTGCCGGCGCCGTTCAGGTCGCGGGTGCTCAGCGGAATTTCCGCGAGCCCGCGGTCGCGCAGGGCGAACAGTCCGGCCAGGCCCCAGGTGGCATCGATCTGCCTGGCTGCGAGGGCGGACAGGGCGGCGCTGAAATCGAGGTTGATCACCTTCAGGTCCTTCTCGCTGAGACCGACGCTGGCCAGGGCATTGTCGAACGACAACTGGCTGGCGGTGCCACGGAAGATGCCTACGCGCTTGCCCTTGAGATCCTCCAGGGTCTTGATCCCGGAGCCCGGCTGCACGCCGAGATAGTGGTTGACCCCTCGCGCGGTAGCGGCCAGCAGGCGGCTGTCCAGGCCTCCGGACTTGCCGATGATCGCCGCCAGGTCGCCGAGGTAGGCGAAGTCCACCTGGCCGTTGGCGAACGCTTCGTTGACCACCGGGCCGGCGCCCTTGAAGAAGCTCCATTTCACCGCGATGCCGTCGTTGGCGAACTCCTTCTCCAGCAACTGGCGGGTGTAGAGCACGTCGACCACGCCGCCGCCCGAGTGCGAACTGCCGGCGCTGACGTCCGGCACCGCGATGCGGATTTCCTTCGGCGGAGCGGCGCTCGCCAGCGGCACGTAGGCACCGAGCAGGCCGGCGAGCACAGGCGCGGCGAACAGACCGAGCAGGGAAGACGTAAGCGCTTTCATGGGGCGGCTCCTTGGAACGGGAAGAGAGGGATTCCCGCCGGGAGCGGGTGTACGGCTAGCTATGCACAGCGGCGCCTCGAAAATAAATAATAAAAATTCATTTTTTTATAACCACAAGCAGTATGACAGGCCGCACGGGCCTCTCCGCGTCATATGCAGCCAGAGCATGGAAAATATTCTCCAAATGCATTTGCCGCTGCCTGGGGCCTTTCTTTAAATGGCCCTTCTTAGCGAAAAAATGCATTTATTCGGCGATTTATATTCCCATGAAGAATATCGATAAAACCCTTTCGCCCGCCTGGAGCCGGCCCCTGCCGCGCCTGGCGCCGCCGCCCTCCGCGGCTTTCGCCCGGCGCCTGGGGGACGGCCTGCTGCCCTGGTTGCTGCCGCTCGGGCTGGCGCTGCTGTGGTGGGTCGCCAGCCATCGCCACTGGATGTCGGCCCAGGTGCTGCCAACTCCCGAGCTGGTCTGGCAGAGCGCCCGCGAGTTGCTCGCCGGCGAACTCTGGAGCGAATTGGCGATCAGCCTGCGGCGCCTGGCCTGGGGCCTGCTCGCCGGGGTCGCCAGCGGCGCCGCGCTAGGCGCCTGGCTGGGCTTCAGTCCGCGTGCCGAGCGCCTGGTCTTCCCCACCTTCAGCGCCCTCGCGCAAATCCCCACGCTGGCCTGGATCCCGCTGTTCATGCTGTTCTTCGGCATCGGCGAACTGCTCAAGCTGGTGGTGCTGGTGAAAGCGGTCGTGGTGCCGGTGACCATCCATACCCTGGTCGGCGTGCGCGACGCCCAGCCCAAGCTGCGCGAAGCCGCCGCAGTACTGCGCCTGCCGCCACGCCTGCTGGTCTGGCGGCTGATCCTGCCGGCGGCGCTGCCGGCCTTCCTCACCGGGCTGCGCCTGGCCCTGGCGCAGGGCTGGACCTCGCTGCTGGCGGTCGAGTTGCTGGCTTCCAGCGAGGGTATCGGCTACCTGATGGTGCAGGGCCGGCAACTGTTCATGCTCGACATCGTGTTCGTCTGCATCCTCATCATCGGCCTGGTCGGGGTGGGCATGGACCGCGCCATCCAGTGGCTCGACCGCCGCCTGCTGCACTGGCCGCAAGCCGCCACCGGCGAATTCCGCCGGCGCCCGCCGGGACGCGGCTGGCAGCGCCTGCAGGTGTGGCTGCCGCCGCTGGCGCTGCTGCTCCTGTGGCAGTCGGCGAGCAGCGCCGAATGGGTCGATCCGGCGATCCTCGCCAGCCCTCTGGAAGTGGCGCGGGCGACCTGGAGCGGAGCGCTCGACGGCAGCCTCCCAGGCGCCCTGTTCGACAGCCTGAAGCGCACGCTCGGCGGGCTCCTGCTGGGCGGCGGCCTGGGTTTCCTCGGCGGCCTGCTGCTCGGCCTGTGGCGCCCGGCGGAACGCTTCTTCGGCCCCACTTTCGCGGCACTGCGGCAGGTGGCGATCTTCGCCTGGGTACCGCTGCTCACCGCCTGGTTCGGCCTGGGCGAACCGGCCAAGCTGACGTTCGTCGCAATCGCCGCCTTCTTCCCGCTGCTGCTGGCCACCCAGCGCGGCATCGCCAGCCTGCCGCCGAGCCTCGGCGAGGCGGCCCGGGTGCTGCGCCTGGGTCCCTGGCGACGGCTGCTCCGGCTGGTCCTGCCGGGTGCCGCCCCGTCGGTGTTCGCCGGCCTGCGCCTGGCGCTGATCTACGCCTGGCTGGGAACCATCGGCGCCGAGTACTTCATGCCCTCCGACGGCGGCATCGGCAGCCTGATGATCGGCGCCCAGCAATTGTTCCGCATGGACCTGATCGGCGCCGGCATGCTCCTGGTCGGCCTCACCGGCGCCCTGCTCAATGCCCTCGGCCAACGCATCGAAGCGCGCGCCACGCGCTGGAGACACGCATGAACGCATTCACCGCGCCCGCCACGGGCACCCCGCTGGTCAGCTTCCGCCAGGTGCGCAAGCACTTCGCCGTGGACGGCCGGCGACTGGAAGCGATCCAGCAGTTCGACCTGGAGATCGGCGAGGGCGAGTTCATCGCCATCGTCGGCGCCAGTGGCTGCGGCAAGTCGACCCTGCTGCGCCTGCTGATCGGCCTGGACCGCGACTACGACGGCGAGATCCGCGTCGACGGCCGGCCAATCGCCGGCATCGGCGGCGAACGCGGCATCGTGTTCCAGGAGCACCGCCTGTTCCCCTGGCTGACGGTGCAGCAGAACGTCGCCCTCGGCCTGGTCAACGAAGCCCTTGGCGAAACCGACAAGGCGGCGCGGATCGACGAATACATCCGCCTGGTCGGCCTGCACGGCTTCGAGCGTGCCTACCCGCACCAGTTGTCCGGCGGCATGGCCCAGCGCGTGGCGATCGCCCGTGGCCTGGTGGCCAGCCCGCGCCTGCTGCTGCTCGACGAGCCGTTCAGCGCCCTCGACGCCCTGACCCGCCAACAGTTGCAGGAAGAGTTGCTGGCGATCCGCCGGCGTACCCGTATCACCACCCTGCTGGTCACCCACGACGTCGAGGAGGCGCTCTACCTGGCCGACCGGGTGGTGGTGATGGAGCCACGTCCGGGGCGGATCAGGCGGGTGGTCGAGGTGGGCCTGGCGCATCCGCGCGAGCGCGGTGGCTTCGACTTCCTGCGCCAGCGCGAAGCGCTGCTGCACGAACTGACCGCCGACGGCGAGTACGTCGCGCCGCCGCCGCGACGGGTGGAAAACCTGCCCTTCGAATTCCTCGCTTGCTGAAAAGCCCCTTGCCCTGGCCCTTTCCCCCTGCGGGAAGGGCGGGGGCGAGGGCCCCACCTTCTCCTCCCATCCAGACGAGACCCGCGCATGAGCAAACGCCCCAACTTCCTGGTGATCGTCGCCGACGACCTGGGCTTCTCCGATATCGGCGCCTTCGGCGGCGAGATCGCCACGCCGAACCTCGACGCCCTGGCCATCGCCGGCCTGCGCCTGACCGACTTCCACACCGCCTCGACCTGCTCGCCGACCCGCTCGATGCTGCTCACCGGCACCGACCACCACATCGCCGGGATCGGCACCATGGCCGAGGCGCTGACCCCGGAACTGGAAGGCAAGCCGGGTTACGAAGGGCATCTCAACGAGCGCGTGGTGGCGCTGCCGGAGCTGCTCCGCGAGGCCGGCTACCAGACCCTCATGGCCGGCAAGTGGCACCTCGGCCTGAAGCCGGAACAGACGCCCCATGCACGCGGTTTCGAGCGTTCCTTCTCGCTGCTGCCGGGCGCCGCCAACCACTATGGTTTCGAGCCGCCCTACGACGAAAGCACTCCGCGCATCCTCAAGGGTACGCCAGCGCTCTACGTGGAAGACGAGCGCTACCTCGACACGCTGCCGGAGGGCTTCTATTCCTCCGACGCCTTCGGCGACAAGCTGCTGCAATACCTCAAGGAGCGCGACCAGAGCCGGCCGTTCTTCGCCTACCTGCCGTTCTCCGCGCCGCACTGGCCGCTGCAAGCGCCGCGGGAGATCGTCGAGAAGTACCGCGGTCGCTACGACGCCGGTCCAGAAGCGCTGCGCCAGGAACGCCTGGCCCGGCTCAAGGAGCTGGGCCTGGTGGAAGCGGACGTCGAAGCCCATCCGGTGCTCGCCCTGACCCGCGAGTGGGAGGCCCTGGAGGACGAGGAACGGGCTAAATCGGCGCGGGCGATGGAGGTCTATGCGGCGATGGTCGAGCGCATGGACTGGAACATCGGCAGGGTCGTGGACTACCTGCGCCGGCAGGGCGAGCTGGACAACACCTTCGTCCTGTTCATGTCCGACAACGGCGCCGAAGGCGCCCTGCTGGAGGCGTTCCCGAAATTCGGCCCGGACCTGCTGGGCTTTCTCGACCGGCACTACGACAACAGCCTGGAAAACATCGGCCGCGCCAATTCCTACGTCTGGTATGGCCCGCGCTGGGCCCAGGCGGCCACCGCACCATCGCGCCTGTACAAGGCATTCACCACCCAGGGCGGGATTCGCGTGCCAGCGCTGGTGCGCTACCCGCGGCTAAGCCGGCAGGGTGCGATCAGCCATGCCTTCGCCACGGTGATGGACGTCACCCCGACCATCCTCGACCTCGCCGGTGTCCGCCACCCAGGCAAGCGCTGGCGCGGCCGCGAGATCGCCGAGCCGCGCGGCAGGTCTTGGCTGGGTTGGCTTTCCGGCGAGACCGAGGCGGCCCACGACGAGAACACCGTGACCGGCTGGGAGCTGTTCGGCATGCGTGCGATCCGCCAGGGCGACTGGAAGGCGGTGTACCTGCCGGCCCCGGTGGGCCCGGCCACCTGGCAGCTCTACGACCTGGCCCGCGACCCGGGCGAGATCCACGACCTCGCTGACAGCCAGCCGGGCAAGCTGGCGGAGCTGATCGAGCATTGGAAGCGATACGTCAGCGAGACCGGTGTCGTAGAGGGGGCTTCGCCTTTCCTGGTGCGATAAGCGGAACCTCTCCCCTCGCCCTCTCCCTTCAGGAGGGAACGTCTGGCCAGAAGGTCGGGGAGAGGGGCTACTTCGCCGGGTGGAACGAGGCGACCCGGGTCAGGCCGAGAAACCGCCATCGATGGTCAGGCTGGCCCCGGTGATGTAGGCCGCTTCCGGCCCGGCCAGGTAGGCGACGAAGCTGGCGATTTCCTCGCTGCGGGCGTAGCGCGGCAGCGCCATCAGGCCCTTGAGGGCCTCGGCGAAGTCGCCGTCGTCCGGGTTCATGTCGGTATCCACCGGACCCGGCTGCACGTTGTTCACCGTGATCCCGCGCGGGCCGAGGTCGCGGGCCAGGCCCTTGGTCAGGCCGACCAGCGCCGACTTGCTCATCGCGTAGGTGGCGCCGCCGGCGAACGGCATGCGTTCGGCATTGGTGCTGCCGATGCTGATCACCCGCCCGCCGTCGCCCATGTGCTTGACCGCCGCCTGGGTGGCGACGAAGACGCTGCGCACGTTGATCGCCAAGGTCCGCTCGAAGTCGGCCAGCGGCAGCTCTTCCACCGAACCGAGGGCGAGGACGGCGGCATTGTTGACCAGGATGTCGATGCGTCCGAAGCGAGCCGCCGCTTCGTCGACGGCGGCGACGAGCGCCGCCGCGTCGGCGCTATCGGCATGCAGGGCCAGGATGCTGGCTCCGGCGCCTTCGAGTTCGGCCGCCAGGGCCCGGGACTTGTCCGCCGAGCTGACGTAGGTGAAGGCGACGCTGGCGCCTTCGGCGGCCAGCCGACGAACGATGGCGGCGCCGATGCCGCGGGAACCGCCCTGGACGAAGGCGACTTTGCCGGCGAGGGATGCAGAGGATACGGACATGGAAATCTCCATCGGAGTGGATAGACAGGCCCCGAGTTTCCGTCGTCCATTGCAGACCTGGTAGCGGGTAATCGCTATATTCAGCCGATACCAATGGTTTATGCGGGCCCTTTCCCATGGAAACCCTCAGCAACATCCAGTGCTTCGTCCGCAGCGCCGAGGCCGGTAGCTTCGCCGAGGCCGCCAGGCGCCTGGGCCTGACGCCGGCCGGGGTGGGCAAGAACGTCGCCCGCCTGGAAAGCAACCTCGGCGTGCGCCTGTTCCAGCGCAGCACCCGGCGCCTGACCCTGACCGAAGCCGGGGAGCGTTTCCTGCAAGAGGTCGGCGGCAGCCTGGAGGGCATCCAGACCGCTCTCGCCAACGTCTCCAGCGTCGGCAACCAACCCAGCGGCACGTTGAAGGTCAGCATGGGGCTGGCCTTCGGCCGCGACTACATCCTGCCGCTGCTCGGCGAGTTCCTCGAACGCTATCCTGACATCGTGCCCGACTGGCATTTCGACAATCGCCAGGTCGACCTCATCGGCGAAGGCTTCGACGCCGCCATCGGCGGTGGTTTCGAACTGCCGCCCGGGGTGGTGGCGCGCAACCTGACGCCGGGCCACCTGATCCTCCTCGCCTCGCCCGCCTACCTCCGCGACAAGCCGCCAATCCGCCATCCAGGCGACCTGGGCGGCTTCGACGGGATCCGCATCCGCTCGCCGCAGACCGGCCGCGTGCGCTCCTGGCCGCTGCGCCGGCGCAACGGCGAGGAGGCGCCGATCGAGCTGCGCGAACGCATGACCATGAGCGACCCGGAAGCCACCTGCGAGGTCGCCGCCATGGGCCTGGGCATCACCCTGGTATGCATGCAGCACGCCTATGCCTACCTGGAGTCCGGCGCCCTGGTGCGGGTCCTGCCGGACTGGTACGTCGACGCCGGCAACACCAGCCTCTACTACGCGGCGAATAAGCTGCTACCGGCCAAGACCCGGGTCTTCGTCGACTTCGTCGTCGACTACTTCCGCCGCCAGGACCTGGCCCGGCGCTTCTCCGCCTTCCCAACCGGCTAGCGCCAGCCATCCGTCGCCTCGGCAAACGGGAAAAGGCCCTGGCACCGGCCTCGCCGGAAAAACGGCAGTTTGACATTACCGATTGGGACTCTAGTTTTAGAAAACGCCGCCGACGAGCTTGGAAGGCGTCTTCCGCACGGTCCCGAGGGACCGCCTGGAAGCCCTGCTCCGATCCGGCACATGGAGTGCAGCATGCGCGAGTCCCTCGGTGTTTCGTTACCATCCCGGCCCCTGCTGCTGAAGCTGGGCCTGCTTTCCCTACCCTGGGCGTTGTGCGCCGGGCTGCATGCCGTCGGCCTCGGCGTCTGGCTGGTCCTGGCGCTCGGTTGGTTCGCCAGCCTGGCCATGCTCGTCCTCCTCCTGCGCGCCCCTCGGCAAGCGGTAGCGAATGCCAACCCGCAGGCGGATGCCGCTTCGCCGGCCTGGAGCGCGGCGCAACGGGCGCTCGCCGACGAAACCGCGCAACTGGACGGTCACGCCCGGCAGATCGACGAACTGCTGCATTCGGCGATCCGCCAGCTCAGCGACAGCTTCCACGGCCTCGCCGAACGCATCGATACCCAGCGCGGCCTGTCCCATTCGCTGATCGAGCGCTACGACGGGCGCGGCCAGGTCGACGAAGGCATCAACTTCCAGGACTTCGTCAGGACCACCCAGCAGACCCTCAGCCTGTTCGTCGAGGCTACCCTGGAAACCAGCCGGACCTCGCAGCAACTGGTGGAACGCATGGACCAGGTGCGGCTGAAGATCACCGAGATCCTGCAGTCGACCCAGGACATGGACGCCATCGCCAAGCAGACCAACCTGCTCGCCCTCAACGCCGCCATCGAGGCCGCCCGAGCCGGCGAGAGCGGCCGCGGCTTCGCCGTGGTCGCCGATGAGGTGCGCGCGCTGTCGACCCGCTCCACGGAGTTTTCCGCCGCCATCCGCAAGCACGTCGACGTGGTCCACCACGAGATCCAGGACGCCGAGAGCGCGATCTCGCAACTGGCCGACAAGGACATGTCCTTCGCCCTCGATTCCAAGCACAAGATCCAGGGCATGCTCGATGACCTGGAGGCGATGAACCGGCACACCCTGAAGGTCATCCACGAACTGGACCGGCTCTCGCTGGAAGTCGGCCAGGGCGTCGACGCGGCGGTCACCGCCCTGCAATTCCAGGACATGGGCAGCCAGTTGCTCGGCCAGATGCGCAAGCACCATGCGCGTCTTGGCGCCTTCGCCCTCGGCCTCGGCGCGCTGGAGGCGCGACCGCGCCAGGAATGGCCCGAACGGGTCGCACGGGAGGTCGAGGAACTGCGCCGGCCCTTGCCCAGCCCGGTGAGCCAGAACAGCGTCAACGTGGGCGAAGTGGAATTGTTCTGAGGGGTATCGATAGCCAATCCGTCTAACCGGATAACTATCCGACGAGAAACCGGCGCCAATAATTGAAATCCACCGGACATTGTCTTTACTGGAGCTAGCAAAGGGCCATCAGAGCCCTCCGTCACAGCCACCTGGCACACACCACCTTCGCCGCCGAGCTTGGCGCTGCGGTAGGGACACCGTGAGGACGCAAGACCATGGGCAAACCGATTCTGATCGTCGACGACTCGGCGTCTATCCGCCAGATGCTGAGCTTCACCCTGAAGTCCGCCGGCTACGAGGTGGACGAGGCCGCGGACGGCAAGGAAGGCCTCGGCAAGGCCCAGAGCAAGAGCTACAGCCTGGTGTTCACCGACCAGAACATGCCGAACATGGACGGCCTGTCGCTGATCCGCAGCCTGCGTAACCTGGCCGGCTACCGCAGCGTGCCGATCCTCATGCTGACCACCGAATCGAGCGACGCGATGAAGCAGCAGGGACGCAGCGCCGGCGCCACCGGCTGGCTGGTGAAGCCGTTCGACCCGCCGAAACTGCTCGAAGTGACGCGCAAGGTCCTGCCCTGATTCCCGTTCCCCCGCGGGGGAGGTCCCATGCCCCAGGATATGAGCCAGTTTCTCCAGGTGTTCTTCGAGGAAACCGAGGAACACCTGGCCACCCTCGAACTCCTCCTGATCGGTCTCGACCTGGACCGGCCGGACAGCGAGACGCTGCACGGCATCTTCCGCGCCGCGCATTCGATCAAGGGTTCCAGCGGAATGTTCGGTTTCGACGACATCACCGCCGTCACCCACGAACTGGAGACCCTGCTCGACCGCATCCGCTGTGGCCAGATGCACCTGCGGCCGGACATGATCAGTTCCTTCCTCGAAGCCCGCGACGTGTTGCAGCGCCTGCTCGACGCCCATCGCAGCGGCAGTCCCGACCCCGGGGTGCCGTTACTGGAGACGGTCGAGCGGCTGCGCGGCTGGCTGCGGGTGCCGGAGCAGGAAGCGGCGGAGGAAGGCTTCGGCCTGTTCGACGACGCGCCCGCCAGGGAAACCGCGGACGACGATGCCTTCGGCTTCTTCGACGAAGGCCCGGGCGCTCCGGAACGAGCGGCCGCGCCGGAAGCGTTCGGGCTCTTCGACGAGGCGCCCGGCGCACCGGCCGCGAGCGAAGCGTTCGGCCTCTTCGATGAGGCACCGGGTTCCCCACCGGCGGAGGAACGCGCCTTCGGCCTGTTCGACGGCGCCCCCGGCAGCCCCGCCGCGCCCAGTGCGCCCGCGCAAGCCGTCGCCGCGCCGGCCAGGGGCGCAGTCGCGCCCGTGCGTGGCGACGGCGAGTCCGGCTCGATCCGGGTCAGCGTGGAAAAGATCGACAGCCTGATCAACCTGGTCGGCGAACTGGTGATCACCCAGGCCATGCTCGGCCAGCTCGGCGAGCAGCTCGACCCGAGCCGCCACGAGCGCCTGCAGCACGCCCTGGCCCAGCTCGAACACAACACCCGCGACCTGCAGGAGTCGGTGATGTCGATCCGCATGCTGCCGATCAACTTCATCTTCAGCCGCTTCCCCAGGCTGGTGCGCGACACCGCCACGCGCCTGGGCAAGCAGGTCGAGCTGCACCTGTACGGCGAGCACACCGAACTGGACAAGAGCGTGATCGAGAAACTCAGCGATCCGCTCACCCACATCGTCCGCAACAGCATCGACCACGGCATCGAAACGCCCGCCGAACGCCTCGCCGCCGGCAAGCCGGCGAGCGGCACGGTGAAGCTCGCCGCCAGCCACCAGGGCGGCAGCGTGGTGGTGGAGGTTTCCGACGACGGTCGCGGCCTGTCGCGTCCACGCATCCTCGCCAAGGCCCGCGAGCGCAACCTGCCGGTGCATGACGGGATGAGCGACGCCGAGGTCTGGCAACTGGTGTTCATGCCCGGCTTCTCCACCGCCGATACGGTCACCGAGCTGTCCGGACGCGGCGTCGGCATGGACGTGGTGAAGCGCAACATCGGTGCCATGGGCGGGCGCATCGACATCGACTCGGCGCCCGGCATGGGCACTCGCATCGGCATCCGCCTGCCGCTGACCCTGGCGATCCTCGACGGCCTGATCGTCGCCGTCGAAGCGGTCAACTACGTGATTCCGCTGACCTACATCGTCGAGTCGCTGCAGGCGCGCAGCGACGACGTGCGCGGTCTCGGCGGCGAAGACAACGCGATGATCCGCGTACGCGGCGAGTACCTGCCGCTGTTCAGCCTGCACGAGCTGTTGCGCATCGGCGGCGAAGCGCCGGCGCCGGAGCAGGGCATCGTGGTGATCCTCGAGTCCGAGGGGCGCAGCTTCGCCCTGCAGGTGGACGAACTGGTCGGCCAGCAGCAGGTGGTGATCAAGAGCCTGGAACAGAATTTCCGCCGTGTGGAGGGTATCGCCGGCGCCACCATCATGGGCGACGGCAGCGTCGCCCTGATTCTCGACGTCGATGCGCTGCCACGCCTGGCGGCGCGGGAGGACACCGCCGATGAACGGCACTGAGGCAAGCCAGGCGAACGGCCCGGCGCAGGAATACCTGACCTTCACCCTGGGCCGCGAGGAGTACGCCATCGACATCCTCCGCGTGCAGGAGATCCGCGGCTACGACCAGGTCACCGCGATCGCCAACGCGCCGCCCTTCATCAAGGGCGTGATCAACCTGCGCGGGGCGATCGTGCCGATCGTCGACCTGCGCATCAAGTTCCACCTCGCCGAGGTCACCTACGACCCGTTCACCGTGGTGATCATCCTCAACATCGGCCGGCGCATCGTCGGCGTGGTGGTGGACTCGGTATCCGACGTGATCGCACTGGGCGGCGACGCGATCAGGCCGCCGCCGGAGTTCGGCGCCAGCTTCGACACCGAATACCTGCTCGGCCTGGCCACCGCGGGCGAGCGCATGTTGATCCTGGTGGACATCGAGAGACTGATGACCAGCCGCGAAATGGCGCTGGTCGACGAAGCCGCGGCCTGAGCGGCGCCAACGAGGGATAGGCAGGGGATATCGAAATGGGTCTGTTCAATGCACATGCGGTGGCGCAGCAACGCGCCGACCGGATCGCCACGCTCCTCCAGTCGTTCGCCGACGGCCAGCTCGACACCGCCGTCGGCGAGGCCCCGGCGCCCGGCTACGAGCGTCTCTACGACAGCCTGCGGGCGCTGCAGCGGCAACTGCGCGAACAACGCGCCGAACTCCAGCAGGTGGAAAGCCTGGAGGCGGGGCTGGCGGAGATGAGCCGCCAGCACGAAGCCGGCTGGATCGACCAGACGATTCCCGCCGAACGCCTGGAAGGTCGCGCGGCGCGCATCGCCAAGGGCGTCAACGAACTGGTGGCCGCGCACATCGCGGTGAAGATGAAGGTGGTCAGCGTGGTCACCGCCTACGGCCAGGGCAACTTCGAGCCGCTGATGGACCGCCTGCCGGGCAAGAAGGCGCAGATCACCGAAGCCATCGACGGCGTTCGCGAACGCCTGCGCGGGGCCGCCGAGGCGACCTCGGCGCAACTGGCCACGGCGGCCTACAACGCGCGGATCAAGAGCGCGCTGGACAACGTCTCGGCCAACGTGATGATCGCCGACAACGACCTCAACATCATCTACATGAACCGCACCGTCAGCGAGATGCTCGGTCGCGCCGAAGCGGATATCCGCAAGCAACTGCCGAACTTCGACGCCGGCCGCCTGATGGGCGCCAACATCGACGTGTTCCACAAGAATCCGGCGCACCAGCGGCACCTGCTGGCCAACCTCACCGGCGTGCACAAGGCCGAGCTCAACCTCGGCGGCCGGCGCTTCTCCCTCGACGTGGTGCCAGTGTTCAACGACGCCAACGAACGCCTCGGCTCCGCCGTGCAATGGACCGACCGCACCGAGGAACACCGCGCCGAGCAGGAAGTCTCGCAACTGGTGCAGGCGGCGGCCGCCGGCGACTTCAGCAAGCGCGTCGAGGAGGCCGGCAAGGAAGGCTTCTTCCTCAGGCTGGCGAAGGACCTGAACAGCCTGGTGGATACCGCCGACCGCGGCTTGCGCGACGTCTCGCGGATGCTCGGGGCGCTGGCCCAGGGCGACCTCACCCAGCGCATCGAGGCCGACTACCAGGGCACCTTCGGCCAGCTCAAGGATTTCTCCAACGACACCGCACAAAGCCTGTCGCGGATGCTCGGGCAGATTCGCGAGGCCGCCGACACCATCAACACCGCCGCCAGCGAGATCGCCAGCGGCAACGCCGAACTGTCGGCGCGCACCGAGCAGCAGGCGTCGAGCCTGGAGGAAACCGCCTCGAGCATGGAAGAACTGACCAGCACGGTGAAGCTCAACGCCGAGAATGCCCGCCAGGCCAACTCGCTGGCGGCCAATGCCTCGGAAGTGGCGACCCAGGGCGGCACCGTGGTGCAGAAGGTGGTCAGCACCATGTCCTCGATCAACGAGTCGGCGCGCAAGATCGCCGACATCATCGGGGTGATCGACGGCATCGCCTTCCAGACCAACATCCTCGCCCTCAACGCCGCGGTCGAGGCAGCCCGCGCCGGCGAGCAGGGCCGCGGCTTCGCGGTGGTCGCCGGGGAAGTGCGCACCCTCGCCCAGCGTTCCGCCGCCGCGGCCAAGGAGATCAAGACGCTGATCTCCGACTCGGTGGACAAGGTGGAGAACGGCAACACCCTGGTGGCCCAGGCCGGACAGACCATGAGCGACATCGTGGTGGCGATCCGCCGGGTCACCGACATCATGTCGGAGATCGCCGCCGCCTCCGCCGAGCAGAGCACCGGCATCGAAGAGGTGAACAGCGCGGTCTCGCAGATGGACGACATGACCCAGCAGAACGCCGCGCTGGTGGAGGAAGCCGCGGCCGCGGCCGAGGCCATGCAGGAGCAGGCGGGCCTGCTCAACCAGTCGGTGGCGGTGTTCAGGCTGGACACTCCGCCGAGCGTGGTCCAGCTCGCCAGCGCGCGGCCGTCCGCGCCACGCCCCAGCGCGCCGGCGCCGCTGGCCCGCAGCGGCATGGCGCGGGCCAGCAAGGCGCGCAAGGAAGACGGCTGGGAAGAGTTCTGAGACCACGCCGCGCCTCCGCCAGGCGGAGGGCGGCAAGCCCTTAGGGTCGACCAGGGAAACCCGACGCCAATGCCCACCTCCACGCCTTCGCCGGTGTTCGGCAACCAGGAGTTCCACTACACCCGCGAGGACTTCCAGCAAGTACGCGAGCGGCTCTACCGGCTGACCGGCATCAGCCTGGCCGAGAGCAAGGCGCAACTGGTCTATAGCCGCCTCTCGCGGCGCCTGCGCCTGCTGCGGCTCGGCAGCTTCGCCGAATATTTCACCCACCTCGACCGCGAGCCGGGCGAGCAGCAGTTGTTCGTCAACGCGCTGACCACCAACCTCACCGCATTCTTCCGCGAACGCCACCACTTCCCCCTGCTCGCCGACCTCGCCCGCCGCCAGTTGCAGCGGCATCGCCCGCTGCGCATCTGGTCGGCGGCGGCGAGTACCGGCGAGGAACCCTATTCGATCGCCATCACCCTGGTGGAGGCGCTGGGCAGCTTCGATCCGCCGGTGAAGATCGTCGCCTCGGACATCGATACCGGGGTGCTCGACTGCGCCCGCCAGGGCGTCTATCCGCTGGAGCGCCTGGAGCAGATGCCGGCGCCGCTGAAGAAACGCTTCTTCCTCCGCGGCACTGGGCCCAACGCCGGCAAGGCGCGGGTGGTGGAGGAACTGCGGCAACTGGTGGAGTTCCGCCAGATCAACCTGCTGGAGGCAGACTGGTCGATCGCCGGGGAACTCGACGCGATCTTCTGCCGCAACGTGATGATCTACTTCGACAAGCCGACCCAGACCCGCCTGCTGGAACGCATGGTGGCCCTGCTGCGGCCGGAGGGCCTGTTCTTCGCCGGGCATTCGGAGAACTTCGTCCACGCCAGCCACCTGGTGCGCTCCGTCGGCCAGACCGTCTACAGCCCGGCCTGATCGCGATGAATCTCCAGGCCCGGGAAGGCGCGCCGCTGAACCGCTACTACGATCCGTACTTCGCCTGCGATGCGGTGAAGCTTTTGCCCGGCGAATACTTCGCCAGCGGCGAAGACCTGGTGATCGTCACCGTGCTCGGCTCCTGCGTCTCGGTGTGCCTGCGCGACCCGCTCAACGGCATCGCCGGGATGAACCACTTCATGCTCCCCGAGCGCGGCCTCGGCGGCGACCCGGCCTCGCCGTCGGCGCGCTACGGCAGCCACGCCATGGAACTGCTGATCAACCGCATGCTGGCCCTCGGCGCCAGCCGCGAGCGCCTGCAGGCCAAGGTCTTCGGCGGCGGCTCGGTACTGCGCCAGATCAGCGCCGCCATCGGCCAGCGCAACGTCGAGTTCACCCTCGACTACCTGGCCACCGAGCGTATCCCGCTGCTCGCCAGCGACGTGCTGGAGGCCTTCCCGCGCAAGATCTACTTCTTCCCGCGCAATGGCCGGGTCCTGGTGAAGTCCCTGGTGGAGCTGAAGAACGACACCGTGCTGCAGCGTGAACGCGACTACCGCCGCCGTATCGACCGCAACGCGGACGGCGGCCCCATCGACCTGTTCTGACTCTCCGGGAGAGCCCGCCATGCCCATCAGTGTCCTGGTCGTCGACGATTCCGCCCTGATCCGCAGCCTGCTCAAGGAGATCATCCAGGCCGACCCGGAGCTGCGCCTGGTCGGCTGCGCGCCGGACGCCTTCGTCGCCCGCGACCTGATCAAGCAGCACGCGCCGGACGTGATCAGCCTCGACGTGGAAATGCCGCGAATGGACGGCCTGACCTTCCTCGACAAGCTGATGAAGGCGCGGCCGACCCCGGTGCTGATGATCTCCTCGCTCACCGAGCGCGGTTCCGAAGCCACCCTGCGCGCGCTGGAACTGGGCGCGGTGGACTTCATCGCCAAGCCCCGGCTGGGCATCGCCGAAGGCATGCAGGCCTATGCCGAGGAAATCCGCACCAAGCTCAAGACCGTCGCCCGCGCCCGCCTGCGCCGCCGTGCGGCGGACGCGCCGGCGCCGCCGGAAAGCGCGGCGCCGCTGCTCAGCACCGAGAAGATCATCGCCCTCGGCGCCTCCACCGGCGGCACCGAGGCGCTCAAGGAAGTGCTGCTCGGCCTGCCGGCGCACAGTCCCGGGGTGGTCATCACCCAGCACATGCCTCCCGGCTTCACCCGCAGCTTCGCCGAGCGCCTGGATCGCCTGACCCGGCTCAGCGTCAGCGAAGCGCGCGACGGCGACCGCATACTGCCCGGCCACGCCCTGGTCGCGCCGGGCGACCACCACATGGAGGTGCAGCGCTTCGGCGCCAACTACGTGGTGCGTTTGAACCGCCAGGCGCAGGTCAACGGCCACCGCCCGGCAGTGGACGTGATGTTCGAGTCGCTGGCTCGCTGCGCCGGGCGCAACCTGCTCGCCGGCCTGCTCACCGGCATGGGCAAGGACGGCGCGCGCGGGCTCCTGGCGATCCGCCAGGCCGGCGGCTACACCCTGGCCCAGGACGAGGCTACCTGCGTGGTCTACGGCATGCCCCGCGAAGCGGTGGAACTGGGCGCCGCGGAAGACGTGCTGCCGCTCGAACGGATCGCCGCCGCGCTGCTCCAGCAAGCCGCCCGGCGCGGCAGCGGCAACCGCCTCTGAGCGGGATTCTGGCCGGCCCGCTGCGCTTTTTCGCCGCCCCCCGCAACCTCCCCCGCCGAGACCCCGCCGACGACAGGCCCGAACCACGGGCCCTTGCCTGCTCGCCATCATTGTGACGTCAAATTAATGGCGAAATAAAACCAAATTACGTTGCCTGAAATAATGCACATCTGCACAATTGGCCCTTTCGCCAAAAGTTCGACACACGCTTTCGATCCATGATTTCGGCCGCGGGCCGGGCGAGAAACTGATAGGGATAGCCATGGCGGCGAACTGGGGGTTGCGCGGCAAATCGGTGGTGGCGCTGTTGCTGGCCTGTGCCCTGGCACTGGTCCCGGCGGTGCTGCTGGGCTGGCGCGCGATGGACGACATCCGTACGCACTTCGGCCTGGCCTACGCGAAGAACTTCACCCTGCTGCACCGGCAGAAGATCCTCGCCCCGGTCTCCCGCGAACTGGCGTTGTCGCGCCGTTTCGCCGAATCGGTGGTGACCCGCGACTGGCTGCTGAAGGAAGACGACCCGGCGCGCCGCGCGCTGTTCTTCCGCGAGGCCGAGGGCTACCGCGGCGACTTCCGCGACCACGCCTACTTCATCATCGCCAGCGGCTCCCAGCACTACTACTTCAACGACGGCCGCCAACCCTACAGCGAACGGCCGCGCTACACCCTGGAGGCCGGCGACCCGGAAGACGCCTGGTACTTCAATACCCTGCGCAACAGCGCCGCCTACAACATCAACGTCAATGTCGACAGCAAGCTGAACCTGACCAAGGTCTGGTTCAACCTGGTGATCCGCGACCAGGGCCGGCCCATCGGCCTGGCCGGCAGCGGCCTGGACCTGAGCGGCTTCCTCGACGACTTCATCATCGCCCGCGAGCCGGGCGTGACGCCGATGATCGTCGGCGACGACGGCGCCATCCAGGCCCACCCGGACCGCCGCCTGATCGCCTACAGCTCCGCCGCCGGCGGCGCCAGCGAACGCCACCGGGTGTTCGACCTGCTCGACCAGCCGGAACAGCGCGACGCCCTGCGCGAGGCCATGCGCCTGGCCCGCGCCAAGGCCGGCTCGGTGCACTGCCTGTGGGCCGGCCTCGACGGCCGCCAGCAACTCTTCGCCGTGGCCTACATTCCCCAACTGCGCTGGTACGTGCTCACCGCCGTCGACCTGCACGCCGCCCAGGTCCTCGACAACCGCTGGCTTTGGCCGCTGGCGGGCACGTTCCTGCTGTTGCTGGTGGCCCTGCTGCTGGGCTTCGCCTATGCCGTCGAGCGCCTGCTGTTGCGCCCCCTGCGCAGCCTCAAGCGCTCGGCCAAGGCGATCGCCGCCGGGCGCTACGACACGCCGCTGCCGCTGGCGCGCCAGGACGAGATCGGCTCGCTGTCGAAGGCCTTCGCCAGCATGGCCGACCAGGTCCGCCGGCACACCGCCGAGCTGGAAGACAAGGTCCAGGAGCGCACCCAGGCGCTGGAGGAAGCCAACCGCGAGATGGCCGCCGCGCAGAAGAAGATCGGCGACAGCCTCGACTATGCCAGCCTGATCCAGCGCGCGATCCTCCCCGACCGCCAGCTCAGCGCCACCCTCGGCGAGCATCACTTCATCCTGTGGAAACCGCGCGACGTGGTCGGCGGCGACTTCTACGTGTACCGCGAGCAGACCGACGGCTACCTGATCGGCGTGGTCGACTGCGCCGGTCACGGCGTGCCCGGCGCGCTGATGACCATGCTCGCCCGCGCCGCCATCGACCACGCCATCGAGGCGGTGGGCAGCCGCGACCCGGCGGCGATCCTCGGCGAGACCGACCAGGCGATGCGCAGCATGCTCAGCCAGGAGCAGATCCCCCAGGCGCTGGCCACCAACATGGATGCCGGGCTGGTCTGGGTCGACCGCCGGCGCCGCCAGCTGGCCTTCGCCGGGGCGAAGATCTCGCTGTACGCCAGCGACGGCGAGGAGGTCCAGGAACTCAAGGGCGCGCGCCGGGCGATCGGCGACAAGCGCCGTGGCGACTACCGCAACATCGAGGTACCGCTGGCGCCGGGCTGGACCTTCTACCTGAGCACCGACGGTTTCCTCGACCAGGCCGGCGGCGAACACGGCTTCGGCTTCGGCAGCCGGCGCTTCGCCGACATGCTCCGCGACCACGCGCGGCAGCCGCTCCCCGAGCAGGCCGAGGCCTTCGTGGCGACGCTCGCCGAGTACCAGGGCGAGCACCCGCAACGCGACGACATCACCATCCTGTCCTTCCGATTCGACTAGGGGCACCCATGGAAACGCTAGACCTGCTGGCCATGCGTGAAAGCTACACCCGCCAACGCATCCTGCTCTGCTTCAACGGACCGATCTCGCGCAGCCTGATCGAGGAGATAGGCCACGCGCTGCGCAACTACCTGCACGCCGAACAGGCCAAGCCGAGCGAAGCGATGGACGTCTTCGCGGTGTACATCGAGATGACCCAGAACATCCGCCACTACGCCAATCTCAAGGGCTACGGCGAACACGAGGCGGCGGCCACGGTAGCCATCGCCCGCAACGAGGACGGCCACTACGTGGTGTCCGCCGGCAACCTGGTGGAACGCGACGACGGCCAGAGCCTGGTGCGCAGCATCCAGGCCATCGCCAACCTCGACAAGGCCGCCCTCAAGGCCGCCTACAAGGAGCAGCTACGCCGCCCGCGCGACAGCGGCTGCGCCAGCGGAGCCGGTCTCGGCCTGCTGGACATCGCCCGCAAGTCCAGCGAACCACTGGCCGCATCGCTGAAGGAACAGCCCGACGGGCGCGCCTTCTTCAGCCTGCGCGCCGTGATCTGACCCCGTGTTTTAGGAAGAACACCATCATGAGTGACCTGCACATACCCGGCACCCAGTCCACGCCCGCCATCCAGGGCGACTGGCAGGCCGGACGCCTGTCCATGCAAGGCGATTCCTACCCGGAAAACTCCTATGAACTGTTCGGCCAGGTGATCGACTGGGTCGAGCGCTTCCTCGCCGCCGGGCAGCGGCCGCTGGAACTGGACCTGCGCCTGCTGTACCTGAACACCAGTTCGATCAAGGCCATGATGGACATCCTCGACCTGCTCGAAGAGGCCCACCAGGGCGGTCGCCCGGTCAGCCTGCGCTGGCACTACGACCGGCGCAACGAACGGGTCGCCGAGCTGGCCGAGGAGTTCCGCGAGGACTGCAGCTTCCCCTTCGCCATCCAGGCCCACGACGAGTAGCCGACGATGAGCCGCGAACGCGAACTGGACGCCTGGATCGACGGCCTGCTGGCCGATCCGCAGTTCCACGGGCATCCGCTGCACCAGGCGCTGGCCCGCCTGCGCCAGCAATCGCTGGAGCAACTGGTGCGGCTGGAGCGCATCGCCCGGATCTCCGACGGATTCCAGTCGATGGCGCGGGAGCAGAACCTGTCGCTGTCCGAGCGCTACCACAAGCAGCTGCGGCGCCTGGAAAAGGTGGCGCGGATCTCCGACCGCTACCAGCAGATGATGCGCGACCTCAACCTGGCGCTGAAGGAAGCCTCGATCCGCGACCCGCTGACCGGCCTGCCCAACCGACGCATGCTGCTGGAGCGCCTCAGGGAGGAGAACGAACGCTCCCAGCGCCACGGCCAGAGCTACGTGCTGGCAATGCTCGATGTGGACTTCTTCAAGCAGGTCAACGATACCTGGGGCCACGACAGCGGTGACCGGGTGCTGGTGGAAATCGCCCGGGCCATGGAGTCCGAGCTACGCGAATACGACCTCTGCGGCCGCTGGGGCGGCGAGGAATTCCTCCTGCTGCTGCCACAGACCCGCCTGCAGGACGCCGGCCCGGTACTCGAGCGGGTGCGCGACAGCGTACGGACCCTGGCGGTACGCGTCGGCACCGAGGCGCTGAGCGTCACCGCCAGCGTCGGCGTTACCGAACACCGCATCGGCGAAACCTATTCGCAGACCGTCAATCGCGCCGACGCCGCACTGCTCGACGCCAAGCGCAGCGGCCGCGACAAATGCGTGTTCGCCGCGCTCCCGCCGCTTCCTGCCCCTTCCCGCCCGGCTCCAGCGCGCTGAGCCTCCTCAGGCGTCCAGCCGCTGCGGCCGCACCTGGCCTCGGCTGAGGTCCACCAGCAGCGCCTGAAGCGCCTCGAAGCGCGCCACCGGCAACTCCAGGGTCAGGACGACGCCGTCGGCGCCGTAGTCTTCGGCCGCCACGCTGGCGCCCAGCGCCAGGCTGCGCGCCTTGAGCAGCGCGTGGTCGGCGAAGGCACAGGCGAAGCGCACCCGACAGCGCTCGACCAGCTCGCTGCGCGGCGCCTGCTGCAGGCACTTGGCCGCGCCGCCGCCATAGGCGCGGGCGAGGCCGCCGGTGCCGAGCTTGATGCCACCGAACCAGCGGCTGACCAGCACCGCCACGCAGTCCATGTCCTGTCCCTCGATGGCCGCCAGGATCGGCCGCCCGGCGCTGCCGCCGGGTTCGCCGTCGTCGCTGAAGCGGTACTGCGCGCCGCACTTCCAGGCCCAGCAGTTGTGTCCGGCGGAAGCGTCGCGGTGGGCGGCGATGAACGCCTGCGCCTCGTCCTCGTCGGCCACCGGCGCGGCGATGGTGTGGAAGCGGCTCTTGCGGATTTCCTCGCGGTATTCGGCGAGGCCTTGCAGGGTGCTCGGCATCGCGTTCAGGCCGCCGGCGGGGTCAGTCCGCAGCCCTTGAGGATGATCCGCACCAGGTTGTCGGCGGCGGCGGCGAAGTCCTGCCTGGACATGCGCTTGCGGCCGGTGACCAGGCCGATCTGGCTGGCGAAGTCGGCGTAGTGCTGGGTGCTGCCCCAGAGCAGGAAGATCAGGTGCACGGGATCCACCGGGTCCATCCGGCCGGCGGCGATCCAGGCCTCGAATACCGCGGCGCGGCCGCGGAACCAGCTGCGGTAGTCCTGGTTGAAATGCGCGGTGAGGCACTCGCCGCCGCTGATGATCTCCATGGCGAAGATCCGCGAGGCCAGCGGGTAGCGGCGGGAGAACTCCATCTTGGCGCGGATGTAGCGGGCCAGCGCCTCGGCCGGATCGTCGTCGACGCCGAGGGTGTTGAAGGTACTGTCCCAGAGTTCGAGGATGTTGCTCAGCACCGCCGTGTAGAGGCCCAGCTTGTTGCCGAAGTAGTAGTGCAGGTTGGCCTTGGGCAGGCCGACGTTCTGCGCGATGGTGTTCATGCTGGTGCCCTTGAAGCCGTGGCGGGCGAACTCCTCCTCGGCCGCGGCGAGGATCGCCTCCTCGTTCTTCTGGCGGATGCGCCCGGCCGGCTTGTCGCGGGCGGCCGGGTCGTGGGCGGGCACTGTCAGGGTCATGCGCAGGTTTCCATCGGCGTGATCCCCGCGTTGATACCCCAGCCCGGCCGCGGGACACAAGCCAGGCGCGGAAAAATTTGCAAACGCCCGTATCAACCCAGCGGCTTGCGCCAGCGCGCCAGGGCGCCGCCCTTCGCGCTGGCCTGCGCCGCTTCGGCAACACGCTCCTCGGGCAGCAGCAGGTTGAGCAGGATGGCGGTGATGCCGCCGCTGGTGATCGCCGAGTCGAACAGGGTCTTCACCACCGCCGGCATCTGGTCGAGCAGGGTCGGCTGCGCGGCCACGCCGAGGCCGACGCCGAACGAGGCGGCGATGATCAGCACGCTGCGGCGGTCCATTGCGGTCTGGCCGAGAATGCGGATGCCGGCGGCGGCGACGCTGCCGAACATCACCAGGGTGGCGCCACCGAGCACCGGCTTGGGGATCTGCTGGAGGATCGCGCCGACCCAGGGGAACAGGCCGAGCGCCAGCAACACGCCGCCGATATAGATCCCGACGTGCCGGCTGGCCACCCCGGTGAGCTGGATCACCCCGTTGTTCTGCGCGAAGGTGGTGTTCGGGAAGGCGCTGAAGGTGGCTGCCAGCAGGCAACTGACGCCGTCGCCGAGCACCCCGCCGCGCAACCGCTGCAGGTACGCCGGTCCCTCCAGGGGCTGCCGCGAGAGCATGCAGTTGGCGGTCAGATCGCCGACCGTCTCGATGCTGCTGATCAGGTAGATCAGCGCCACCGGCAGGAAGGCCATCCAGTCGAAGGCGAAGCCGAAGCGGAACGGCTGCGGCAGGCTGACCAGCGGCAGCTCGGGCAACGCCCGCGGAACGAACAGGCCGGTCGCCCAGGCCGCCAGGGTACCCAGCGCCAGGCCGATGACGATGGCGGCCAGGCGCAGCCAGGGCAGGCGCGAGCGGTTCAGCAGGACGATGCTCAGCAGCACCAGCGCGCCCAGCGCGAGATTGGCCGGTGCGCCGAAGTCCGTGGCCCCGGCTCCGCCGCCGAGGTCGGTGATGCCGACCTTGATCAGGCTGACGCCGATCAGGGTGATGACGATGCCGGTGACCAGCGGCGTGATCACCCGGCGAAGATGGCCGAGGAAACGACTGAGGACGATCTGCACGAAGGCGCCGAAGAAGCACACGCCGAAGATCATCGCGAGGATCTCCTCGGGACCGCCGCCGCGCTGCTTCACCAGCATCCCGGCGGCCAGCACGGCGCCGAGGAAGGCGAAGCTGGTGCCTTGCAGGCAGATCATCCCGGCGCCGATGCCGAACGGCCGGCGCGCCTGGATCAGGGTGCCGGCGCCGGAAACCATCAGCGCCATGCTGATCAGGTATGGCAGGTGCTCGCCGAGGCCGAGCAGCGAGCCGATCACCAGCGGCGGAGTGACGATACCGACGAAGCTGGCCAGCACGTGCTGTAGCGCGGCAAGGAAGGCGGGAAGCGGGCGCGGCCGGTCGTCGAGGCCGTAGATGAGGTCGTTGGGGCGCTGGTCTTCGCTATGCATCGGGCCGTCTCAAGTGGCGCTCCTCGGACAGGAGGAGGATGCACGGCTTCTGCAAAAAGCTGTCCAGGTGATCAGCTTATTCCTGCCGCTCAGGCTGCAGGGCGCGCCCGGCGTGGGTCGAGCGAACAACGGGAGGCAAACGCAAGGACGACGAAGGCGACCGTCGCGCACCGTGCCGATGCACGGCGCGCAATGACGGGGCGCGCTGGCGGGGCCCGGCCGGTAGCCCCGCGCGACGGACTCAGAAGTGGTACTTGACCAGGAAGCTTGCGGTGTTCTGGTCGGTGGTGAAGTACTGCGAGTCCTTCACACCGTACTTGTCGGACCAGTAGTCGTACTCCAGGCCCACGTACAGGTGCTTAGGCTCGTAGCCGAGGGCCTTGCCCAGGTCGTACTTGACCTGTGGGTTGAAGTGCAGGTTGGCGTGATAGTCGCTCTGGTTGCGGCGGCTGGTGCTGGCGCTCTTGTTGTTGATCACCCAGTCCATGTAGCCGTCGATGAGGATGTCGGAGTTGCCCACCGGAATGGTGTAGGACCACACCGGGGTGATCTGCCAGGCGCCGGCGCGCACGCGGTTGCCGTCGGGCTTGCGGTAGTAGAAGTTGAGCTGGAAGTAGTCGAAGCCGGGGATCGCCAGGTCGAAGCCCGGGCCGAGCAGGTAGGCCTCGGTGTCGCCTTCGCCGAACTCGTAGGTGCCGGCCAGCAGCACGTCCTTCACCGGGCCGAAGGAGAGGTCCGCTCCGGTGAGCTTGCCGAAGCTCAGGCGCGGAGTGATCTCGCCGTAGTAGGTGTTCTTGCCGTTGCTGGCGTCTTCCTTGCCGTTGTAGTTGATCTGGTCGAAGAAGATGAACAGGTCGCCCCAGGTCCAGCCGCTGGCATGTTCCAGGGTGAAGGTCTGCTGGATCGGCGGGTTGATCTTGAAGTTCTTGCCGTAGAGGTAGGTCAGGCTCTCGTTGTGCCAGAGCAGCGGCCCCGAGTCGGTCTCGTGGGTCGGCGTCATGTCATGGTCTTCGGCGACAGCCTGGCCTGCGGCCAGTAGCCCCCCGGCTAGCATCACGGTGGCGAGTGTGCGGCTCATTGAAACGCTCCTGGAGTGAATAGCTTTTCTTCTAGTGGGCGAACCTGTCCGAGCGGTCAGGCCTCGCCATGGATAGCAAGAACGAAGCCAAGACGGCGCGGGCGCTTCGCCGGGTTTCCTGCGGCGAAGGGAACGCCTGTTTTTTCAGTGTTTTGGACAAAGGCGGCGAAATGCCTCCAACCTCTCTACGACGGCAAAAACCTGACCCCAAGGACAGTTTTTGCCTTGCACTGGTGCGTGGTCGGGAGGGGCGTGCTCGACTTTGGGTTGGCAGCGCGAAGAAAACTGGATACACAAAAACGATTTGTGACAAAAAGAATCAGCAGACTTTTGTACACAAAACAGTGCGTGGTCTTTCTACACATCACCGCCCCGGCGTTCGGGCGAGAAGCGGCGCGGATGATGCCAGAGACGGCGGGCGGAATTCATCCCCGAATGGGGTTTTTCGTCGGGTTTCAGGACGCCCGGACGTAAATTCGCCAGGGCCTGGGAGACTCCGGTGGCATGACAACCAGAAGGCGCTCTCGATGTTGCGTAGCGGAGCGCGCTCGAGTACGGGTCGCCTGGCAGCCTATGCCTGCCGGGACTTCTTGCTTCGCCATCCGCAGGGCGGATACGCCTTGGGCATTATCCGCCGGACAGGTCTCCCCGCCTCACCCACATGGGTCCCCTCACCACACCGCGATCTGCGAATCGGTGCGCGGCTCGGTGCCGCCACAGAGCACGCCGCTGGCCGGGTCGCGCAGGACGATCTGGCCGCGCCCGTAGCTGGTCGAGTCGTAGGCGATCTCCACCTGGTGCCCACGCTGCGCCAGCTCCGCCGCCAGCGCGCGCGGCGCGGCATGTTCGATGCCGACGCGCAGCCCGCCCAGCCACTGCCAGCGCGGCGCGTCGAGGGCAGCCTGGGGGTTGAGGCCGAAGTCCACCAGGTTCATCACCATCTGCACGTGGCCCTGCGGCTGCATATAGGCGCCCATCACGCCGAACGGGCCGAGCGGCACGCCGTCCTTGCTGAGGAAACCGGGAATGATGGTGTGGAAGGTCTGCTTGCCCGGCTCCAGGCAATTCACGTGGTCCGGATCGAGGCTGAACTCGGCGCCGCGGTTCTGCAAGGCGATGCCGGTGCCGGGCACCACCACGCCGGAGCCGAAGCCGTGGTAGTTGCTCTGGATGAACGAGACCAGGTTGCCCTCCTCGTCGCCACAGGCCAGGTACACCGTGCCGCCCGGCCTCGGCTGGCCGGGACTGGGATCGAGCGCGCGCTCGCCGATCAGCGCACGGCGGCTGGCGGCGTAGTCCTCGTGCAGCAGTTCCTCGACCGAGACCCGCATCGACTGCGGCTGGCTGATGTAGTGCAGCCCGTCGACGTACGCCAGCTTCATCGCCTCCAGTTGGCGATGCCAGGTCCGCGCGCAGTCGCGCTCGCCGAATTCGAAGCCCTTGAGGATGTTCAGGGTCATCAGGGCGATCAGGCCCTGGCCGCTCGGCGGAATCTCCCAGACGTCATAGCCACGGTAGTTCAGTGAGATCGGTTCGACCCACTTCGCCTGGTAGCCGGCCAGGTCCTCCGCGCGCAGGTAGCCGCCGCTGCGCTCGGCGTGGCCGACGATGGCCCTGGCCAGCTCGCCGCGATAGAAGCTTTCGCACTGGCTGCGCGCCAGCTCGTCCAGGGTGTCGGCCTGGCCCGGCTGGCGGAACACCTCGCCGGCGCGCGGCGCCCGGCCGTCGATGAGGAACTCGTCGAACCAGGCCCGCAGCTCGGGCCGCTGCGGCAACGCCGCGCGGAACTTGTCCAGGCCGCTCTGCCACAGGCGGGCGATCACCGGCGAGACCGGAAAGCCATCGCGAGCCAGCTCGATCGCCGGCCGCAGCAGTTGTTCGAACGGCAATTTGCCGAAGCGCCGCGACAGTTCGCCCCAGGCCGCCGGACAGCCCGGCACGGTGACCGGCGTCCAGCCGTACAGCGGCATCCGCTCGTGGCCGGCGGCGCGCACCCGCTCGCGATCGAGCAGGCCCGGCGCGCGCCCGCTGGCGTCCAGGCCGTGCAGGCGTCCGCGGGTCCAGACCAGGGCGAAGGCATCGCCGCCAATCCCGCAGCCGGTCGGCTCGACCACCGTCAGCGCGGCGGCGGTGGCGATCGCCGCGTCGATGGCATTGCCGCCACGGCGCAATATCTCCAACCCGACCTGCGCCGCCTGCGGCTGCGAGGTGGCGACCATGCCGCGGCGGGCATGGACCGGCGAACGTTGCGAGGCGTAGGGAAGCGCGTGGGCGGAGAAGTCGAGCATCGGCGTGGGCTCCGGGAAACTTGAGGCGGCAGGTTAGCCCTGCCAGACTCTGCCGACTAGCGACACGACGCCAAGTCATGACGATGAACGGACAGCCTGCGGAACTGCACCGCCCGATTCCCACCCTCGCCCGCCTGCCACGGCCGGTCTACGCGCGCGCCGAAAGCCTGCGCGCCGGCTCCTGGACCTCGCGCCACCGGCACGCCTGGGTACAGCTTTCCTACGCCATCAGCGGCGTGCTCGGCGTACATACCGCCGAGGGCAGCTTCTTCGCCCCGCCGCAGCGGGCGATCTGGATTCCGGCGCAGCTGGAACACGAGGTGGTCACCTCCACCCGCGCCGAGATGCGCAGCCTGTACATCCGTGGCGACGCCTGCGCCTGGGCGCCGACGCGTTGCCGGGTGCTGGAGGTGACGCCGCTGGCGCGCGAGCTGATCAAGAGTTTCTGCGAGTTGCCGGTGGACTACCCGGAGGGCGACAGCGCCGAATCGCGGCTGGTGCAGGTGCTGCTGGACCAGTTGCGGCTGCTGCCGGAGGTCGCCTTCTCCCTGCCGATGCCGCGCGAGCCGCGCCTGCTGCGGCTGTGCCAGGCACTGATCGACGAACCGACCCAGAGCCTGACCATGGGCGACTGGGCGCAGCGCCTGGGCACCTCGGAAAAGACCCTGTCGCGCCTGTTCCAGCGCGAGACCGGGATGAACTACCGGCTCTGGCGCCAACGCCAGCGCCTGCTCGCCTCGCTCAACGCGCTGGAAGCCGGCGACAGCGTCACCGGCGCCGCCCTGGACAGCGGCTACGACTCGACCTCGGCCTACATCGCCGCCTTCAAGGGACTCTTCGGCTTCACTCCCGGCGAACTGTTCCGCCAGCGCTGAGCCCGGCGAAGGGCCCAGCGCGCGGGGCTCAGAGCACGTCGATGGGATAGTCGACGATCACCCGGTATTCGTCGATGTCGTTGTCCACCGCGCTGTAGCCGCCGGTGCCGCGGTGGGTGGCCCAGCGCAGGCGCAGCGAGAGGTCCTTGGCCGGACCGCCCTGGACCACGTACTGCAGGTCGAGGTCGCGTTCCCAGTGCTTGGCGTTCTTGCCGTCGGCGCTGTACCAGCCGCCGTAGCCGGGGCTGTCCGGATCGACCCGGGTCAGGTCCAGCTTGCCGCGCGAGTACGAGGCCGAGGCGCTCAGGCCGGGTAGGCCGAGGGCGACGAAGTCGTAGTCGTATTGCAGCTTCCAGGACTTCTCGTTGGGACCGTTGAAGTCGGAATACTGCTGCGAGTTGTCGAGGAAGATGCTGTCGCCCTGGTTGATGTAGTCGAACGGCGTGTTGCCGTTGACCTTCTGCAGCACCGCGGTGACGGTGTGCTGCCTGTAGCCGACCGCGAAATGCAGGCTGTAGGTGTTGTTGTCGATCCGGCCGAGCAACGAGTCGCCGCTGTCGACGGTCTTGTAGTAGTGCGCGCCGGGGTTCAGCGACCAGTTGTCGTCGATCTCGTAGGTGTAGTCGACGTCGGCGTAGTACTGCTTCCAGACGTTCTGCAGTTCGGCGGCGTACAGGCTGCTGGTGAAGCCCTCGATGCCGCCCCAGGTGCCGCCCAGCCAGCTGAGATGATGGCTGTCGCGGTCGCCCGGCAGTTCGCCGTAGTACGAGCCGAGGCGACGGTGGCCACTCTGGTTGTAGTACTTGGTGAAACTGACCTGGCCAGCCGTGAGGGTCAGGTCCTCGAAACTGTTGTTGGTCAGGCTCACACCGCGGAAGGTCTGCGGCAGCATGCGCGACTCGCCGCCGGCGACCACCGGGTTGCTGAGGAACTGGTCGCCCAGCTTCAGCTCGGTGTCGAAGGCGCGGATCTTCAGCGCCGCCCCGCCACTGGAGAACTCATCGGGCGCCTTGCCGGATTCGTAGCCTTCCTTGCTCGGCGCGGTGATCGGCAGGATGCTGGTGCCGCCGGTACCGCCGCCGCCGTCGAGCTTCAGCCCGAGCATGCCGTAGGCGTCGACGCCGAAGCCGACCACGCCGGGCGTGTAGCCGGACTGAAAGGTGGCGATGAAGCCTTGCGCCCATTCCTTGCTGTCGTGCCCGGAAGCGTGCCGGCGGTCATGGTTGAAGTAGTAGTTGCGGGTCAGCAATTGGAGGCTGGAGCCTTCGATGAAGCCTTCTTTGGCTTCCCCCTCATCGGCCCAGGCGGCGGACGCGGTGCACAGCGCCAGCGCCATCGGCGTCAAGGCGAACAGATTCCTCATTGCGGTTGCTCCTTCTTACAGCGTGGTGAAATCCGGCAAGGCCGGAAAGCGTGTTGTGGTGTCGTTCCCGGCGACGCTTCTGCTGGCGTCGCGCGGGCGATCGCTCCCATGGGGCGCCCAGCCGGGCGCAACCCGAAAAAAAAGGCCGCTGGTATCAGCGGCCTTGAGAAGACGTCGAATAGGAGCAATCAAAGTTCGGCGTCGGGAAGTCTTGCCAGTGTATTTCCGGACACTGGAAACCGGCTGGAACGCAGTCGGACTCTTCTATTGAAAGTCTCTTCGACTCATCAGGCTTTAGGCTTTCCACGTCCCGCTCTTGCATGGCGAGATCGATGAAGACAGAACGAATATCGTCGACAGCCAGCGACAATTATCCATTGAGCTGGCGCGATTATATTTTTTTGCCACTATCGGAAAAACCCGATATCCAACGAAAGTCTTTTACATATTCTGCAAGAATTGTCCGAACGGTCAGGAAGGCAAAAAAAACGCCGCATATCATATGCGGCGCAAGGACAGGGTACCCAGGCTCACGCTTCCCGAGTACCCGGGGGAAGCCATGGCGCGGCTGGCGCCATGCGCTAGATCAGGAGTCGCTGCGGGCCCCGGCCTGCGCGGCGGAGGCGGAAAGTTCCTGCTGGTGCTCGATGGCCTGCTGGTTGGCGTCGACCATGCGGTTGGTCATCAGCGAGGACTCTTCGGCGAAACCGGCCTGGGAAAATGCGAGGGAAAACAAACTGAGTATGGCGGCAGCAAGGATCTGGCGATTCATGGCGGGTCTCCGATGACACCCTGTTCACTTGGGACAGGCGCCATATTAGTTAACCGCCATGCTCGGAAAAATAGCCAAACAGACGAGAGAGTATTACCTCAATAACAACAATCCTTCACTGTGCCCAGTAACTTGAACTTTGCATGGTAGTTTCGTCGCGGGCGAATGCCTGGGGAAGTTCCTGTTGCAACAGATCGACCCAGGTGCGGATCTTCGCGTCCAGGTAACGCCGCGAGGGATACAGCGCATAGATGGTCCGCTGGTGCATGGCATGGCCGGGCAACACTCGTAGCAGCTCGCCGTTGCGCAGCGCCGCGGCCGCCACGTAGCTGGGCAGCAGGGCGATGCCGAGGTCGGCCTTGGCCGCCTGGGCCATGACCTCGGCGACATTGACCATGAAGGTGTTCTGCGGGCTGACGGTGCGCTCGCCCTGCTCGTCGGCGAAGATCCAGCCCTCCGGGTAGGCCGGGTCCTGCAGGCGCAGGCAGACGTGGCGCTCCAGGTCGTCCACCGAGCGTGGCACGCCGTGCTGCTGCAGGTAGCCGGGACTGGCGCAGAGCACGCTGTGGATGCTGCCCAGGCGCTGGGCGACGAACTCCGAGTCGGGCAACTGGCGCTCGCCGGTGATCAGCACGTCCTGGCCTTCCTCGAGCATGTCCGGGTTGCGCTGGGACAGGGTCAGCTCGATCACCACGTCGGGGAACAGTGCGCCGTAGCGGGCGATCATCGGCACCAGGTGATGCTGGCCCATGCCCATCAGCGACTGCACGCGCAAGCGGCCGCAGGGGCGGATGTGCGCGCCGGCGGCTTCGGCCTCGGCGACCTCGATGTCCTCGAGGATCCCGCGGCACCGCTCCAGGTAGCGCTCGCCGGCCTCGGTCAGGGCCAGGCGCCGGGTGGTGCGGTGCAGCAGGCGCGTCTGCAGGTGCGCCTCCAGGTCGGAGATCAGCCGCGATACCTGCGCGGTGGACAGGTCCAGGGCCTGGGCGGCGGAAGTGAAGCTGCCGCTGTCCACCACCCTGGCGAACACGCGCATGCCTTGCAATGTGTCCACTATTACCTCGGTTGCAAAACAGATTCGTAAATTGGTCGGATTTTCCCTGGCGCCGGGCTGCCTATACTGGCCGCCGTCGCCGTAGCAACGCCGGGCATACCCTGCCCGGCGTCGGGGCGGATGGCCCACCCGCCGTCCGCTCTCCTTCCCCCCGCACAGACTCTGCTACGGCGGCGCCCCCTTCCCCTTACGCCGCGCTCAGCGTCCCGGTTCCGGAATCCGGTACCAGGCGACGTACAGCGCCGGCAGGAAGATCAGCGTGAGCAGCGTGGCGGCGACGATGCCGCCGATCATCGCATAGGCCATCGGCCCCCAGAACACTTCGCGGGCGATGGGGATCATCCCCAGGCTGGCCGCCGCCGCCGTCAGCAGGATCGGCCGGGTGCGGTGGTGGGTGGCTTCCAGCACGGCTTCCCAGGGCGTCTTGCCGTCTTTCTCGAAGGCATCGATCTGGGTCACCAGGATCACCGAGTTGCGGATGATGATGCCGATCAGCGCGAGAATCCCGAGGATCGCCACGAAGCCCATCGGCGTGCCGGTCGGCAGCAACGCCGCGACCACCCCGATCAGCCCCAGCGGCGCGACGCTGGCCACCAGGAACAGCTTCTGCACGCTCTGCAACTGGATCATCAGGAAGGTCGCCATGAGGAACAGCATCAGCGGCACCACCTTGGCGATCGGGCCCTCGGCCTTGCCGCTCTCCTCCACCGTGCCGCCCACTTCGATCCGGTAGTTCGCCGGCAGGCCGTCGGCGAAGCGCTTGACCTCCGGCGCCAGCCGGGCGACCAGGTCGGTGGGCTGGATCTCGCCGCGCAGCGACGCCTTCACCGTGATCGTCGGCTTGCGGTCGCGGCGCCACACCAGCGGCTGCTCCAGCTCGTAGCTGACCTTGGCGAACGCCTTGAGCGGGATCGAGGTGCCGCTGGGCGTGACGATCTGCAGGCTCTCCAGGGTCTCCAGCGAGCCGCGCTCGCTATCCTCGGCGCGGCCGATGACGTTCACCAGGTAGATGTCGTCGCGCACCTGGGTCACCGCGCTGCCGGTCACCACGCTGTTCATGATCTGCGCCACGTCCTCGGAGGAAAGCCCGAGCTGGCGCGCCTTGTCCTGGGCGATGTCGATCTTGAGCATCTTCCCGGGCTCGTTCCAGTCGTAGACGATATCGCCGATGTTCGGGTTGCCGTCGAGCACGCCGGCCAGGCCCATGGCGTACTCGCGGACCTTGTCGATCTGCGGTCCGCTGACCCGGTACTGGATCGGCCGTCCCACCGGCGGCCCCATCTCCAGCGGCTGCACGTAGGTGCTGATGCCGACGTAGTCCTTGCGCAAGCGATCGCGCAGGCGCGCGGCGACGCGCTCGCGGGCCTCCAGGTCCTTGGTGACGATCACCAGCTGGCCATAGAAGTTGTTCTGCAACTGCTGGTCCAGCGGCAGGTAGAAGCGGATCGCGCCTTCGCCGACGTAGGCGCTCCAGTGGTCGATGTCCTCGTCGTCCTTCAGCGTCGCTTCCAGGCGGTCCATCACCGCCCTGGTCTCGTGGATGCTGCTGTTTTGCGGCAGGTTGAGGTCGACCAGCAGTTCCGGACGGTCGGAAGACGGGAAGAACTGGTGCTGGACGAACTTCATCAGGAACAGCGACACGCCGAACAGCAGCGCGGTGAGGAAGATGGTCGTCCAGCGCCGGCGCATCGCCAGGTGCAGCAGGCTGTCGAAACGCTCGGCGATGCGGCCCTTCTTCTGCTCCGACTTGTGCTTGAGAGTCTTCGGCAGGATGTGCACGGCGATCACCGGGGCGAACAGCACCGCGACGATCCACGACAGCAGCAGCGCCACGGCGATCACTGCGAACAGGGTGAAGGTGTACTCGCCGGCGGAGCTGGCGTTGAGCCCGATGGGCACGAAGCCGGCCACCGTCACCAGGGTCCCGGTGAGCATCGGGAAGGCCGTCGAGGTGTAGGCGTAGGTCGCCGAGTCGTGCAGCGAGTCGCCCAGTTCGAGGCGCGTGATCATCATCTCCACGGTGATCATGGCATCGTCCACCAGCAGGCCGAGGGCGATGATCAGCGCGCCGAGGGAAACCCGCTGCATGGTGATGTCGGTGTATTCCATGAACACGAAGACCATCGCCAGCACCAGCGGGATCGAGCAGGCCACCACCAGCCCGGCGCGCAGGCCGAGGCTGACGAAGCTGACGATGAGGACGATCACCACCGCCTCGAACAGCGCCCGGGTGAAACCGCCGACCGCCTTCTTCACCACCTGGGCCTGGTTCGACACCTGGTGCACGCCGACGCCAACCGGCAGTTCGCCGGTGATCTCCTGCATGCGCGCATTGAGCGCCTCGCCGAACTCGAGGATATTGCCGCCCTCCTTCATCGCCACCGCCAGGCCGATGGCCGGCTCGCCCTTGTAGCGGAACAGCGAGGTCGGCGGGTCGACGAAATCGCGGCTGATGCTGGCCAGGTCGGACAGCCGGTAGAAACGATCGTTGACCCGCAGGTTGACCGCCTGCAGGTCCTTTTCCGAACGGAAGTTGCCTGAGGTGCGCACCGAGATGCGCTCGGGGCCGGCCTCGACCACGCCGGACGGGGTCACCGCGTTCTGCGCCTGCAGGCTCTGCACGACCTGGCGCTGGTCGAGACCGAGGGCGGCCAGCTTGCGGGTGGAGAAGTTGAGGTAGATGACCTCGTTCTGCGCACCGATCATCTGCACCTTGCCCAGGTCTTTCACCGAGCGGATGTCCAGGCGCACCTTCTCCACGTAGTCGCGCAGCTGGCGGAAGTCCAGGCCGTCGGCGGTGAAGGCGTAGACGCTGCCGAACACGTCGCCGAACTCGTCGTTGAAACCCGGTCCCTGGATGCCCTGGGGGAATTCCCCCTGGATGTCGGAGATCTTCTTGCGCACCTGGTACCAGATATCCGGGATGTCGCCGGCCTTGGTGGTGTCCTTCAGGTAGACGAAGACCGTCGATTCGCCGGGTCGCGTGTAGCTCTTCACGTAATCCAGCGAGTCCAGCTCCTCGAGCTTCTTCTCGATGCGGTCGGTGACCTGCTCCAGGGTGTCGTCCACCGTGGCGCCCGGCCAGCGGGTCTGGATGACCATGGTCTTGATGGCGAACGAGGGATCCTCCTCGCGCCCCAGGTTGAGGTAGGAGAACACGCCCATCACCAGCGATACCGCCATCAGGTACCAGACCAGGGACTGGTGGCGCAGGGCCCAGTCCGACAGGTTGAAACCGCCCTTCATCGCGCATCCTCGTCGAGTTTGATCTTCTGGCCGGGCTTGAGGCTGTTGACTCCGGCGCGGACCACCCGGTCGCCGTCGGCCAGGCCCTGTCCGATCACCACCTGGCGTTCGTCGCGGCTGAGCACCTGTACCTCGCGCAGGGCCACGCTGGACTGTTTCCCATCGACGACCCAGACCTGGGTCTTGCCGTCCCGCTCCAGCAGCACGCTGGCCGGCAGCACGCTGCGCACGCTACCGGCGCTGCTCAGCTGGACCTGGATGGTCGAACCGAGGCGAAACGCCTCCGGCGTCTGCGCCAGGCTCAGGCGCACGCGACGGGTGCGGGTCGAGGCGTCGGCCTGCGGACCCAGCTCGCGGATGCTGCCGGTGGTCCTGGCCTGCGGGTCGAGCTGGGCGCTGACCAGGAAGCGCGCGTCGGCCGGCAGGCTCTCGGCGACCTCGGTGGGCAGGTCGAAGACTGCCTCGCGCACTTCGGGCCGGGCCAGGGTGACCACCGCCTGGCCGGCGCTGACCACTTGCCCGGCCTCGGCGTGCCAGGTGGTGATGACGCCGTCGAAATCGGTCACCAGGCGCGTGTAGGAAAGCTGGTCCCTGGCCTGCTGCACCGCCGCTTTGGCCTGGTCGAAGCTGGCCTGGCTGGTCTTCAGGCGGGTCCGCGCATCGTCCAGGCGCGCCTGGGCGGTGACGCTGCGGGCGAACAGTTCTTCCTGGCGCCGGGCATTGGCCTGGGCGTCGATCAACTGTGCCTCGGCGCTGGCCAGATCGCCCTGGCTGGCGCGCAACTGGTTCTGCTGGTCGGTGGGGTCGAGGGTCGCCAGCAGCGCGCCCTTGCCGACGAAGTCACCGACGTCGAACAGGCGCGAGGCGATCCGTCCGTTGGTGCGGAAGCCGAGCACGCTCTCGTAGCGCGCCTGGATGCTCCCGGCGAAGCGACCGAGGTCGTCGTTCTTCAGGGTCTTCACGGTCACCGTCAGCACCGGCCGCGGCGGTGCCGGCGGCGGCTCGTCGCCGCAGCCGGAGAGGAGCAGGACGAAGCCGAACAGGCCGGCGAGGGAAAACGGCTTCATGGCTGGCCTCCGCCCACGGCGTCGCGGCTGGCGGTGCTCTGGGTCGGCTGCGGCGGCTGGGCCACCTCGACCACCTGGCCCGGATGGAGCAGTTGGCCGCCCACCGTGACCACCGTCTGGCCCGCCTCCAGGCCACCGTCGATGACCACCTTCTCGCTGGCGTAGCGTGCCACCCGCACCGGTTGCAGACGCGCCTTGCCTTGCTGGTCGAGCAACCAGACCGCCGGCTGCTCGCCGACCTTGGACAGCGCCGACCAGGGCAGCACCACGCTGTGCTCGGCCGGCGCGGCGACGCTGGCGTTGACCACGCTGCCGAGGCTCATTTCCGCCGGCACCGAGTCGAGGCCGACCTTGACCTTCAGCGTACCGCTGCGCTCGTCCACCGTGGGGGTGATCTCGCGGACCTTGCCGCTGGCGGTGACTTCCGGCTTGCCGAGCAGGCTGACGGTGATCCGCTGGCCGTCGACATCGTGGCTGAACAACGACTCGTAGACGTTGAACACCGCGTCGCGCTCGCCGTCGCGGGCCAGGGTGAAGATCGGCACGGTGGCCTGCACCACCTGGCCGACCTCGGCCTGGCGGGCGGTGATGACCCCGGCGTCGGAGGCACGCAGCTCGGTATAGGAAAGCAGGTCGCGGGCGTTGGCCAACTGCGCCTGGGCGGCCTTCAGCGAACTCTGCGCGCTGCGCACCGAGGCCAGCGCCTGGTCGTACTCGCTCTGGCTGGTGTAGCCCTTGGGCAGCAGCGCCTTCTGCCGCTGGTAGTTGAGGTCGGCGAGCTTCGACTGCGCCTGCTGCGCGGCGACCGCCGCCTGGGCGTTCTCCACGTTGCTGCGCTGGTCCTGCGGGTCGAGCCGCGCCAACACCTGGCCAGCCGCGACGTGGTCGCCGACATCGACCAGGCGCTCGACGATCTTGCCGCCGACACGGAACGACTGGTCGGCCTGTACCCGTGCCTGGATGTCGCCGGTGATCGAGGTGGCCGAGGCGAACTCGGCCATCTTCACCGTCTGCGCCAGCACACGGACGTGTTCCTCGGCGGGCGGCTCGGCGCCGCAACCGACAAGCAGGCCGGCGCACAGGATGGCGGGCAGCGCCATCCGCGACCAGCGACCTTTGGAATGAAAAGCGCCTCTGGCGTCTGACATGCCTTCCCCTTCGCGATCCATACAGATACCGGCCGATCCGGCCGGAAACTCCCAGAATTGGCAGGGATTCTAGCCGCGTCCCCAAGGATTGCGACTATCAGATGGAAGCGGGGGTTCCTTTTCCAAACTTGTGGAGGGGATCGCCTCCGGCGTCAGGTGAACAGGCGCGCGCTCAGCTCGCGGCTGGCCTCCAGCAGCAACGGCAGGAAACGGCTTTCCAGTTCGGCGCGGGAGACCCGCCCGGCATGGGTGCCGACGTTCAGCGCGGCGAGCACATGGCCGGCGGAGTCGCGTACCGGCACCGCCAGCGAGCGCAGGCCGACTTCCAGCTCCTGGTCGACGATGCACCAGCCCTGGCGACGAATCTCCACCAGGCACGGCAGCAGGGTCTCGGGGGTATACAGGGTACGGCTGGTCTTGGCCTGCATCTCCACTCCGCCGAAGTAGGCGTGCAGCGCGTCGTCGTCCAGCGCGGCGAGGAGGATGCGGCCCATCGAGGTGCAATAGGCGGGCAGCCGGCTGCCGACGTTGAGGTCCACCGAAATCAGCCGCTGGGGAGTGGCCGAACGGGCGATGTAGAGCACGTCGTCGCCCTCCAGGGTGGCCATCGAACAGGCTTCGTGGAGCTGTTCGCTGAGGCGGTCGAGGATCGGCTGCGCAGTGATCGCCAGCGGCGTCGACGACAGGTAGGCGTGGCCGAGGGTGAGCACCTTCGGCAACAGCGAGTAGGTGCGCCCGTCGGTGGTGGCGTAGCCAAGCTGCATCAGCGTGTGCAGGCAGCGACGCACGGCGGCGCGGGGTATCTCGGTGCGGTGGCTGATCTGGGCGATGGTCAGGTGCCGCTTGCGCTCCTGGAACGCATGGATCACCGCCAGGCCACGGGCCAGCGAGGTCATGAAGTTGGGATCGCCGGTGAAGGCCTCGATGCGCTTGGCCGGCGAAAGGACGGTCGGCGGCGCCAGGGTGGCGGGGTGTTCCGGGAGTTCGCTCATGGACGTTCGGGCTCGGGTCACGGAAAGGCTCGCCGATTATCGGACACTCGTTCGATCATCGCAATTGACCGGAGCGCCTCCGACTGTAGTACTGTCGGGGCTACCCATCGCCCTCCGGGAGTAATGTCAGGTACCCATCGGCGGGTTCTGGGTACGCCCTTGCCGCTCCGGCAAGGGCGCCCTTCCTTCCCGCGCGATCGATGCGCCTAGAAGTCAAAGAACACCGTCTCGTTGTCGCCCTGGATGCGGATGTCGAAACGGTAGGCGAGCTGTCCGTCCACTTCGCAGCGCTGCGCGAGCAGGGTGTCGCGACGCGGCGCCTGCTCGATCAGGTTGAGCACCGGACAGGCGGCGTTGGCCTCGGTCTCGTCATCGAAGTACAGCCGGGTCTGCAAGTGGATGTTGATGCCGCGGGCGAACAGCGAGACGTTGATGTGCGGCGCCATCGGCACGCCCTGGGCGTTACGCACCACCCCCGGCTTGACCGTGTGCAGGGTCCACTCGCCGGCATCGAAGGTGGTGGCGGTGCGGCCGAAGCTGTTGAACGGACGCTCCGGATCGTAGCGCTCCTGGTAGCGGCCTTCGCTGTCGGCCTGCCAGAACTCCAGGAACGAGTCGCGCACCAGGTGGCCGTTGCCGTCGTAGACGTGGCCGAGCAGGAGGATGTGCTGGCCCGGCGCGTCTTCGCGGGCCATGCGGTTCCAGATCTCCAGGTCACGGGTCGGGTTGCCGGCGGCGGCCAGCGCCAGGCCGATGTGGACATAGGGACCGGCGGTCTGGGAAGGGGTTTCCCGCAGCAGTTCGTGGCTCATGGTCGGCTCCTCAGGCGTTCTCGAAGAAGGTCTTGCGCTGCCCGCGCAGGACGATGTCGAAGCGGTAGGCCAGGCAGTCCATCGGGTTGGCCATGCTCATGTCGAGCCGGCCGATCAGGCTCTGCGCCGCCTCCGGGTCGGCAAGGGTGCGGATGATCGGGCACTTGGGGATCAGCGGGTCGCCCTCGAAGTACATCTGGGTGACCAGCCGCGCGGCGATCGCCGGGCCGCTGACAGACACGTGGATGTGCGCCGGGCGCCAGTCGTTGGGGCCGTTGCGCCAGGGATAGGGCCCGGGCTTGATGGTGCGGAAGTAATAGTGGCCCTCGCTGTCGGTGAGGGTCCGGCCGACGCCGCCGAAGTTCGGGTCGAGCGGCGCCAGGTAGCGGTCGTTCTTGTGCCGGTAGCGCCCGCCGGCGTTGGCCTGCCACATCTCCACCAGGGTGTGCGGGACCGGCTTGCCGTACTGGTCGAAGACCCGGCCGAACATGATGATGCGCTCGCCCTGGGGCAGGCCGCCGTGGTCGAAGTTGAGCAGCAGGTCGTTGTCGTGGCGGCCGAGCCTGAGGTGGGAGAAGTCCGGCCCGCTGGTTTCCGAGAGCGATTGCGGGATGCTCACCAGCGCCTGGCTCGGCGAGCGCGGCACGGAGGTCTTGTAGTCGGGGGTCAAGGCTTTGGGGTGCCAGTTTCGGTCACGGATGACGAAACGACGGCTTTCGGCGTCGTGCATGTCGGGCTCCTGTTATTCGCGTTATCGGTCGCCAGGCTTGTGGATTCAGGCATGGAAAACGAAGTCTTGCGCAGGAGGCGGGACGGGGACAGTGAATTATCCGGCCCCATACATAACCATTTGGTTATGCTTTATCAGTGCAACTCGGCGGCCACCTCGCGCAACACCGCGCTGAACCATTGCGCCCCCAGCGGCAACGGCAAGGCCGCGTTGTGGCACAGCCCGACCGAACCGCCCGGTTCGCGGATACCCAGGTCCAGCTCGGCCAGCTCGCCGTTGCCGACGTCCAGGCGCACGGCATCGCGCGGCGCCACCCAGATCGCCTCGCTGCGCAACACATAGCTGCGGCTGAGGGTCGGCGAGAGGGTTTCCAGGCGCTGTCCGGCGAGCGGGATGCCCCATTGCACGAACAGGCTGTCGGCGTGGCGGCGGATGGTGGTGCCGGCCAGCGGCAGCACCAGCGGGAATTCGGCCAGCCGCTGCGGGTCGCCGAGGGGCGCGGCGAGCAAGGGGTGGCCGGGACGCACCACCAGCATCATCGACTCGCTGTACAGGTGCTCGAAGGTCAGGCCCTGGATGTCCGGGCTATCGGTCATCCGCCCGACCACCAGGTCCAGCTCGCCGACCTTCAGTTGCGCCAGCAGGTAGGCGCTGGGTCCGGTGGCGACGCTGACCACCAGCGCACCGTGGCGCCGGTGCAGGCGCCGGATCACCTCGGGCACCACCAGGCTCTCCACCGTCGACAGCACGCCGACCCGCACCGTCTCGACCTGCGCCTCGTGGCCGCGCAGGGTGTTCACCCCGTCGCGCAGGGCCTGCACGCAGGGGCCGGCATAGCGCAGGAAGGTCACGCCCGCCTCGGTCAGCTCGGCGCCGGCCTTGCTCCGTTCGAACAGGCGCGCGCCGAGGATTTCCTCCAGTTCCTTGAGGGTCTTGGAGATCGCCGGCTGCGACACCGCCACGGCATCCGCCGCCTTGGCGAAGCTGCGCTGGCGGGCGACTTCGAGGAAGCAGGCGAGGTGGCGGAACTTGATGCGGTTGTCGAGGTTCATGGGGCGGCCGTGGCGGCGAGTGGTGCGGGCATGGTACCCAACGGGCGGGTTGGGAACGAGGTGTGGCGTGCGGCGAGGTCGTGCCAGGCGGTTCTCCGCCTTCCTTTCCCCAAAGGGAGAAGGCACTGGATGGCGGAACGACTCACGCGCCGGGCAATCCCTTCCCTGGGGAAGAAGGAACCAGATGGAGCATGGTCGGGCAGCATCGCGCCGACCCTTCGCCCTTCAGGGGGGCCTCCACGTCCAGGAGGACGCCGGGGAACCCCACCTGGAGCGAGCGCCGACTCAGAACTCCACCGTCGTCGACACCTGGAACTGCCGGGGCTCGCCCATCGCCACGTACAGTCGATTGGCACTGGACGGGTAGTAGGTGCGGTCGAACAGGTTCTTCACGTTGAGCTGGAACTTCACGCCGTGCCCGCCGAAGCGGGTGTCGTAGCTGGCGAAGGCATCGGCCACGGTGTAGGACGGCAGGTCGAAGGAATTGGCCGGGTCGCCCGGGCGCTTGCCGACGTAGCGCGCGCCGCCGCCCAGGCGCAGGCGGTCGCCGCCGAAGAGCTGGCCGAGTTCGTAGACCGCCGACAGCGACGCGGTGTTGCGCGCCACGTTCTGCAGGCGCTTGCCCTCCAGGGTCGGGTCCTCGGTGACTTCCGCGGCGAGCCAGGCGTAGCTGCCGATCAGGCTCCAGCGTTCGCTGAGCTGGCCGGTGAGGTCCAGCTCCAGGCCGCGCGAGCGGACCCGGCCGGCGGCGCGCACGCTGCTGTTGCCGGCACCGTCGAGTTCGTTGACCAGCACGTTCTTCTTGCGAATGTCGAACAGCGCCAGGGTGCCGCTGAGACGCCCCGGCACATCCAGCTTGGCGCCCAGCTCCCAGGAGGTCGCCTCCTCCGGCAGGATCGCCGAATCGATGGTCTCGCCGGTGCTCAGCGGGGCGATGGTCGAGTTCGGCTTGAACGAGCGCGTGTAGCTGCCGTACAGCGAAACCTCGTCGCTCAGGCGGTAGACCAGGCCGCCGCGCGGCACCCATTTCTGCCCGTTGATATCGGTGTTGGCGTTGAACGGCCGGCCGCGCCCGGCGAGCTGGTCGTAGATCTGGTAGCGCGCGCCGCCGACCAGGATCCAGCGTTCGTCCAGGTGGATCGAGTCCTGGAAGTACAGCGAGTCGCTGCGCAGCTTGTCGGTCTGGTCGCTGTCGCCGGCGACCACCCGGGTCGACGGCACCACCTGGCCATAGACCGGGTCGAGGTAGTCGAAGCGGCTGGTCTTGCTGTCGCGCAGCAGGTCGGCGCGGAAGATCTTGCGCTTCTCGTGGTCCATGCCGAATTGCAGGTCATGTTGCATCCCGGCCAGTTGCAGCGTTCCGCTCAGGTCGAGGGTGGCGAAGCTGTCGCTGCTGACCGCGCCGTGGGTGCCGTCCATGCGCCGGGTCAGGGTGCCGTCGGCATTCACGGCCATCACCCGGGCCTGGTTGTCGTCGTAGGTCTCGCGACTGTAGCCGTAGCCGAAGTGGGCCTTCCAGGTGTCGTCGAGCTGCCGTTCGAGATCCAGGCGGGTCAGCTCGGAACGGCCCTCGGTGATGTTGAAGGGCTCGTCCAGGCGCCGGCTGCGCGGGATGTCCAGCGGGCGGTTGGTACGCGGGTCGATGGCCGTGCCACGGTCGAACGGCGTGGTGAACTCGCGGTGCTCGTAGCTCAGGTTGACCGTCGTGTCCTCGCCGTACCAGGCCAGCGAGGGCGCCACCAGCGTCTCGCGACTCTTGCCGAAGTCGCGCCAGTAATCCTCGTCCTCATGATCGAGGATCATCCGGTAGGCCAGTCCGCTGTCGCCCAGCGGGCCGGTGGAGTCGAGCTGGCCGCCGCTGCCGTTGCGCCCGTGGGCGTAGGCCGAGCCACGCAGGGTCAGGGCGTTGGCTTGTTGCAGTTGCGGCTTCTTGCTCACCACGTTGACCACCCCGCCCGGGTCCTGGATGCCATAGAGCAGGGATGCAGGCCCCTTCAGCACCTCGACGTGGTCGGCGGTGGCGGTGAAATTGCGGCCCTGCACCGAGGGCATGCCGTCACGCATGATCGAGCCGTCGCGGTTGTCGCCGAAGCCGCGCTTCATCACCGCGTCCTGGGTACCGCCAAGGGTGTTGGCCTGGGTGATGCCGCTGATGTTGCCCAGCGCGTCGTCAAGGTTGCGCGGGCGCTGGTCCTGCAGCGCCTGTGCCGGGACCACGCTGATCGCCTGGGGGATATCCAGTAGCGGCGCATCGCCGCGGCTGATCGAGGCGTTGGCCGCCGGCCGGTAGCCCTGCGCCGGGGCGGCGGCGGAGACCGTCGTGGCATCGAGGTCGAGCGCGCCGCTGGCGGGGATCGGTTCCAGGGTCAGGGTGCGCTCGTCGATCCGCCGCGCGCGCAGGCCGCTGCCCTGCAGCAGGCGTTGCAGCGCCTCCTCCGCGTCCAGCGAACCGTGCAATGCCGGGGCGGTCGCCTGCGGCGGCAGCTCGGCGGTGTAGAGCAGCGTCTGCCCGCTGGCCCGGCTGAACGCGTTGAGCGCCTGGGCCAGCGGCGCGGCAGCCTGGCTGAAGCGGTAGCGAACCGCCTCGGCGGCCTGCGCGGTGGCGGCGAGACAGCCGAGGCTGAGGAACAGGGCGGGGAGAGTACGCAGGGCGAAGCGCGGGAAGGGGGTCATGGGTTGCTCGTGTCGGTCGCTTTTCTAATGCGAATCAATCGCGGTCATGAGCACTACACGAAGCGGCGCCGGATTTACCTCACCCCCCAGCGCAAAAAAATTCTTCGCCGGGAAAGATTCCTGCGGCCAAACGGAGCGGGGCCGCCGTCAGCGAATCACCACCAGGCGTCCGAACAGGATCTGCTGGCGATAGCCGAGCACCGCCTGCAGCGACTTCAGCGCGGCTTCGGGATCGTCGCTGCGGAAGCTGCCGCTGACCGGCTGGCGGCCGAGCGCGTCGTCGAGCAGGAGAATGCGTCCGGGGTAGTAGCGAGCGAGTTCGTCGAGCACTTCCGCCAGCGGCCGCCGGTAGAAGCTCAGCCAACCCTGGCGCCAGGCCAGCGCGGCGGCGGCGTCGATGGCCACGGGCCGGCCCAGCTTGCCGTCGGCGAAGCCGACCTGCTGGCCGGCGCCCAGCACTTCCTCGGCGGCGCCCGCACCGGTGCCGGCGCTCACCGCGACCCGCCCTTGCAACACGGTGACGCGGGTCGCCCCGGCGCCGCGACGGACCTCGAACTCGGTGCCCAGTACCCGCGCCCGACCTTCGCCGGCCTCGACCACGAATGGCAGCGCGTCGCGCTTCACCCACAACGCGGCGGCGCCGCGCAGCAGTTCGACCCGCCGCTGGCCGCCGTCGATACGCACGCGCACCGCGCTGCCGGCGTCCAGGCTCAGGTAGGAGCCATCGGCCAGCTTCCATTCGGCGACCTGTCCCGGCGCGGCGACATAGTCGGCACGCCAGTCCTGCAGCCAGTCGCCGGGCTGCCACCAGCCGCCCAGCCAGAGCATCGCCAGCAGGCAGGCGACGCTGGCCAGCGGGTAGGCCCAGCGCCGCGGGTTGCGCGACGCTCGGCGCGGCCGCAGGTAGGCTTCCAGGGCATCGGCCTCTTCGATGGCCAGGCGGCTCGCCGGTATTTCCGTCAGGCGCCAGAGCGCCTCGGCGCGGGCATAGGCCTCGGCATGCGCCGGCCGCTGCGCCAGCCAGTCCTCGAAGGCCCGCCGGGTCGCCGCATCCGGCGTACCGCGCAGGCGCACCAGCCAGGCCTGTGCGGTCTGCTCGAGGACGGGCTCGTAGGGCGCGGCGTCGCTATCGGGTCGGGTCATGGCTGGGCGCTCCTTGCCTGCTCGCCGGCCGGGCCGGCCAGGCTCGCCTTGCAGGCGTCGAGGGCGCGCATCATATGTTTTTCCACGGCGCTTTGGGAAAGCTGCATGGCCTGGGCGATCTCCGCGTAGGTGCGGCCGTGGATGCGATTGAGCAGGAAAATCCGCCGGGTGCGCTCGGGCAGGCCGCGCAAGGCGGCCTCGACCCGGCGCCACTGGTCGCCGGCCTCGAGCGCCTGCTCGGGACCGACCGGCTCGCCCTGGCGCTGCTCCGGCAGCCAGTCGTCCAGTTGCCGTTGCCGCGATCCTTCGCCACGCAAGTGGTCGATGGCCAGGTTGCGCGCGCTGCGCAGGAGGTAGCTGCCAAGCTCCTCCACCGGGGCGGCCGGGCGCCGCCAGAAGCGCAGGAACAGTTCCTGGACCAGGTCGGCGGCGGTCGCCCGGCAGCCGACCCAGCGGCTGACCAGGCTTTCCATGCGCTGGCGCTGGGCCAGGAAGGCCTTGAGGAGATCCGCGCGGCGCGCCGCCTCGCCGTCTGCCGGCAAGGCATCCGGGCGCGGGCCGGGAGGTAGGTCGCGGTCGGGCATCGGTGAGGACGGCTGCACGAAAGCCGGCGCCGGGGCGGCGCCATGGGAATGCTGAGCAGGCCTTCAAATGATAATGCTTATCATCAATGCCGAGAAGCCAGCGACGACGAAACGCCTTGCGGGTCGCGCGCCGGGCTACCCGGCACGCCGCCCCTCACTTCACCAGGCGCGCATCCAGGCTGTTCTGCGCCAGGCGCCTGGCCTGCTCCTCGGTCATTCCCAGGCTCTGCTGCAAGGCATGGAAGTTCTCGGTGACATAGCCGCCGAAGTAGGCCGGGTCATCGGAGTTCACCGTCACCTTCACGCCGCGTTCGAGCATGTCGAGGATGGTGTGCTGGCTCATGTCGTCGAACACGCAGAGCTTGGTGTTGGACAGCGGGCAGACGGTCAGCGGGATCTGTTCGTCGATCAGCCGCCGCATCAGCCGCTCGTCCTCGAAGGCGCGTACGCCGTGGTCGATGCGCTCGACCTTGAGCAGGTCGAGGGCTTCCCATATGTACTCGGGCGGCCCCTCCTCGCCGGCATGGGCGACGGTGAGGAAGCCTTCGCTGCGGGCCCGGTCGAAGACCCGCTGGAACTTGCTCGGCGGATGCCCTACTTCCGAGCTGTCGAGGCCGACGGCGATGAAGGCGTCGCGGAACGGCAGCGCCTGGTCGAGGGTTTTCTGCGCCTGTTCCTCGCTGAGGTGGCGGAGGAAGCTGAGGATCAGCCCATGGCGGATGCCCAGCAGCTTCTCGCCGTCCCGTAGCGCGGCGCGGATGCCGGCGAGCACCACCTCGAAGGGAATGCCGCGATCGGTGTGGGTCTGCGGGTCGAAGAACGGCTCGACGTGGACGACGTTCTGCGCCTTGCACTTCTGCAGGTAGGCCCAGGTCAGGTCGTAGAAGTCCTGCTCGGTGCGCAGCACGTCGGCGCCGGCGTAGTAGAGGTCGAGGAATTCCTGCAGGTTGTTGAAGGCGTAGGCCTTGCGCAGGGTCTCGACGTCGTTCCAGGGCAGGGCGATGCGGTTGCGCTCGGCGAGGGCGAACAGCAGCTCCGGCTCCAGGGTACCTTCCAGGTGCAGGTGCAGTTCGGCCTTGGGCAAGGCGTTGAGCCATTCATACATGGGGTGGGTTCTCGATCAGGCTGGTCTTGGCCGGCAAGTTTAACCTGTCCCGGGAGTCAGGCCCGCGGCAAACCCGCGAGCCGCTCCCGCGCGCGACGGGCGGCTCAGGCCGTTTCGCCGCGCCGATAGGCATAGGTCTGCGCGAAGCGCGAGGTCAGCCAATCGCCACAGGTGGTCGGCGGATACTTCGGCGGGTTGTCCGCGTCGAAGCAGCCCGGCAGGCAGCGGATCTCGGTGTCCATGTGCGGTTCGGCGAAGAACGGCATGGAGTAGCGGTGCACCCCGCGCGGGCTGATCACCCGGTGCGGGGTCGAGCGGTAACGGTCGTTGCTCCAGCGCGCCATCATGTCGCCGATGTTGACCACGAAGGTGCCGTCGATGGGCGGCGCGTCGATCCATTCGCCCTGGCGGTTCTGCACTTGCAGGCCACCGGCGGCGTCCTGGTAGAGCAGGGTCACGCAGCCGTAGTCGGTGTGCGCGCCGGCGCCGGGCTGGTCGGCGCTCTGCCGGGCCGAGGCCGGCGGATAGTGGATCAGGCGGAACACGCTGACCGGCTGCTCGAAGCGGCGATCGAAGAAGTCCTCCTCGATCCCCAGGGCGATGGCCAGGGCGCGCAGCACGGTACGGGCCAGCGCCAGCATGTCGGCATAGTGTCCTTCCAGCAGGGCCTCCCAGCCGGGCAGGTCGGGGTGTCGGTTGGGCCCGTAGAAGGACTTGCCGGCGCGCACGTCGGGATGCTCCGCCGGCAGGTGCAGGGCCATGTCGAAGGTCTCCTTGAAGTCGCTGGGCAACGCCGGGTCGAGCTGCTCGGTGGCGATCGCGCCATAGCCGCGATGATTGCGGCTACGGGTGATATCGATCTTCAGCTTCTCTTCGACGGGCAGCGCGAAGAACTCCCGCGCCGCCGCCAACAGGGCTTCGAAGCGCGCGGCCGGCAGCGGGTGTCCGGCGATGTAGAAGAAGCCCCACTCGCGGCAGGCCTGGTCGATCCGCCGCGCCACGTCGTTCCAGGCGCCACGGTCGGCGCCGTAGAGCGGGGCGATGTCGATGATGGGTAGACGGTCCAATCGCGCTCTCCTCGATGGGTCCTGTACGGAAAGTGCCTGCGCTCGGCGACTTTTTCCATACAAGGCCAGGGCTCACTTCGGCAGGTCGGCCTTGATGCCTTCCACGTAATAGTTCATCGACGCCAGGTCGGCATTGGTCGCGCTGACGCCGGCGGCGAAACGCTCCTTGCCGGACTGGTCGCGGATCGGCCCAGTGAAGGGGTGGAAGGCTCCGCTGCGGATCGACTCGATCAGCCTGCCCGCCTCTTCCCGCACCGGCGCCGGCAGCACCTCCTGGTTCAGCGGCAGGACCACCGTACTCTCGGCCAGGCCACCCCAGAAGTCCTCGGATTTCCAGGTGCCGTCCATCACCGCCTGGGCCGAGCGGATATAGTGCGGGCCCCAGTCGTTGACGATCGAGGTGAGCACGGTCTTCGGACCGAAGTGCTGCATGTCCGAGGCGTAGCCCACGGCGTACACCCCGCGACGCTCGGCGGCCTGGATCGGCGCCGGGCTATCGGTGTGCTGGAACACCACGTCGACGCCCTGGTCGATCAGCGCGGTGGCCGCGTCGGCCTCCTTGCCCGGATCGAACCAGGTGCTCACCCACATCACCTTGAGTTCGGCCTGCGGGTCGTATTTGTCCAGCGCCAGCTGGATCGCGTTGATGTCGCGGATCACCTCGGGAATCGGAAACGAGGCGATGTAGCCGATCTTGTGGCTGCGGGTCATCTTCGCCGCGAGGAAGCCGCCGACGTAGCGTCCCTCGTAGGAGCGCGACAGGTAGGTGCCGAGGTTCCTGTCGCGCTTGTAGCCGGTGGCGTGCTCGAAGGTCACCTTGGGAAACTGCCGGGCCACCTTGGCGGTAGGGTTCATGTAGCCGAAGGAGGTGGTGAAGACCAGGCCGTAGCCGTCTTTCGCCAGGTTGCGGATGACCCGCTCGGCGTCGGCGCCCTCGGCGACGTTCTCGACGAAGCTGGTCTTCACCTTGTCGCCGAAGTGCTCCACCAGTTCGCGGCGGCCCAGTTCGTGCTGGTAGGTCCAGCCGTGGTCGCCGACCGGGCCGACATAGACGAAGCCGATCTTCAGTGGTTCGGCGGCCTCGGCGGCGAGAGCGCAGGCGCCGAGGCCGAGGACGGCGGCAAGGCGGCGCAGGACGGACATGCGGGATTGCGTGCGACGGTGTTTCATGGATGGGCGTGCTCCGGTGAGTGCAGGGTTGGCCATCGGGCGTGGCTTCGCGTTCAGCCCGCCCGCCGATGCAATTACCTGACCACCCGGACAACTCCGCTCAAGCTCGCGCTTCTGCGCGCCGCGTCATGCCGGCGCGGCTGCAGGACGGTGCAGCGCGCCATCGCTTGGTGCATGCCGGCGCCGCCACGATGGCGCTACCATGGGCGCTGGCTTTCCGTAACAAGGCACGCACGCGATGACCGCGATCTACCTGGCCGGGCCGGACGTCTTCCGCCCCGACGCCGAAGCCCATGGCGAAACCCTCAAGGCGCTCTGCGCCGAGTTCGGCTTCGTCGGCCTCTACCCGCTCGACCACGCCCTGCCCGCCGACATCCGCGAGCCAGCCGCACAGGCCGCCTGGATCTACCGCGCCAATGTCGGCCTGATCGAGCGCGCCGACTGCGTGCTGGCCAACCTCGAACCGTTCCGCGGCAGCGAGCCGGACAGCGGCACCGCCTTCGAAGTGGGTTACGCCCTGGCCCTGGGCAAGCCGGTATATGCCTACCTCAGCGATGCCGGCGCCTACACCGAGCGCCTCGCCCGGCTGGCCCCGGAATGGCTCGGCGAGCACCCCGGCGAGGACCGCGACGGTTGGCAACTGGAGGGTTTCGGCCTGCCATTGAACCTGATGCTGGCGGTGCCTTCGCGGCTGGTCGCCGGCGGCCCGCGCGAGGCTCTGCGACGCCTCGCCGAGGAACTCGAGCGCGCCTGACATCGCGGGAAGGCCGTCGCCTAGCTGCTGGCAGATAGCCGCCGCCCGGCCTGTCGCTTGCCGGCCATAATGCTGGACAACAACGGCCCCATCCGGGAGGCCGGCCTGCAAGAGGCATCCGATGAACCGATCCAAGGGTTCCAGCAGCCGTCGTACCTTCCTGCGCCTGGCAGCCCTGCTGCTGCCCGCCGGCGCCCTGCTCGGCAGCCTGCCGGGTGTACGCGCCGCGGCCAGGCCGCGGAAACTCTATCTGGCCGGTCCCGATGTGTTCCGCGCCGACGCCGTCGCCCACGGCGAAGCACTCAAGGCACTGTGCGCACGCTACGGTTTCGAGGGCCTCTACCCGCTGGACAACGCGCTGCCGAAACAGCTCGCCGAGCCGCGCGAACAGGCGGCCTGGATCTACCGCGCCAACATCGGCCTGATCGAACGCGCCGACGCGGTGCTGGCCAACCTGAACTTCTTCCGCGGCGCCGAGCCGGACAGCGGCACCGCCTTCGAGGTCGGCTATGCCACCGCCCTCGGCAAGCCGGTCTATGGCTACGTCGACGACGCCGGCAGCTACGCCGAGCGAATCCGCCGGCACGCCCCGGAGCTGATCGGCGAGGATCCGACCCGCGACCGCGACGGCATGACCCTGGAAGAGTTCGGCCTGCCGCTCAATCTGATGCTGGCGGTGCCGGCAACGCTAGTCGTCGGCGACGCCGAGCAGGCCCTGCGCCAACTCGCCAGCCGGCGCCACGGCTGACCCGGCGCCGGCCGTACGACGAGAGACTCAGGGCAGGCGGGCGATACGCTCGGTGAGCAGGTCGAAGAACCCCTGGGCGTCGCCCTCGTTGATCCACTCGACGTTGGCCGGCTGCTTGAGGCCGCCGTACCAGTCGGCCACGGTCTGGCCGAAGGTGATGCCCTCGCGGCTGTCGACCTGCACGTTGATCCGCTTGCCCTTGAACAGCGAGGGCTTGAGCAGGTAGGCGACCACCGTGGCGTCGTGCACCGGGCCGCCCTTCAGGCCGTAGTACTTGATGTCGTACTGGACGTAGGCGTCGAGGATGTCGGCGACGGTCTTGCCGGCCTGGTTGCCGAGGTTGCGCAGCTTGGCGATGCGCTCGGGGCTGGTGAGGATCTTGTGGGTCACGTCGAGCGGCAGCATGGTGATCGGCGCCCCGCTCTTGAGCACGATTTCCGCCGCGTGGGGGTCGGCGAAGATATTGAATTCGGCGGCCGGGGTGATGTTGCCGCCGTTGAAGTGGGCGCCGCCCATGATCACGATCTCGCGGATGCCCTTGACGATGTCCGGGGCCTGGGTCAGGGCCAGCGCGAGGTTGGTCTCCGGGCCGAGCATGGCCAGGGTCACGCTCTTCTCCGGCGCCGCACGCAAGGTGCGGATCAGGTAGTCCACGGCGTTACCTTCGGCCAGCGGCTGCTTCGGCTCATGCACCTCGACGCCGCTGATGCCTTCGCTGCCGTGCACGTCGGCGGCGTAGATCGGCGTGCGCAGCAGCGGTCGCGGGGCGCCGGCGTAGACCGGAATATCCGGGCGCTTGCCCCACTCGCGGGCCAGCCGGGCGTTACGCGCGGTCTTTTCCAGCGGCACGTTGCCGGCGACGGTGGTCAGCGCCTGGATCTTCAGCTCCTTCGGCGAGGCCATGGCGAACAGCAGGGCGATCACATCGTCGGCGCCCGGATCGGTGTCGATGATCAGCGTCCGCGGCAATGGCGGCGCCACCGTTTCGGCAGCGGACAGAGGAAGGCTGGCGGGCATCAGCAGGGCGAGTCCTAGCAGAAGGCTGCAAAAGCGATTGCATGGGCGGGCGGCGCGTGACATGGGGCGGCTCCTGGTGGGGAATGCCACAGTCTAGCCAGTTGCGGGCCACGCGCCGACCTATGCGAACCGACAGAGGAAGCCTGGCGCCTCCTCTGTCGGCGCCCGCCTCACCCGGCGATCAGGGCGCTCGCCGCCTCGCGGTGGCGGGCGATCAGGGCGGCCAGGTCGAGCCCTTCCACGGCACCGTCGACCACTCGCCAGGCGCCGCCGACCATTACCCGGTCGGCACGGTCGGCAGCGCACAGCAGCAGCGCCGAGAGCGGGTCGTGGCTACCCGAGAAGCGCAGCTCGTCGAGCTTGAACAAGGCCAGGTCGGCCTGCTTGCCGGGGGCCAGCTCGCCGATGTCGCTGCGCCCGAGCAGGCGTGCCGAGCCACGGGTGGCCCAGCCCAGGGCGAGTTCCGGGGTGATCCGCTCGGCGCCGTAGCGCAGGCGTTGCAGGTACAGGGCCTGGCGCGCCTCGAGGATCATGTTCGAGGCGTCGTTGGAGGCCGAGCCATCGACTCCCAGGCCGATCGGCGCGCCGGCCGCCTCCAGCTCCACGGTCGGGCAGATGCCCGAGGCCAGGCGCATGTTCGAACTCGGGCAATGGCAGATACCGGTGCCCGCCTCGCCGAGCCGGCGGATCTCCTCGGCGTTGAAGTGGATGCCGTGGGCCAGCCAGGTGCGCGGGCCGAGCCAGCCGACGCTATCCAGGTAGTCCACGGTACGCAGGCCGAAGCGCTGCAGGCAGAAGTCTTCCTCGTCGAGGGTCTCCGCCAGGTGGGTGTGCAGGCGTACGTCGTGGCGCGCCGCCACTTCGGCGCTGGCGCGCATGATCTCCGGAGTCACCGAGAACGGCGAGCAGGGCGCCAGGGCGATCTGCACCCGGGCACCGTCTCCGCGCTGGTGGTAGCGGGCGATCAGTCGCTCACTGTCGGCGAGGATGGTCTCGGCTTCCTGCACCGTCTGCTGCGGCGGCAAGCCGCCGTCCTTCTCGCCGAGGCTCATCGAGCCGCGGGTGAGCATGGCGCGCATGCCCAGTTCCTCGACCACCCCGGCCTGCACGTCGATGGCCTGTTCGAGGCCGCCGGGAAACAGGTAGTGGTGGTCGGCGGCAGTGGTACAGCCGGACAACAGCAGCTCGGCCAGCGCCACCTTGGTGGCCAGTGCGAGTTTCTCCGGGTCAGCCGCGCCCAGACCGGGTAGAGGGTCTTCAGCCAGGGGAACAGCGGCTGGTTGACCACCGGCGCCCAGGCGCGGGTGAGGGTCTGGTAGAAGTGGTGATGGGTGTTGACCAGCCCCGGCAACACCACGTGCCGGCTGGCGTCGAACTGGCTGGCGCAGGGCTGCGCGGGCTGTTGGCCGGCGCCGAGCAGCTCGACGATGCGGCCGTCTTCGACGACCAGGCCGCCGGCGGCGTCGAGACCGTTGGCGGTGAAGATGGCGAGGGGATTGCGAATCCAGGTGCGGGACATGTGCGGACCTTCGTCGGATCGGCGGGCCGGCGCGAACGCTGCCGGCCCTCGGTTGATGAGAGCCAGCTCAGTGTTCACCCTGTCTGCTGATCCAGGTCCGCGGGGCGACGACGGGGCGCCACTCGCGTGGCGATATCCTACAAGGGATTTCTGGAGAGGTGTAAGGCTTTCCTCCCGGTGGCGGCCGGGCGCGGTTTGATGGGGGTCAACGGACGCCTCCCGGCAGGGGCATAGAGTGGGGGACTGCATAGCTGAAAACGTAGAACGGAAGGAGTCCCGCATGAGCGAAGAACCCACTGTCAGTCCCCCCTCCCCCGAGCAACCCGCCGCGCAGCCGGCCAAGCCGGCCCGGCCAGCCGCCCGCCGCGCCCGCGCAAGCCGGCGACCCGCCGCCCGCGAGTGGCCAGCCCGGCGCAGAAGGCCCGCGAGGAGATCCAGGCAATCAGCCAGAAGCCGGTGGCCCTGCAGGTCGCCAGTGCGCCCCACGGCAGCAGCGAGGACAGCACCTCGGCGAGCCTGCCGGCGAACTATCCCTATCACACGCGGATGCGCCGCAACGAGTACGAGAAGGCCAAGCACGACCTGCAGATCGAACTGCTCAAGGTGCAGAGCTGGGTGAAGGAGACCGGCCAGCGCGTGGTGGTCCTGTTCGAAGGCCGCGACGCCGCCGGCAAGGGCGGCACCATCAAGCGCTTCATGGAACACCTGAACCCGCGCGGCGCGCGGATCGTAGCCTTGGAGAAACCGTCCTCCCAGGAGCAGGGCCAGTGGTATTTCCAGCGCTACATCCAACATCTGCCCACCGCCGGCGAGATGGTCTTCTTCGACCGCTCCTGGTACAACCGCGCCGGCGTCGAGCGGGTCATGGGCTTCTGTTCGCCGCTGCAATACCTGGAGTTCATGCGCCAGGCGCCGGAGCTGGAGCGTATGCTCACCAACAGCGGCATCCTGCTGTTCAAGTACTGGTTCTCGGTGAGCCGCGAGGAACAACTGCGGCGCTTCATCTCGCGCCGCGACGATCCGCTCAAGCACTGGAAGCTGTCGCCCATCGACATCAAGTCTCTGGACAAGTGGGACGACTACACCGCCGCCAAGCAGGCGATGTTCTTCCATACCGACACCGCCGACGCGCCGTGGACGGTCATCAAGTCCGACGACAAGAAGCGCGCGCGACTCAACTGCATCCGCCACTTCCTGCACTCGCTGGACTACCCGGACAAGGACCGGCGCATCGCCCATGAGCCCGACCCGTTGCTGGTGGGGCCGGCCTCGCGGGTGATCGAGGAGGACGAGAAGGTCTACGCCGAGGCGGCCGCCGCGCCGGGCCACGCGAACCTGGATATCCCGGCCTGAGGCGGGCGGTCGCGCCAACGAAAACGTCCGGGGCGCTTTCGCGCTCCGGGCGTCCCTGGTTCGACGGTCGCTGGCCGGGTCACTCCGGCGCGGAGGTCCGGATCAGGTGGTCGAAGGCGCTCAGCGAAGCCTTGGCGCCCTCGCCCACGGCGATCACGATCTGCTTGTACGGCACCGTGGTCACGTCGCCGGCGGCGAAGATGCCGGGCAGCGAGGTCTCGCCACGGGCGTCGACGATGATCTCGCCACGCGGCGACAGCTCGACGCTGCCCTTGAGCCACTCGGTGTTGGGCAGCAGGCCGATCTGCACGAAGATGCCTTCCAGCTCGATCGACTTGAACTCCTCGGAGTTGCGGTCCTTGTACACCAGGCCGGTGACCTTCTGGCCGTCGCCCTTCACTTCGCTGGTCAGAGCACTGGTGATCACCTCAACGTTCGGCAGGCTGTAGAGCTTGCGTTGCAGCACGGCGTCGGCGCGCAACTTGCTGTCGAATTCCAGCAGGGTCACGTGGGCGACGATGCCGGCCAGGTCGATGGCCGCCTCGACGCCAGAGTTGCCGCCGCCGATCACCGCCACGCGCTTGCCCTTGAACAGCGGGCCATCGCAGTGCGGGCAGAAGCACACGCCCTTGGCCTTGTATTCCTGCTCGCCGGGCACGCCCATTTCGCGCCAGCGAGCGCCGGTGGCGAGGATCAGGGTCTTGGCCTTGAGGCTGCCGCCGCTCTCGAACCGCACCTCGTGCAACTCGCCGGCGTTCTTCGCCGGAACCAGCTTGCTGGCGCGCTGCAGGTTCATGATGTCGACCTCGTAGTGACGCACGTGCTCTTCCAGCGCCCGTGCCAGCTTCGGCCCTTCGGTCTCCTGCACCGAGATGAAGTTCTCGATGGCCATGGTGTCCAGCACCTGGCCGCCGAAGCGCTCGGCGGCGACGCCGGTGCGAATGCCCTTGCGCGCGGCGTAGATCGCCGCCGCGGCTCCGGCCGGGCCACCGCCGACCACCAGCACGTCGAAGGCGTCGCGGGCGGTCAGCTTCTCGGCGTCGCGGGCGGCGGCGCCGGTGTCGATCTTGGCGAGGATCTCTTCCACGCCCATGCGGCCCTGGCCGAAGACTTCGCCGTTGAGGTAGATGCTCGGCACCGACATGATCTGGCGCGCCTCGACCTCATCCTGGAACAGCGCGCCGTCGATGGCGACGTGACGGATGTTCGGGTTGAGCACGGCCATCAGGTTCAGCGCCTGGACCACGTCCGGGCAGTTCTGGCAGGACAGCGAGAAGTAGGTTTCGAACTCGAAGGTGCCCTCGATGCCCTTGACCTGCTCGATCACGTCCGCGTCGAGCTTGGAGGGGTGGCCGCCTACCTGCAGCAGGGCCAGCACCAGCGAGGTGAATTCGTGGCCCATGGGGATACCGGCGAAGCGCAGGCCGATGTCCGCACCGGGGCGGTTCAACGAGAACGACGGTTTGCGCGCATCGCTGCCGTCGGTCTTCAGGGTGATCTTGTCGGTCAGGCCGACGATGTCTTGCAGCAGGCCCAGCAGCTCGCGGGATTTGTCGCTGTCATCGAGGGACGCGACGATCTCGAACGGCTGGCTGACCTTTTCCAGGTAGGCCTTCAACTGGGTTTTAAGATTGGCGTCCAACATGGTTCAGCTCCTCGAAATTCGGGCAAACGTATCCCCGGCGGATGGGACATCCGCCCTGCACGGCGCGTTGGCTGGGTGAAGGGCGGACGATCCGCGAGGGATCGTCCGCCGGAGAGGCTGGCGGCGAATGCCGCCGGCGCGGTCTTAGATCTTGCCGACCAGGTCCAGGGACGGAGCGAGGGTCTTCTCGCCTTCCTTCCACTTGGCCGGGCAGACTTCGCCCGGGTGGGCGGCGGTGTACTGGGCGGCCTTCAGCTTGCGCACGGTCTCGCCGACGTCACGGGCGATCTCGTTGGAGTGGATCTCGACGGTCTTGATCACGCCTTCCGGGTTGATCACGAAGGTACCGCGCAGGGCCAGGCCTTCTTCCGGGATGTGCACGCCGAAGGCGTTGGTCAGCTGGTGGGTCGGGTCGCCGATCAGCGGGAACTGGGCCTTGCCGACTGCCGGGGAGGTTTCGTGCCAGACCTTGTGCGAGAAGTGGGTGTCGGTGGTCACGATGTAGACCTCGGCACCGGCTTTCTGGAACTCGCCGTAGTTGTTGGCGGCGTCTTCGATCTCGGTCGGGCAGTTGAAGGTGAAGGCAGCCGGCATGAAGATCAGGACCGACCACTTGCCCTTCAGGGATTCCTCGGTCACCTCGATGAACTTGCCGTTGTGGAAAGCGTTGACCTTGAACGGTTGGACTTGAGTGTTGATCAGGGACATCAGTCGTTCCTCTCTCAGTTGAATGGGGTGTTTCAAATCGACTGGGAGAATCTTAACGGGGTTCGGCAAAAATGCCCCATTGATTTAGGCCATCAGTGAAATTATCTAAATCTATCGAAGAATATATAAATAGTTAAAACAACTAATCGAAGAACCTGCCCTCGTCAGTGCCCGGCCTTCCACGGCTGGCCCAGGGAAACCGGGGCATACAGCCGGGTGCGCAGGGCATCGCGGGAGAGCAGGACCAGCACCAGGATGGTCGCCGCATAGGGCAGCATCGCCAGCAGGTTGGCCGGAATCGACAGCCCGATCCCCTGGGCCACCAGGTGCAGGATGCTGGCCAGGCCGAACAACCAGGCACCGAGCAGCACGCGGAACACCCGCCAACTGGCGAAGACCACCAGCGCCAGGGCGATCCAGCCGCGTCCGGCGGTCATGTTCTCCGCCCACATCGGCGTGTAGGCCAGCGACAGGTAGGCACCGGCCAGGCCGGCCATGGCGCCGCCGAAGAGCACCGCCAGGGTGCGCACGCGCAGCACCGGCAGGCCCATCGCGCTGGCCGCGTCAGGGTTCTCGCCGACCGCCTGGAGAACCAGCCCGGCGCGGCTGCGCAGGAGCATCCAGGCGACCGCGGCGAACAGCGCCAGGCTCAGGTAGACCAGCGCGTCCTGGGCGAACAGCATGCGCCCGAGCAGCGGCAACTCGCCCAGCACCGGCAGCGCCAGCGGGGCGAACCCTTGCAGCGGCTTGCCGACCCAGGCGGCGCCGACGAACGACGAAAGGCCGACGCCGAAGATGGTCAGCGCCAGGCCGCAGGCCACCTGGTTGGCGTTCAGGTACAGGGCGACCCCGGCGAACAGCGCCGCCAGCAGCATGCCGGCGAGCACCGCGAGGAGCACGCCGAGCCACAGGCTGCCGCTGGAGAAGGCGACCATGAAGCCGATCACCGCGCCGAACAGCATCATCCCCTCCTGGCCCAGGTTGAGCACTCCGCTTCTCTCGCAGACCAGTTCGCCCAGGGCCACCAGCAGCAGCGGAGTACCGGTGCGGACCATGGCGAACAGCAGGTTGTCGAGCAGATCGATATCCATCGTGGTTCCTCGGCGGTTCGGTCAGGCCAGGGCGTCGCGCAGCGCCGGGCGCTTGCGCCAGCGTCCGTGCAAACGTGGGCGGTAGAGGATCAGCACGTCACAGGCGAGGAGGAAGAACAGCATCATCCCCTGGAACAGCCCGGTCAGCGCCAACGGCAGGTTGAGGCTCATCTGCGCGGCCTCGCCGCCGAGGTAGAGCAACGCCATCAGCAGGCTGGCGCAGAGGATGCCGAACGGATTGAGACGGCCAAGGAAGGCCACGGTGATCGCCGCATAGCCGTAGCCCGGCGAGACCTGCGGCACCAGTTGGCCGATCGGCCCGGCGACCTCGCAGACGCCGGCCAGGCCTGCCAGCGCGCCGGAGAACAGCAGCACGAACCAGACCAGGCGCTTCTCGCGGAAACCGACGAAACCGGCGGCGCGGCGGTCGAGGCCGAGCACGCGGACCTGGAAACCGAGGAAGCTGCGCTGCGCCAGCACCCAGACCGCCGCCAGCGCCAGCAGGCCGAACAATGCGCCAAGGTGCACCCGGCTGTCCTCGAACAGCGCCGGCAGGCGGCTGGCCTCGCCGAACAGCGCCGACTGCGGGAAGTTGAAGCCATCCGGGTCCTTCAACGGCCCGTGCACGCCGTACAGCAGCAGGTTCAGCGCGATGTAGTTGAGCATGATGGTGGTCAGGATCTCGTTGGCGTTGAAGCGCGTTCGCAGCCAGGCGGCGAACCCGGCCCAGAGCGCCCCGGCAGCGGTGCCGGCGAGCAGCACCCAGGCCAGCGCCCAGCGGCTCTGCCAGTCGAGCAACTGGATCGCCACCGCGCTGCCGGCCAGGGCGCCGACCAGCAACTGGCCCTCCGCGCCGATGTTCCACACGCGCGCCTGGTAGGCCAGTGCCAGGCCGAGGGCACAGAGCAGGATCGGCATGGCCTTGACCAGCAGCTCGCCGAGCCCATAGAGGTCGCTGAGCGGCTGTACCAGCACGGTATGCAGGGTCTGCCAGGGATCGTGGCCGAGACAGGCGAACAGCAGCGCGCCGCAGACCAGGGTCAGCAACCCCGCCAGCAGCGGAGAGGCCAGCAGCATCCAGCGCGACTGCCGGCCGCGCGGTTCCAGGGACAACAGCATCACAGGCTCCCTTGGGCAACGGCGCCGGCGACCGCCGCCGGCGCCTCGAATTGACCGGCCATCCAGCCGCCGACCTGCTGCGGCGAAGCGCTCGCGGTGGCGACCGCCGGGCACAGCCGACCCGAACACAGCGCGGCGATGCGGTCGCTGAGCAGGAACAGCTCGTCGAGGTCCTCGGAGACCACCAGGATCGCCGTACCGGTATCGCGCAAGGCGATCAGCGCGCGGTGGATCAGCGCCGCCGCGCCGACGTCCACGCCCCAGGTGGGATGCGCCGCCACCAGCAGGCGCGGGGCCTGGAGGATCTCGCGGCCGAGAATGAACTTCTGCAGGTTGCCGCCGGAAAGGCTGCGTGCCGGCGCCCCGGCACCCGGGGTCTTCACGGCGAAACGGCGGATGATCTCCTCGGCCAGCGCCAGCACCTTGCGCCGCCGGACCAACCCGCGCTTCACCAGACCCTGCTGGAAGGCGGTGAGCAGCGCATTGTCCGCCAGGCTCATCTCCGGCACCGCGCCGTGCCCCAGCCGCTCGGCGGGCACGAAGGCCTGGCCGGCGCGGCGCCGCGCATCCGGCGCCAGGTGCGCGCCGGCGCAGCCGCCGAGGCGGATGCGCTCGGCCTGGGCGCGCGGCAGGCGCACTTCGCCGCTGAGCAGAGCGAGCAACTCGTCCTGGCCGTTGCCGGCGACCCCGGCGATACCGAGGATCTCGCCGCTGCGCACCTCCAGGTCGAGGCCGGTGAAGGACACGCCGAAGGGGTCCGGGTTGCGCCAGTGCAGGTCGCGCACCTGGAGGAAAGGCGCGCCGCCGGTAGCCTTCGGATACTCCGCCGCCAGGCCCTCGGCGTCGCCCACCATCAGCCGCGCCAGCTCGAGATCGGAACATTGCGCCGGCACGCACTGTCCGGCCACCCGTCCGCCGCGCAGCACCGTGGCGCGCTGGCAGAGCGCACGGACCTCGGCCAGCTTGTGGCTGATGAAGAGGACACTGCAACCCTCCTCCGCAAGACGGCGCAGGGTGACGAAGAGATCCTCGGCCTCGCGCGGGGTCAGCACCGAGGTCGGCTCGTCGAGGATCAGCAGGCGGATGTCCTGCATCAGGCAGCGCACGATCTCCACCCGCTGGCGCTCGCCGATGGACAGCCCATGGACCAACCGGCGAGGCTCCAGCGGCATGCCGTAGCGCTGCGACACCTCGCGAATACGCGCCTCCAACCGACGCGGGCTGCCCGCCTCGGCGCCGAGGGCGAGCGCGATGTTCTCCGCCACGCTGAGCGTCTCGAACAGGGAGAAATGCTGGAACACCATGCCGATCCCCAGCGCCCGGGCGCGAGCCGGGTCGCGTACCTGCACCGGCTCGCCCTGCCAGCGGATCTCGCCGGCATCGGGACGGGTCACGCCGTAGATGATCTTCATCAGCGTGCTCTTGCCGGCGCCGTTCTCACCGAGCAGGGCGTGGATCTCGCCGGCGTCGATGCACAGGTCGATGCGGTCGTTGGCCAGGCAACCCGGATAACGCTTGCTGATCCCGCGCAGTTCGAGGCGCGGCGGCGCGAAAGAGGAAGGTGCGGACATGGCGGACCCGATCGGTTGCTCGACGATGCGGCGGCCGGTGCAAATACCTGGCCAGGAGGTCAGGAAAGCCCTGGAACGCGGCTTGCACCGGGAGCCACGGGCCAGGCTCCCGCGCCGAGCGGCACCAAGCCGGGGCACGCCTGGGACGCCGCGGCACATTTGCGGGCAACCCTGCGGCGCACCCGCGTGAGCATTTGTCGCAAAACAGTCATCACCACCTTGCTCACAGAGTTATCCACAGCGTGTCGGGAGCCCATCCGGGACCTTGGGAAGCCTCCCGCGCCGATCGTCCCGGCGATTTTCGCAACATGGCGATGGACAGAAAACAGCCAACCCGGCAGGCCATGGGCGCGACCTGGCAAGGCATTTTTTCCAACACTTTGCCAACAGCTTTATCCACAAGATATCGACAGCCGTTCGGAGGAGCACGGCAGGACGATCTCTCCCGGCCAAGCCACGGGTCGGCCGAATCCCTGGGGCAGCCCCGGCGGCCCGCTTCCGGCACAGTTTGCCAACAGCTTTTCCACAGGAAACCCGCGGAACGGGAATGCCCGTGAAAATGTCTCCAGGACTTCCCCTTTAGACGCCATGATGCCCATGAATACTGGGTTTTCCGGCTTTCCAGGAAAGTCCGCGGCGATCGACGGAAGCATGCTCGGCGGCGCCATGGGTGGATCCGCTGTCCACAGTTTCGCGATGCACTGTCGTGGCGCATTCCACAGCGCTTTTTCTCTGGCTCTTTCGCCAATCGGGAGAAATCCTGCGGCCCCGTCCAATGCCTTTCCCTCGACCGCCGAAGGCATTTTTTCAACGGGGAATGCGAACAGCTTTTCCACAGACAAACCCACAGAAGCGCCAGTTGCCGACCGGGCATTTCGCAAGGCGGATTCAAGGTGCCGGAACGCTTTCCGCGGATCGCCTGCCGGCAGCCAGATGGGCACATCCCGCAATGGCTCGTGCAATCTTTCCGCACACGCGCTACACACAGACTTATCCACAGCATGCGCACAGTGCATAATGGCGGAAGCGAGATCACGCGCCAAAGACGGGATATTTCCGTCGATTTCCCGGACTAAAGAGGCGAAAGCGCCATTCCGGCAGCAGAGGAGATGAACGATGCAGTACCTGCTGGCAACTTCGTCCCCCCACTTATCCTGCACTCCGACCACGGCGGGAGCGCGATGAGCAGTTCGGCCCATCGCGGGCGGATCCTGCATTTCCTCGGCGACCCGGCGAAACTCGGCGACAAGGCCTGGGAGTATTTCGAGGACGGCCTGCTGTGGATCGAACACGGCCACGTGCGCGCGCTCGATCACGCAACCTACCTGCTGCCGCAACTGCCCGCCGACCTGCCGCTGGAGGACCATCCGCAGCGCCTGCTGCTGCCCGGCTTCGTCGACTGCCATGTGCATTACCCGCAACTCGGAGTGATCGCCTCCTACGGCACCCAACTGCTGGACTGGCTGGAAACCCACACCTTTCCCGCCGAGCAGCGCTTTGCCGATGCCGGCTACGCCGCCGCCCAGGCCGAGCTGTTCCTCGACGAACTGCTGCGCCACGGCACCACTACCGCGCTGGTGTTCGGCACGGTCCATGCGGTATCCGCCGAGGCATTCTTCCAGGCCGCGCAGAAGCGCCGCCTGCGGATGATCGCCGGCAAGGTGCTGATGGACCGCAACGCGCCGCCGGCGCTGTGCGATACCGCGGCCAGTGGCTACGCCGAGAGCCGCGCGCTGATCGAGCGCTGGCACGGCAACGGGCGCCTGCAATACGCGGTCACCCCGCGCTTCGCGCCGACCTCCTCGCCCGAGCAACTGGCCGCGGCGGCGCGCCTGCTGGACGAGTATCCCGGCGTCTACCTGCACACCCATCTTTCGGAGAACCTCAAGGAAGTCGCCTGGGTCGGCGAGCTGTTTCCCCAGGCGCAGGACTACCTGGACGTCTATCATCGCGCCGGCCTGGTCGGCGAACGCAGCGTGTTCGCCCATGGCATCCATCTCTCCGAACGCGAATGCCGCTGCCTGGCGCACAAGAACGCGGCGCTGGCGCACTGTCCCAGTTCCAACCTGTTCATCGGCTCCGGCCTGTTCGACCTTGGCCGCGCCCAGCAATACGGCATCCGCGTCGGCATCGGTAGCGACGTCGGCGGCGGCACCAGCCTGTCGCTGCTGGCCAACCTCGCCGACGCCTACAAGATCCAGCAATTGCGCGGCACCAGCCTCGATCCGTTCCAGGCGCTCTACCTGGCCACCCTCGGCGGCGCCAGGGCGCTCGACCTGGACGGCCTGGTCGGTAACTTCCTGCCCGGCCGCGAAGCCGACTTCGTCGCCCTCGACCTGGCCGCCACGCCGATGATCGCCCAGCGCATGGAGCATGCGCGCGGCCTGGCCGATACCCTGTTCGTGCTGAACACCCTGGGCGACGACCGCGCGGTGGCGGAGACCTGGGTGATGGGGGAGCGGCGCCATGTGAAGGGGTGAGAGTCTCTTTCCCGCGTTGGCTCGGCCCGTCGCTGCATGCCACCTCCTCGCGCCGTAGAGAAAAGACGCCGTTCGGCGGGCGGCCGAAGCTCGCGTTACTCCATCCGCGCCCTCACGACACCGCCACCGCCTCCAGGAAGCGCTCCAGCACCAGGTTCGGCCGGCGTCCCTTGCGGGTCACGATGGTCAGCGCGATGGCATAGTGGAAACGCTCCGGCAGCAGGGGCCGCAGCATCCCGGCGGCGACCCAGTCGGCAGCGTAGTGCGACGGCAGGTAGCCGATGAAGTTGCCGGTCAGGATCAGGAATGCCATGCCCTCACGGTCCGAGGCGCTGGCGCTGTTGTTCAGCTCCTGGTGGCGCGCCTGGGCTTCGGCGGGCAGGCGGTAGCTGGGCGCCACGGCGTCCGCGGCGAGCACCTCGTCCACCGCGATATCGCCGTCGGCGCGCTCGAACAGTGCGTGGCCGCGGCTGCAATAGAGCTGCGCGTGCTCGTCATACAGCGGCAGGTACTCGAGCCCCGACAGCGGACTGATCAACGGCACCACGCCGACATGCAGGTGGCCGTCGAGCACGCCCAGTTCGATCTCGTTGGGGGTGGTCATGCCGATGTTGATCCGCACCTGCGGTCCCTGCCCCTTGAGCGCGCTGAGAGCGTGGGTGATGCGCATCTGCGGCAGGGTCACCAGGTTGTTGATGATGCCGATGTTGAGTTCGCCGCGCAGGTGCTGGTGCAGGTCGTTGACCTCGGCGCGGAACCCCTCCAGCGCCGCCAGCAGGGTCTGGGTCGCGCGATAGACCTCGCGGCCCTCGTCGGTCAGGGCGAAGCCGGCGCGGCCGCGCTGGCACAGGCGCATGCCCAGGCGCTTCTCCAGGTCGCCCATGTGCAGGCTGATCGCCGAGCGGCTGAGGCCGAGAGTGCTCTCCGCGGCGGAGAAACTGCCGCACTCGACGATGGTCTTGAAGATGCGCAGCAGGCGGATATCGAAATCGCTGACCTGGCCGAGCGACGGGTTGCGGGATTTGGCCATTATTGTTTTACCCAGTCGAAACTAAACGTGAGAAGAATAAGCTTTATCTAACCTTTCGTCAGGGCCAAGCTTGATCCAACGCTCCGCCGCCGCGTGCGCGGAACCTTCCAACAAGAAAGCCCGAGGATCGAACGATGAACCAGCCGCTCAACGTGGCCCCGCCGGTTTCCAGCGAACTCAACCTGCGCGCCCACTGGATGCCCTTCTCCGCCAACCGCAACTTCCAGAAGGACCCGCGGATCATCGTCGCCGCCGAAGGCAGCTGGCTGACCGACGACAAGGGCCGCAAGGTCTACGACAGCCTGTCCGGCCTGTGGACCTGCGGCGCCGGCCACTCGCGCAAGGAAATCCAGGAGGCGGTGGCTCGCCAGCTCGGCACCCTCGACTACTCGCCGGGCTTCCAGTACGGCCATCCGCTGTCCTTCCAGTTGGCCGAGAAGATCGCCGGGTTGCTGCCAGGCGAACTGAACCACGTGTTCTTCACCGGTTCCGGCTCCGAGTGCGCCGACACCTCGATCAAGATGGCCCGCGCCTACTGGCGCCTGAAAGGCCAGCCGCAGAAGACCAAGCTGATCGGCCGCGCCCGCGGCTACCACGGGGTCAACGTCGCCGGCACCAGCCTCGGCGGGATCGGTGGCAACCGCAAGATGTTCGGCCAGCTGATGGACGTCGACCATCTGCCGCACACCCTTCAACCGGGCATGGCGTTCACCCGCGGGATGGCCCAGACCGGCGGCGTCGAGCTGGCCAACGAGCTGCTCAAGCTGATCGAACTGCACGACGCCTCGAACATCGCCGCGGTGATCGTCGAGCCGATGTCCGGCTCCGCCGGCGTACTGGTACCGCCGGTCGGCTACCTGCAGCGCCTGCGCGAGATCTGCGACCAGCACAACATCCTGCTGATCTTCGACGAGGTGATCACCGCCTTCGGCCGCCTGGGCACCTACAGCGGCGCCGAGTACTTCGGCGTCACCCCGGACCTGATGAACGTCGCCAAGCAGGTCACCAACGGCGCCGTGCCGATGGGCGCGGTGATCGCCAGCAGCGAGATCTACGACACCTTCATGAACCAGGCGCTGCCCGAGCACGCGGTGGAGTTCAGCCACGGCTACACCTACTCCGCGCACCCGGTCGCCTGCGCCGCCGGCCTCGCCGCGCTGGACATCCTGGCCAGGGACAACCTGGTGCAGCAGTCCGCCGAGCTGGCGCCGCACTTCGAGAAGGGCCTGCACGGCCTGCAAGGCGCGAAGAACGTCATCGACATCCGCAACTGCGGCCTGGCCGGCGCGATCCAGATCGCCCCGCGCGACGGCGATCCGACCGTGCGTCCGTTCGAGGCCGGCATGAAGCTCTGGCAACAGGGTTTCTACGTGCGCTTCGGCGGCGATACCCTGCAATTCGGCCCGACCTTCAACGCCAGGCCGGAAGAGCTGGACCGCCTGTTCGACGCGGTCGGCGAAGCGCTCAACGGCATCGCCTGATGAGCGGCCGCCCGCAAGCCGTACCCACCGTGCAGGTGGACAACGCCGAGGTGATCGTGACCGAATGGCGCTTCGCCCCCGGCGCGGAAACCGGGCGCCACCGCCACGGCCACGACTATGTGGTGGTACCGCTGACCGACGGCACGCTGCTGCTGGAAACCCCCGAGGGCGACCGCCACGCGCCGCTGGTCGCCGGACAGGCCTACTTCCGCAAGGCCGGCGTCGAGCACAACGTGATCAACGCCAGCGCACACGAAGTGGTCTTCGTCGAGACCGAGATCAAGTAATCCGCACCCGCTCCCCAGGGAGCGGGTAAAGGGAAAGGGCCACGGCCCTTTCGTCACCCCTAGCGAAGAGAGAACAAGACAAGATGGGCACCCTCCACCACCTGATCAACGGCGAAATGGTCGCCGACAACGGCCGCAGCGCCGACGTCTTCAACCCCTCCACCGGCGAAGCCATCCACAAGGTCCCGCTGGCCGACGGCAAGACCCTGCAGAAAGCCATCGATGCCGCCAGGGCCGCTTTCCCGGCCTGGCGCAACACCCCGCCGGCCAAGCGTGCACAGGTGCTGTACCGCTTCAAGCAACTGCTGGAGCAGAACGAGGCGCGGATTTCCAAGCTGATCAGCGAAGAGCACGGCAAGACCCTGGAAGACGCCGCCGGCGAACTCAAGCGCGGCATCGAGAACGTCGAGTACGCCTGCGCCGCCCCGGAAATCCTCAAGGGCGAGTACAGCCGCAACGTCGGCCCGAACATCGACGCCTGGAGCGACTTCCAGCCGATCGGCGTGGTCGCCGGGATCACCCCGTTCAACTTCCCGGCGATGGTGCCGCTGTGGATGTACCCGCTGGCCATCGCCTGCGGCAACACCTTCATCCTCAAGCCCTCCGAGCGCGACCCCAGCTCCACCCTGCTGATCGCCGAGCTGTTCCACGAAGCCGGCCTGCCGAAGGGCGTGCTGAACGTGGTGCACGGCGACAAGGAAGCCGTGGACGGCCTGCTCCAGGCGCCGGAAGTGAAAGCCATCAGCTTCGTCGGCTCGACCCCCATCGCCGAATACATCTATGCCGAGGGCACCAAGCGCGGCAAGCGCGTGCAGGCCCTGGGCGGCGCGAAGAACCATGCGGTGCTGATGCCCGACGCCGACCTCGACAACGCCGTCAGCGCGTTGATGGGTGCCGCCTACGGCTCCTGCGGCGAGCGCTGCATGGCGATCTCGGTGGCGGTATGCGTCGGCGACCAGGTGGCCGACGCGCTGATCGCCAAGCTGGTTCCGCAGATCAAGGCGCTGAAGATCGGCGCCGGCACTTCCTGCGGCCTCGACATGGGCCCGCTGGTCACTGCCGCCGCGCAGGCCAAGGTCACCGGCTACATCGACAGCGGCGTGGCCCAGGGCGCGGAGCTGGTGGTGGACGGCCGTGGCTACCAGGTCGCCGGCCACGAGAACGGCTTCTTCCTCGGCGGCAGCCTGTTCGACCGGGTGACCCCGGAAATGACCATCTACAAGGAAGAGATCTTCGGCCCGGTGCTGTGCGTGGTTCGCGTCAACAGCCTGGAAGAGGCCATGCAGTTGATCAACGACCACGAATACGGCAACGGCACCTGCATCTTCACCCGCGACGGCGAGGCCGCACGCCTGTTCTGCGACGAGATCGAGGTCGGCATGGTCGGCGTCAACGTCCCGCTGCCGGTGCCGGTGGCCTACCACAGCTTCGGCGGCTGGAAGCGCTCGCTGTTCGGCGACCTCCACGCCTACGGCCCGGACGGCGTGCGCTTCTACACCCGGCGCAAGGCCATCACCCAGCGCTGGCCGCAGCGGGCCAGCCACGAGGCCTCGCAATTCGCCTTCCCCAGCCTCTGAAGGCTGACGACGACAGGCATGGTCGGTAACGACCATGCCTTTTTTCTTTTTCCGCAATCAGGAGTCCGCAACGTTCCACCGCCGTGAAACCTCACCCACGGCCGCACCCATGGCGTCGCCCACAAGGCGGCCCAGACCTTGCCCAAGAACAATTAAAGGGTCTCAACGATGTCCAAAGTCGTACTGGCTTCACAACTGCCGAACAAGCGCAACGCCTCGCTCGCGCCCGGCCTGAAACAACGCCACGTCACCATGCTGTCGATCGCCGGGGTGATCGGCGCCGGCCTGTTCGTCGGCTCCGGCCATGCCATCGCCGCCGCCGGCCCGGCCGCCCTGCTCGCCTACCTGATCGCCGGCACCCTGGTGGTGCTGGTCATGCGCATGCTCGGCGAAATGGCGGTCGCCTCCCCCGATACCGGTTCCTTCTCCACCTACGCCGACCGCTCCATCGGCCGCTGGGCCGGTTTCACCATCGGCTGGCTCTACTGGTGGTTCTGGGTGCTGGTGATCCCACTCGAAGCGATCGCCGCCGCGGCCATCCTCAACGCCTGGTTCCCGGCCATCGACACCTGGATCTTCGCCCTCGCGGTGACCTTCCTGCTCACCGTCACCAACCTCTTCAGCGTGGCCCGCTACGGCGAGTTCGAGTTCTGGTTCGCGCTGCTCAAGGTGATCGCCATCATCGCCTTCATCGTGCTCGGCGCGGTGGCCATCGTCGGCGGCCTGCCGGAGCGTGAGGTCAGCGGCCTGTCCAGCCTGATGGCGAGCCACGGCGGCTTCGTGCCGAACGGCTACGGCGCGGTGCTCGGCGCCCTGCTGACGACCATGTTCAGCTTCATGGGCACCGAGATCGTCACCATCGCCGCCGCCGAGTCCAAGGACCCGGCGAAGCAGATCACCCGCGCCACCAACTCGGTGATCTGGCGGATCGGCCTGTTCTACCTGGTGTCGATCTTCATCGTGATCTCCATCGTGCCGTGGAACGACCCGCTGCTGATCCAGGTCGGCTCCTACCAGCGCGCCCTGGAGCTGCTGGACATCCCGCACGCCAAGCTGATCGTCGACCTGGTGGTACTGGTCGCCGTGGCCAGTTGCCTGAACTCGGCGATCTACACCTCGTCGCGGATGGTCTTCTCCCTGGCCAAGCGCGGCGACGCCCCGAGCGTGCTCAAGCTGACCAACACCGCCCACGTACCACGCCCGGCGGTGCTGGCCAGCACCGCGGTGGGCTTCCTCACCACCATCGTCAACTACTTCGCACCGGAGAAGGTCTTCACCTTCCTCCTCGCCAGCTCCGGCGCCGTGGCGCTACTGGTGTACCTGGTGATCGCCGTGGCCCAGTTGCGCATGCGCAAGCAATTGCAGGCCAGCGGCCAGCCCATCGAGTTCCGCATGTGGCTATATCCCTGGCTGACCTGGGCGGTGATCCTGTTCATCGTCGCCGCGCTGAGCATCATGCTGATCATGCCGGAGCACCGTCACGAGGTGTTCGCCACCGCTCTGCTGACGATCTTCACCGTCTGCCTCGGGCTGCTCAACGCGCGACGCAAGCCGCGCCTCGGCGAGGACTACGCCGGGAAGACGGCGCGGGTCTGAGTCCACCACCGGGGGAAGAACCCAGACAGCCCTCCAAAGAAAAGCCCGGCCAATGGCCGGGCTTCTTCAGGCAAGGTCGTCTCAGACCTTCCTGACGAATTCCGATTTCAGCTTCATCGCGCCAATGCCGTCGATCTTGCAATCGATGTCGTGGTCGCCGTCCACCAGGCGGATGTTCTTCACCTTGGTGCCGACCTTCACCACCAGCGAGGAGCCTTTCACTTTCAGGTCCTTGATCACGGTGATGGTATCGCCGTCCTGGAGAACGTTGCCCACCGAATCCTTGATCACCTTGCCATCATCGGACGCCGTAGCGGCCTCGTTCGGCGACCATTCATGGGCGCACTCCGGGCAGACCAGCAGCGCACCATCCTCGTAGGTGTATTCGGAGTTGCATTGGGGACAGGGCGGCAGCGTGCTCACGGCATTCTCTCTTCAGCAGGGGGACGAAAACCGCAGATTATATAGGGTTTCTCGCTCCCCTGCCGAACCGCCTCAGAGCCCCTTGGTCTTCGGCGCGCCGACGGCCGGCCCGGAGAAGTCGAGGGTGCCCTTTTCGCTGAAGCGCACGGTGCCGAACAGGCCTCCGGCGAGCTTGCCCTTCACCACGTAGGGCATGCCCCGGGTCGGAGCGTTGTTGCTCAGGCCCCAGGCCTGGCGGAAGGCGGAAAAGGCGGAGACGGTCAGCGGCACGCTCACCACCCGCTCGCCGAAGCGCGGCACCTCGCCGGTCTGGTCGCTGACGCCGCTGGCCAGGGGCTGGCCGTTGACGTCGAGGTCGAGGGCGATGCCGTTGTATTCGATCGGCTCGTCGTTGGGGTTCTGTACCCGCAGCTTGACCATGAAGCGCATTTCCATGCCTTGCCCCGGCAGGGGTTCCAGGCCGACCAGGTCGATACGCAACGGATCGCGCTGGCCGAAGGTGCTGCAGGCGCTCAACAGGACGCCCAGGCACAGGGCCGGCAGCAGGCGGCCGAGTTTCGCAGGCAGGCGCATGGGTTCTCCTCCTTGGGTCGAATGTGCGCCCATGGTGCCACAGCCGCTAGAATTCGCCGCGCAGCCGATCCGGCTGCGCCAATGGACAAAGGACATGCCCATGCCTACACGCGTTCTGCGCGGCCTCGTCGCCGCCCTCCCACTGTTCCTCGCCGCCTGCTCGGACTCCGCTCCGTCCAGCGAGGAGATCGCCCGCCTGCTCGCCGAGCGCGGCTTCGACAAACCCGCCTGCGCCAGCTCCACCCTGTTCAAGACGTTCCCGGTGACGCTCTCCGACAGCTTCTCCGGCCCCGGCCCGGCGAAAGGCAACGCCGCGGTCTACGACGCGCTGGTCGGCGTCGGCCTGCTGCGCCGCGACGGCGATTCCTACGACCTCACGCCCGCCGGCCGCGAGGACTACAAGCCCGAGTCGAAGGCCTTCTGCTACAGCAGCGGCTTCGACGTCAGCGTCCGTTCGGTGGACCCCGCCAAGCCCGACGACTACGGCCCGGCCGTGGAAAAGGGCTGGTTGGTCACCGTCGAGGTCAAGCCACGCGAAGTGAAGGACTGGGCGAAGAACCCCGAGGTGCTCAAGCAGGCCAGCCTGACCACCCTGCAACAGATCACCCAACCGCAGGTCGGCCAGGTCTCGCTGGTCAAGCCACGCGGCGAGGAAGGCTACAAGCTCGTCAACACCCGCTTCTCGCCCAGGCAGGGCTTCCACTTCAACCAGGCCTGGTAATCCCACGCCGTCCTTCCGCCCGCCCCGCTCGGGGCGGGCTCCTCATTCAACCCACTGATCGATAAAGGTTTTTTCGACGGACGAAACAGCCGGGCGATTGCTCGCCCGAAAGCTTTCGTATACATTCGTTTTCACTGTAAACACCGTATACATCGAAAACGAAGCTGATCAGAAAATGAGCACCGTAGTCTCGTTCCGCGCCGATGACGCCCTGGTCGCGGCCCTCGACGAACTGGCCCGCGCCACCCACCGCGACCGCCCCTACCACCTGCGGCAGGCGCTCGCGCAGTACCTGGAAAGGCAGCAGTGGCAGGTCGCTGCCATCGATGAAGGCTTGGCCGATGCCAATGCCGGTCGCCTGCTGGAACACACCGAGATCGAGAAGCGCTGGGGGCTGCAATGAGCCTGAAGTGGACCCGCAAGGCGGCCGCCGACCTGGACGCCATCTACGACCATTACGTCGTGCTGATCGGCCCGGAAAAAGCTCTGAAAGCCGTTCAGGACATCGTCGAGCAGGTGAAACCGCTGCAGCAGGTAGCCAACCAGGGGGCAGGGCGGCCCAGCGAGGTGCCAGGCGTACGCACCCTGACCCTGGAGCGCTGGCCGTTCAGCGCCCCGTTTCGGGTTAAAGGCAAGGAAATCCAGATTTTGCGCATCGACAGGGTCGAAATTACCCCCTGAAAGTGGTCACACGGTTACAAGATGTTTCAAAATGAATATTTCACTTGACTTGTACTGAGTAGCTCATTTCGGACAAAAAATCCATAACTCACAAAAAATGGACATTTTTCGACCTGACCAATGAGAGCGACCAACATGCGACCACTGCGACCTGATTAGTTCTTTGGCTGACTCATGCTTCGCTCCCATACGCGTCCGTATTTTTCCGTAACTCGACGACCTCGCCCGCTGGGCATGCTTTCTCGCGCTTTTTCCGGTGATTTTTCCCCAGGCGCAGTCTCCCGCAAGGAGGAACCGGCATGGATTCGCTGAAAGGCATGGCGATCTTCGCCACTGTGGTGGACAAGGGCTCGATGGCAGCCGCGGCCCAGAGCCTGGGCATGACCCCTTCGGCAGTCAGCCAGCAGATCCGCAAGCTGGAGAGCCGCGCCCAGGTCACTTTGCTGCATCGCACCACCCGCCGGCTGACCCTGACCGAGGCCGGCGAGGCGTTCTATCGCAGTTGCGCGCAGATGCTGGCGATCGCCGAGGAAGCCGAGCGGCGGCTTGGCGAATGGCGCGATGCGCCGGTGGGTGAGTTGCGCCTGGCGGCGCCGGTGGGGTTCTCCGGCACGCTGATCACCCAGGCGCTGAAACCGTTGCTGGAGAACCACCGCCAGTTGCGCCTGCAGCTGTTCTTCCAGGACGAGCGCATCGATCTGGTCGCCGAGCGCATCGACCTGGCGATACGCGTCGGCAATCTCGCCGACTCCAGCCTGGTGGCGCGCCACCTCGGCGATTGGAGCAGCGTGCTCTGCGCGGCGCCGGCCTATTTGCGCCAACGGGCGCCGATCAACCGTCCGGAGCAGTTGACCGAGGTCGACTGGATTTCCCTGAACACCTCGAACCACCTCAACCACCTGACGCTCAGCGGGCCGGGCGGGGAAGTCTGCAAACTGCGCCTGGAGCCACGGGTGGCCGCCAACGGGATGCTCGCGGTGCGTCAGTTCACCCTCGACGGACTCGGCGTGTCCTACCAGCCGCTGCCGGAGGTGCGCGACGCGCTGAACGACGGGCGCCTGCAACAGCTATTGCCGGAGTGGAGGATTCCCGGGCTCGGCATCTATGCGGTGACGCCACGGCGCGAGGCCCAGCCGGCCAAGGTGAAGGTCGCCATCGAGGCGCTGCGGCGAGCGTTCGCCACGGACGGGGATGAGCGCTGGAGCTGACCGACGGACTGCCGGCCAGCTCCAGGTACCGTCAGGAGAAGCGGCCGAGGGTCAGGGTGACCTCGCCGATGTCCGTGCCCGTAGCGTTGCCGCCGCTGGTGATGCCAGCATAGTCCGCCGATGCCGGCGTGAAGCTCCAGGTGTTGGTGGCGCCGGATTTCCACGGGTCATCCCAGCTGAAGGTGCCCATCTTGGTGTTGCCGTCGTAGCAGTCGAAGCTGCCCTGGGTGCCGGACGAAGCGTTCTCCCGTCCGCAGGAGGCGATCCATTGCGGGCTGCCGGCCTGCACGTTCATGCTGCTGACTTCCTCGGTGGAAATCTCGTCGTCCTTGTTGGTGTAGCGGTAGAACTTGCCCCATTGCAAGGTGGCGTTGCGGATGCCCACCGTGCCGATGGATTTGGATACCACGACCTTCACTGCGATCCATTCTGCGTATGCCATGTCGATCTCCGTTAACCATGCGTTCACAGCTTCCTGTAGGACGTCACGGACAGGACCGGGCGCTCACAACGGACCCTTGGCTACTTCGACCAGCACGGCGCCATCCCTGACCCGCTTCACTATAGGCTGGCCACCAGCCACCACCGCCTGCCAGATCTGGTAGGCGGCGGCCGGGGAGGTCAGGCCCTCCGGCGTTTTTCCCCGCGAGGGGCCTTCATGCCGAATGCCTCGCGCAGGTCGGTGGTGGGTGGAGGCAGGAAGCGCATGCGGGCGAACAGGCCTCGCAGGTAAGCGTCCATCAGCGCAGCCGCCGCCGCGCTGTCGCCGTCCTCCAGGGCATCGAGCAGGGCGCGCTGCGCGGCGCAGGCCTCGGCGGTATAGACCGCCCCCTTGTTCAGCGCGATGTCCAGCGAGGCGCGTGCCACCAGGCCACGGACGAAACCCTGCAGCAAGGGATTCTCGGTCAGTTCGGCCAGGCGCAGGTGGAAGCGCCCGGCGAGACGGATCAGCCCGGCGCTGTCGCGGGCCGCGAGGCAAGCCTGCTCCTCGTCGACCAGCGCCCGTAGCTCGGCAAGGGCGGCGGGATCCAGCCCCGCGGGCAGTTGCCGCACCACTTCGCTTTCCACCAGCAGGCGCGCGTCCAGCACCTGCCGCGCCTGGCGCTCGTCCGGGCGGGCGACGCTGGCGACCTCCTTCGGCGGCATCACCACCGCGCCGTCCTCGGCGAGACGGGTGAGGGCACGCTGGATGGTGCCGTTGCTGACCCGGAAGATCTGCCCGAGGGTTTCCTTGCTCAGCTTGGCGGCCGGCGCCAGGCGCTTTTCCAGGATTGCCGTGTAGATGCTTTCGTAGACGAAATGGCTGGTGGGGCGCAGCGCGGCGCCCTGCTGGGTACGTGCTTCGAATCCGACCATGTTCACACCTGTCGAGTCGTGCTTGTGGGCCTTCGCAGGCGGCGGACGAAAGCCGTCCGGGCGCCGCGACGGTCCCGGGTTGGAACCCTGGCGCGGGCGATCAGACCTGCGGCAAGCGCAGGTCGATGTTCAGGCGCGCGCCTTCGTTGAGGATGTGCTGGCGCATCGCCTGGCTCGCCCGCTCGCTGTCGTGCTGGCGGATCGCACGGAGGATGGCGTCGTGTTCCTGGAGGATCTCCTCGGCGTATTCCGGCTGGCGGCGCACCAGGTTGTCGCTGCGTTCCAGGGCGCTGCCGATCTGTTCGGAAACGCTGAGGAAGATCGGGTTCGAGGTGAGCTTCACCAGGCGCCGGTGGAAGGCCGTGTAGGCCTCAACCAGAGCCTGCGGGTCGCCATCCTCGACCGCTTCGCGCAGGTCCAGCAGCAACAGCCGCAGTTCGCTGATCTCCGCCGCCCCGGCGCTCTGCGCGACGATGCCGACGATGAACGGCTCCAGCGCATAGCGCAGTTGCAGGACGTCTTCCATGGTCGCCTCGCCGGGCGCCGCGACCTCGCGCAGCGGTTCGCTGCGTTCGAGGACCATCACGCCCTTGCCCGGCAGCGAACGGACCACGCCCAGGGTCTCCAGGACCATGATCGCCTCGCGCAGGCTCGGCCGGCTGATTTCCATCTGCTCAGCCAGCTCGCGCTGGCCGGGCAACATCTGGCCGGCGACCCAGCGACCCTGCTCGATGGTGTCGAGCAGGCGCTGGGCAACCGCGTTGACCAGCTTGGACGAAGAAAACATGTCGCCTCCCTTTACTTGCCAATCGGACGTGCAACGCGCCTCGGCGCGTCAGCCATGCAGCTTGCCTTCCCCGGCCACCGCGCTGCGCTTGAGCGGCTCGCCGTCGGCCTTGGCCGGCGCCTCCAGGCGCCCGTCGAGTATGGCCTGCGCGCGCGGCATATCGATGTCGTTTTCCCAGCGGGCGATGGTCACGGTGGCCACGCAGTTGCCGATCAGGTTGGTCAGCGCGCGGCCGATGCCCATGAACCAGTCCACCGAAAGCACCAGCACCAGGCCGGCCACCGGGATCGCCGGCACCGCGGTGAGGGTGGCGGCGAGGATCACCAGGGCCGAGCCGGGAATGCCGTGGGCGCCCTTGGAGGTGACCAGCGAAACCAGCAGGATGGTGACCAGGTCGGTCATCGCCAGCGGCGTGCCGGTGACGTGGGCGATGAACACCACCGCCAGGGTCAGGTAGATCGAGAATCCGTCGAGGTTGAACGAGTAGCCGGTGGGAATCACCAGGCCTACCGTGGAGCTGCGGATGCCCATGTGCTCGAGCTTGCGCATCACCTGCGGCAGCACCGCGTCGGAGGAGGCGGTGCCCATCACGATCAGCAGCTCTTCGCGGAAGTAGCGCAGGAACGGCAGCATGCGCACCCCGGAGAGACGCAGGACGCTACCGAGCACCGCCATGACGAAGACCAGGCAGGTGGCGTAGAACACCAGCACCAGCGCGCCCAGGTGGCTGAGCGAGTCGACGCCGTAGCGGGCGGTGGTGAAGGCCACCGCGCCGAACACGCCGAGCGGTGCCAGGCGCACGATCATGCCCATGATGCGGAACACGATGTGGCTGAATTCGTTGATCAGGCGGGCCACGCCGCTGGCCTGCTCGCCGACCAGGTTCAGGGCGCTGCCGAACAGCACGGAGAACAGCAGGACCTGGAGGATGTCGTTCTCGGCGAAGGCGCTGAACACAGAGGTCGGGATCAGGCCCATGAGGAATGCCACGGGGCCATGGATTTCCTGGGTGCGCCCGGTATACAGGGCGACGTCGCCGGCGGGCAGTTCGTTGAGATGGATGTTGGCGCCGCTGCCCAGGCCCAGGCTGTAGGCGACCACCAGGCCGAGGACCAGGGCGATGGTGGTGAGGATTTCGAAGTAGATCACCGACTTCAGGCCGATGCGGCCGACCTTCTTCAGGTCGCCGGCGCCGGAGATGCCGTTGACCACCACGCAGAAGACGATCAGTGCGATGAGCATCTTGATCAGCTTGATGAAGCCATCGCCCAGCGGCTTCATCTGCACGGCCAGGTCGGGAATGCCGACCCCGCAGATCACGCCTATCACCAGGCCAATCACGACTTGCAGGAATATCGAGCGGGAACAGCGCTTGATGAACATCGCAGGAGTCTCCATTCGGCGCTTCCATCGGGCCTCGCGGAGGCGGGCGATGAACGCATTTTTATTGTGGTATTACCGGTCTGACCAGTTCAGCCTATACGCAAAGAAGTCAGCCTGACAAGCCGCTATCGGCGGGCGCGACGAATGGCCAGGAACCACGGCACGCGCGGGCCGCAGCCGGGAGGAGGGCGCTCGGATGGCGCAAGGCGGCGGGCCAGAGCGGCTCGCCGCGGGGAAGGGGAGGTCAGCCGGCGAGGGCCTCGGCGACGAAATCGAGGCGATCCTGGCCGAAGAACAACTGGTCGCCGACGAAGAAGCTGGGCGCGCCGAAGACGCCGCGCCGCACCGCCTCTTCGGTGGTCGCCTTGAGCCCCTCCTTGACCTGCTCGTCGCCAACCAGGCGGAGGAACTCATCCGGATCGAACCCAGCCTCCGCCAGCACCTGGGCGACCACCTCGGGCTTGCCGAGGTTCTGCTGTCGTACCCACAACGCTTCGAACACCGCTTTCAGGTAGGGCTGGAACCCTTCGCCGCCGAGATAGCCCTGGGCGCCGCGCATCAGCGTCAGGGTGTTGATCGGGAAGGCCGGGTTGAAGGCCAGCGGCACGCCGTAGCGTTTCGCATAGCGCGCCAGGTCGTGGAGGGTGTAGCGCCCCTTGGCCGGCACCTCGATCGGCGAATGGTTGCCGGTGGCCTTGAACACGCCGCCCAGCAGCATCGGCCGCCAGGCGATGCTCGCGCCATGGGCGGCGGCGATGCGCGGCAGTTGGGTCCAGGCGAGGTAGGTGGTGGGACTGCCGAAGTCGAAGAAGAACTCGATTTGCTTGCTCATGCGTGGCTCTTTCCGTGGCGGGGATCAGAAGGTTTCCATCCAGGGGCGCAGGTCCAGTTCGTGCACCCAGCAGTCGCGCGGCTGGCAGTGGATCTGCCAGTAGGTCTCGGCGATGTGCTCGGGATCGAGGATGCCGTCCTGCTCCTTGCGCTTGTACAGCTCGGGCAGGGTTTCGCGGATGAAGTCGGTGTCGATGGCGCCGTCGATGATCGGGTGGGCGACGTGGATGCCCTTCGGCCCCAGCTCGCGCGCCATGCTCTGGGCCAGGGCACGCAGGGCGAACTTGGCGCCGGAGAACGCGGCGAAATGCGCGCGGCCGCGCAACGAGGCGGTGGCGCCAGTGAAGATGATCGTTCCGCGCTGCCGCGGCAGCATCACCCGCGCCGCCTCGCGGCCGGTGAGGAAGCCGCCGAAGGCGGCCATCTCCCAGACCTTGCGATAGACCCGTTCGGTGGTTTCGGTGATCGGGAACCAGACGTTGGCGCCGACGTTGAAGATCACCGCCTCCAGCGCACCGACCTCACCCTCGATGCGGGCGAAGAGGTCGATCACCTGCTGCTCCTGGCGTGCGTCGCAGCCGCAGGCCAGAGCCTCGCCGCCTTGGTCGCGGATGGCCTGCACCAGCGGCTCCAGCTTCTCCGCGTTGCGCCGGGCGACGCACGCCACGTAGCCCTCGCGGGCGAACCGCCGGGCGATGGCGCCACCGGTGGCGTCGCCGGCGCCCATTACCAGAACCGCTTTGCGCTGGGTCATTGCAGAGGCCTCTCTTGTTAGTTCTTTTTTAGAACCCAATAGAGACGATAGTTAGTTCTTAAAAGGAACTTGTCAACTGGCAAGGGCTCGAGTGATATCCGCGCACCAATTACTCTGCCTGTCCCGGCCTGCCCGGCACGTCCTCTCCCTGAAGAGAGGGGACCGGTCGGCGGAGCCTGGTACGACAGCGTCCTTCCTGCCGTAACGCCATCGGCGTTTATCCGCCGATTCGCGTCGGCGGCCAGGCCTGGAACGCTCAGCCGCGCCGCAGCAGGCGCCCCTTCCAGAACAGCCCCTCGCGTACCGTCACGTCCCGCGCGTGCAGCGGCTCACCGCATTCGGAACAGACCAGCACGCCATGCATGTGCTGGCCGCAATGCTTGTGCACATGCTCGAGTGGCGGCCCCTCGACGCCGGCGAGGTGGCGGTCGCCCCAGTTCACCAGGGAAAGGATGGCCGGGTACAGTTCCATCCCTTTCTCGGTAAGCCGGTATTCCTCGCGCAGCGGCCTTTCCTGGTAGGGCACCTTGGCCAGTATCTCCGCTTCGACAAGGCGCTTGAGGCGGTCGGCGAGGACGTGGCGGGTCACGCCGAGGCTGCGCTCGAAGTCGTCGAAACGGCGCACGCCGAGAAAGCAGTCGCGCAATACCAGCAGGGTCCAGCGATCGCCGAGGATCGCCAGCACCCGCGCCAGCGAACAGGGTTGTTCACTCAGTTCTTCCCAACGCATGAGACACCTCCAGCCGTTCGGCAAAGGATAGCCGCGTGGGTTCTGAAACGAAACCGACCGGCCACGCCTTTCCAGCGGCCCGCCGCCCATGGCATAACCGCGTTCCTGTCTCCTGTCCCGGAATCCCGACCATGTCGCTCGACTGGACCTGCAAGCACCACGCCGACCTCACCCTGAAGGAACTCTACGCGCTGCTGCAATTGCGCACCGAGGTCTTCGTGGTGGAACAGAAATGCCCCTACCAGGAAGTCGACGGCCTCGACCTGGTCGGCGATACCCATCACCTGATGGCCTGGCGCGACGGCCAGTTGCTCGCCTACCTGCGCCTGCTGGACCCGGTTCGCCACGAGGGCCAGGTGGTGATCGGCCGGGTGGTCAGTTCCTCGGCCGCGCGCGGCCAGGGGCTCGGTCACCAGTTGATGGAACGCGCGCTGCAGGCGGCGGAGCGCCTCTGGCTGGATACCCCGGTGTACCTCTCGGCCCAGGCCCACCTGCAGGCCTACTACGGCCGCTATGGCTTCGTCGCGGTCACCGAGGTCTACCTGGAAGACGACATCCCGCACATCGGCATGCGCCGGGCCTGAGGCCCGGAGCGCCGCGGACGGTGGGGGGAGGGAAGGGAATCAGGCCTGCGGCTTGAGCACGCCGGGCAGTTGGGCTTCCAGCTTGGCGTTGTTCAGCGGCGCGCGGATGAAGCCGTGCTGCTCGCCGTCCGGGCCGATGATCACCAGGTTGCCGCTGTGGTCGACGGTGTAGTTGGGCTTGCTGGTGTCGGCGGGGATGTAGGGGATGCTCATGGCGTTGGCCAGCTTCTGGATGTTCTCCGGAGTGCCGGTGAGCCCCTGGAAGCCGGCGTTGAAGTAGCCCAGGTATTGCTTGATCTGCTGCGGCGTGTCGCGGTTCGGATCGACGCTGACGAATACCACCTGCAGGTCGTCGCGCACCTCCTGCGGCAGCTTGCCCTGCAATTCGCGGAGCTGGGCGAGGGTGGTCGGGCAGACATCGGGGCAGAAGGTGTAGCCGAAGAACAGCAGGTGCCAGCGACCCTTGAGACTGGCAGTGCTGACCGCCTGGCCGTCCTGGTTGGTGAACTCCAGCGCCGGCACCTTGCGCGTCTGCGGCAGGATCACGATGCCGGCGTCGAGCAGCACGGTGGGATCGGCCTGGCGCTGGGCGGTGAGCACCTTGTGCACGGTGAGGCCGAGGACCAGGGCGACCAGGGCGACGAGGACGAGGACGGTCTTGTTGACTCGAGTCATGGGTGGGCAAGGCTCTAGAGTGGGATCAGAGAAGCAGCTTCAGCGGCAGATAGTGGTCCACCAGCAGCGCCATGAACAGCAGGAACAGGTAGACGATAGAGTACTTGAAGGTCTTTATCGCCGCATGTGGCCGGCTGTCACAGTAGAGCGCCCAGGCCCAGTCGAGGAAGCGCGCGCCCAGGGCCAGGGCGCAGAGCAGGTAGACCAGCCCGCTCATGTGGATGACGAACGGCATCAGGCTCACCGCGAACAGCACCAGGGTATAGAGCAGGATGTGCAGCTTGGTGTAGCGCTCGCCGTGGGTCACCGGCAGCATCGGGATATCGGCCTTGGCGTATTCGTCCTTGCGGTGGATGCATAGCGCCCAGAAGTGCGGTGGGGTCCAGGCGAAGATGATCAATACCAGCAACAGCGGCTCGGCGCTCAGGTGGCCGGTGATGGCGACCCAGCCGAGCAGCGGCGGCGCCGCCCCGGCGAGCCCGCCGATGACGATGTTCTGCGGCGTGGCGCGCTTCAGGAAGCCGGTGTAGAGCGCCGCGTAGCCGAGCAGCGAGGCGAGGGTCAGCCAGGCCGTCAGCGGGTTGGTGAAGGCCAGCAGCACGGCCATCCCGGCCAGCGCCAGGAGCAGCGCGAAGCCCAGCGCCATGCTCGGCGACACCCGGCCCTCGGCCAGCGGCCGCTTGTGGGTCCGCGCCATGATCGAGTCGATGCGCCGGTCCACCACATGGTTGACCGCCGCCGCCGCGCCGGCACAAAGGCCGATGCCGAGGTTGCCGAAGATCAGCACCTGCCAGGGCACGAAGCCATCCAGCGGCGCCTTGGTGGCGAGCAGCATGCCGATCAGCGAGGTGATCAGCATCAGCACCACGACCTTGGGCTTGGTCAGTTCGAGGAAGTCGCGCCAGGTCGGCTGGCTGTGGCGATCGATGACGGTGGCCATATCCTTACCTCCATCCTTCTGTCTGTCAGGCGGCCTTCAGCCGAGAACCTTGCGCCGGCGGCAGCGTGCGGCGCACGCGCTGCGGCGACGGTGCCGGCGCGCGGACGCTGGCCGGCGCGCGCAGGCGATAGTTGACCAACACCAGGCTGAGCAGCAGCAGGGCGCCACCGCCGTTGTGCGCCACCGCCACCGGCAGCGGCAGGTGCAGCAGCACGTTGCTGATGCCCAGGCCGATCTGCAGCGACAGGCCGAGCAGCATCAGCGCGGTCGGCCAGACCAGGCCGCTGCGCTGCAGGCGCCAGGCGAGCAGCAGGAGGACCAGGGTCACGCACAGCGCGCCGATCCGGTGGGTCATGTGGATCGCCGTGCGCGCGTCGCTGTCGAGCTGGCCGCCGAGGTAGTTGGGGCCGATGTGCTGGGTCAGGTGGAAGCCGTTGGCGAAGTCCATCCGCGGCCACCACTCGCCATGGCAGGTGGGCAGGTCGATGCAGGCCACCGCCGCATAGTTGCTGCTGACCCAGCCGCCGAGGGCGATCTGGCCGATCACCAGGAGCAGGGCCAGCCCCGCCAGGCCGCGGGTCGCCGCCGGGTAGCGCCGCGCCGCGAAGCGTCCGGAGAGGCGCAGGGCGAGGAGAAAGAGCAGCGCCAGGGTGGTGAAGCCGCCGAGCAGATGGGCGGTGACCACCTGCGGCCAGAGCTTGAGGGTCACCGTCCACATGCCGAAGGCGGCCTGCGCGATCACCACCGCGAGCAGCAGCAGCGGCAGCTTCAGCGGTTGGCCGTCGCGCCCGCGGCGGACCAGCGCATGCAACGCCAGGCCAAGGATGAGCAGGCCGAGGGCGCCGGCGAAATAGCGGTGGATCATCTCGTTCCAGCCCTTCTGTGCCTCCACCGGGGCGTCGGGGAAGTGCAGTTCGGCGTGGGCCAGTTGCGCCTCGCTCAGCGGCACGTGGACGAAGCCGTAGCAGCCTGGCCAGTCCGGACAGCCGAGGCCGGCGTGGGTCAGCCGGGTATAGGCGCCGAGCAGGACCACCACGGCGGCCAGCAGGGTCGCCAGCACGGCGACGGTGAAACCGGGTTTGCGGGTTGCGCCTGTCATTCGCGGGCCCCTTTTTCTTGTCGTTCTGTCCTCATCGGGCCGGGAACCGCGCCGGCCACGCCGATCAACCGATATGCGAGAGCTTGAGCAGCAGTTGCACGTCCTTCAGCAGCTTCTTGCCGTTGGCCTTGGCGTCGTAGCGCAGCACCAGGTTGCCGTGCGGGTCGACCACCCACAGCAGCGGCCGCTCGCCGCCGCCGGCCTTGTCGTACAGGGCCGGGTCCAGGCCGTAGCGCTGCAGGCGCGGGTAGTCCTGCCTCACCAGGTTGGCGAAGTCCGCCGGCAGCTCGCCACTGGCGGCCAGGGCGTGGCCGGCGCGCGAGGCTTCGCGGCCGAGGGCGATGTTGACCTGGCGGGCCAGGTAGACCAGTTGCTGGCAGTCCTCGCCGCAAGTACCCGGCGCGGTCACCAGCAGTTGCCACTGCTCGCCCTGGCTGCGTCCCTGCACGCCGAGGTCGGCGGGGGTCTGGCCGTTGCCGATCAGCGCGCCGCTGTAGCTGCGCCCCTGCGGAACCCAGAAATTCCATTTGTACATGGCGCTGGCGAGCAGCATCGGCCCCACCACCAGGCCGATGATCGCCAGCAGTTGCAGGCGGCCACGGGCGCGGCGCGGACGTTCAGGCATCGGAATCGCGAGACTCATGGTTTTTCTCCCGTGCGCGGCGCACACCGAGGTAGAGGTAGAGGGCGAGCAGGGCCGTCGCCAAGGCGAACCACTGCACGGCGTAGCCGGTGTGCCGCTCCGGCGGCATCGAGACCAGGGGCCAATCGGTGTCGAAGCTGGCGTCGCCCGCTTCCAGGCGGATTTCCCAGGGCAGCCCGGCGCGACCGAAGGCCTGCCACAGCGCCGGGATGTCGAGCTGGGTCACCAGGCGCGGCCAGCCGCCGGCCGGCGCGTCGGCCAGGTGCAGGCCGCCGGGTGGCGGCAGGTAGGTCCAGGCGTCGAGCAGGAGGACGCGGTCGGGGGTTTCCAGCGTCGGCGGCGAGCGTCGGTCAGTCCATGCGACCCAGCCGCGGTTGACCAGCAGCCAAAGGCCGCTGGCCTGATCGTAGAAGGGTTGCAGCACCTCGACCCCGGCCTGTCCGTTGCGCAGCCGGTTATCCAGCAGCAGCGTATGCCGCTCGTCGAAGCGGCCGTGCAGGCGCACGCGGACGTACGCCGGGTCGCGCAGTCCCTCTAGCTGCCCGGGCGACACCGGCTCGGCGCCGCGCCGGGCCTCGTAGCTGGCCAGCAGGGCGCGCTTCTCGTCGGCCCGCTGCAACTGCCAGGTGCCCAGCCAGAGCAGCAACGGCAGCAGGCCGAGGACCACCAGGGTCGGCAGCAGGCCGGGGCGGAACGCGCCACGCATGCTGCGTCTGTCATTGCGTCCGGCCTCCCCGAGGCGCTGGCTATACTGCATGAATCCCCCCATCGCCGGAGTCCCACCATGTTGAAAGTGGCGATCGTCCTGCTACTGCTGGCTACCCTGGTGAGCCTGTTCAGCGGCCTGTTCTTCCTGGTCAAGGACCAGGGCCATGGTTCCCGCGTGGTCAATTCGCTGACCGTCCGCGTGGTGCTCGCCGCGGCGACCCTGGTGCTGGTCGCCTGGGGCTTCTACAGCGGCGAGCTGAACAGCCACGCGCCCTGGCATTTCTGATTCCCCCGGTGGCGGTCAGATCACGTAGACGAAGATGAACAGGCCGATCCAGACCACGTCGACGAAGTGCCAGTACCAACTGGCGGCCTCGAAGCCGAAGTGGTGCTCGGCATCGAAGTGACCGCGCAGGATGCGGATCAGCATGATGCCGAGGATCAGCGCGCCGAGGGTCACGTGGGCGCCATGGAAGCCGGTGAGCATGAAGAAGGTCGAGCCGTAGATGCCGGCGCCGAGGGTCAGGCCCAGCTCGTTGTAGGCGTGCACGTACTCCTCGGCCTGCAGGATCAGGAAGGCGATCCCCAGCAGCACGGTCAGCGCCAGCCAGGCCTTGAGCGGGCCGCGCTTGTTCTTCTTCAGGGCGTGGTGGGCGAAGGTCACGGTGAAGCTGGAGGTGACCAGCAGGATGGTGTTGATCAGCGGCAGCTTCCACGGCTCGATCACCGCGCTCGGCGGCGGGAACAGCTTCGGGTCCGGGGTCTGCAGCAGCGGCCAGCTGTACTGGAAGTTCGGCCAGAGCATGTGCGCCACGCCCTTGGCACCCTCGCCGCCGAGCCAGGGACCGGCGAAGTGGCGGACGTAGAACAGCGCGCCGAAGAAGGCGGCGAAGAACATCACCTCGGAGAAGATGAACCAGCTCATGCCCCAGCGGAACGAGCGGTCCATCTGCGCGCTGTAGAGTCCGGCGCGGCTCTCGCGGATGACGTTGCCGAACCAGCCGAACAGCATGTAGGCGATGATCAGCCCGCCGACGAAGAAGATCCACGGGCCATGGGACTCCTTGTGGCCGGCGGTGAGGTCGTTGAACCAGGTACCCAGGCCGAACACCGTCACCAGCAGGCCGATGCTGGCGATGATCGGCCACTTGCTCTGGGCGGGGACGTAATAGTGTTCGTGGCTTGCCATGTTGTTCTCCTTATCGTCCCGCAACCGGTACGGGCGGCTTCCGCGCAGTGATATCGAAGAGGGTGTAGGCCAGCGTCACGTGCCGCACATCCTTGGGCAGATCGCGGTCGACGATGAAGCGCACCGGCATCTCGATGCTCTCGCCGGGTTGCAGCACCTGCTGGGTGAAACAGAAGCATTCGGTCTTGTGGAAGTAGGCGGCGGCCTCGGCCGGGGCGATGCTCGGGATGGCCTGCGCAGTCATCGGCTTGTCGCTCGGGTTGCGCGCGTAGAACACCATCTGGTTCACCGCGCCGGGATGCACCACCAACTGGTCGCCGGCGGAGCGGAACTCCCAGACCATGTCGATATTGTTCGAGGTCATGAACTGCACCTTCACCTCGCGCCCGACATCCACCTGCTGTTCGCCGCTGTAGGCGCTGCCGGCGGTCTTGCCGTTGATCCCCAGGGCGCGGCACATCACGTCATAGAGCGGCACCAGGGCGAAGCCGAAGGCGAACATCAGCACGGTCACCAGCAGCAGGCGGCCGACCAGGCGGCGGGTATCGACCTTGGCATCGCTCATGACGCGCTCCTCACTTGACCTCGGGCGGGGTGCTGAAGGTGTGGTAGGGCGCCGGCGAGGGGATGCTCCACTCCAGGCCCTCGGCGCCGTCCCAGGGCTTGGCAGGGGCCGGCTTGCCGCCGCGGATGCACTTGATGACGATGAACAGGAACAGCAGCTGGGTGGTGCCGAACATGAAGGCGCCGATCGACGAGACCATGTTGAAGTCGGCGAACTGCAGGTTGTAGTCGGGGATCCGTCGCGGCATGCCGGCGAGGCCGACGAAGTGCATCGGGAAGAACGCCAGGTTCATGCCGATGAAGCTCATCCAGAAGTGCAGCTTGCCGAGGGTCTCGTCGTACATGTGGCCGGTCCACTTCGGCAGCCAGTAGTAAGCCGAGGCGAAGATGCCGAAGATCGCGCCGGGCACCAGCACGTAGTGGAAGTGGGCGACCACGAAGTAGGTGTCGTGGTACTGGAAGTCTGCCGGGGCGATCGCCAGCATCAGTCCGGAGAAGCCGCCGATGGTGAACAGGATGACGAAGGCCACGGCGAACAGCATCGGCGTCTCGAAGGTCAGCGAACCCTCCCACATGGTGGTCACCCAGTTGAACACCTTCACCCCGGTGGGCACCGCGATCAGCATGGTGGCGTACATGAAGAACAGCTCGCCGGTGACCGGGATGCCGACCACGAACATGTGGTGCGCCCAGACCACGAAGGAGAGGAAGGCGATGCTGGCGGTGGCGTAGACCATCGAGGTGTAGCCGAACAGCGGCTTGCGCGCGAAGGTCGGGATGATCGCACTGACCGCACCGAAGGCGGGCAGGATCATGATGTACACCTCGGGGTGGCCGAAGAACCAGAACACGTGCTGGAACAGCACCGGGTCGCCGCCGCCGGCGGCGCTGAAGAAGCTGGTGCCGAAGTGGATGTCCATCAGCATCATGGTCACCACGCCGGCCAGCACAGGCATCACCGCGATCAGCAGGAACGCGGTGATCAGCCAGGTCCAGACGAACAGCGGCATCTTCATCAGGGTCATGCCTGGGGCGCGCAGGTTGAGGATGGTGGCGATCACGTTGATCGCGCCCATGATCGAGCTGATCCCGGCCAGGTGGATGGCGAAGATGAAGAAGGTCACGCTGTGCGGGGCGAAGGTGGTCGACAGCGGCGCATAGAAGGTCCAGCCGAAGTTGGGGCCGCCGCCGGGCATGAACAGGGTGCTGACCAGCAGGCCGAAGGCCGCCGGCAGCAGCCAAAAGCTGAAGTTGTTCATCCGCGGCAGGGCCATGTCCGGCGCGCCGATCATCAGCGGGATCATCCAGTTGGCCAGGCCGACGAAGGCCGGCATCACCGCGCCGAAGACCATGATCAGGCCGTGCATGGTGGTCATCTGGTTGAAGAACGCCGGCTCGACGATCTGCAGGCCGGGCTGGAACAGCTCGGCGCGGATCACCATGGCCATCGAGCCGCCGAGCAGGAACATCATGAAGCTGAACCACAGGTAGAGGGTGCCGATGTCCTTGTGGTTGGTCGTCAGCACCCAGCGCATCAGGCCCTTGGCCGGTCCGTGGTGGTGGTCGCCGGCATGGTGGTCGGGCGTATCGATCACAGCACTCATGGCGGTCTCCTATTGTTGTTTCTGCTTGTAGGCGACGACGTCTTTCGGGGTGACCATGTCGCCATCGTCGTTGCCCCAGGCGTTGCGCTCGTAGGTGATCACCGCGGCCAGGTCGACCTCGTTGAGCTGCTTGCCGAAGGCCGCCATGGCGGTGCCGGGCACGCCGTTGAAGACCACTTCCAGGTGGTGCTCCTTGGGCCCGGTGACGATCTTCGAACCCTTCAGCGCCGGGAACATCGGCGGCATGCCCTGGCCTTCGGCCTGGTGGCAGGCGGCGCAGATGGTGTGGTAGACCTTGTCGCCGCGCGCGACCAACTCTTCCTTGGTCCACTCCTTGCTGGTCAGTTCCTTGACCTTCGCCGCCTCTTCCTTGCGCTTGGCCAGCCACTGGTCGAACTCGGCCTTGGGCTTGACGTCGACCACGATCGGCATGAAGCCGTGGTCCTTGCCGCACAGCTCGGCGCACTGGCCACGATAGATGCCGGGCTCGTCGACCTTGGTCCAGGCCTCGTTGACGAAGCCGGGGATGGCGTCGCGCTTGACCGCGAAGGCCGGCACCCACCAGGAATGGATCACGTCGCTGGAGGTGATCAGGAAGCGCACCTTGGTGCCCACCGGCAGCACCAGCGGCTCGTCCACCTCCAGCAGGTAATGCTCGTCCTTCGCCTGCCGGTTGTGGATCTGGTCCTGCGGGGTGGCCAGGTTGCTGAAGTACTCGACGTCCTGGCCCAGGTACTTGTACTGCCACTTCCACTGGTAGCCGGTGACCTGCACGTCCAGCTCCGGCTCGGAAGTGTCGTAGATGTGGATCAGGGTGCGGGTGGCGGGCACCGCCATCACCACCAGGATCACGAACGGCACCACCGTCCAGAGGATTTCCACCGTGGTGCTCTCGTGGAAGTGCGCCGGCTGCTGGCCGGTGGAGCGGCGGTGGACGATCATCGACCAGAACATCGCGCCGAAGACCAGCACGCCGATCACCACGCAGATCCAGAAGATGGTCATGTGCAGGTCGAAGACGGACCGGCTCACCTCGGTAGCGCCCGGGGCCATGTTGACCGTCCAGGCGGCATTCGCCTGGCTGATCGCCGAGAGCAAAAGGAAGCCCATCCAGACTCGTGGATGTCGCAGCATTCGGGTTCCCCTTATCGTTGTTTTTATCCCGCCGGCAGACGCCAACGGCCAAGGGGTGGACCGCCAAGACAACGAACTTTGACCGTCGCACCTCGGCACACAGCAAGGCAGGCCGGGTTCATCAGGTTCAGCATTCGAGTGGGAGTATAGACAGCGGCTGCGACATAACAACGCAGCGTAAAAACGTCGCTGGAAAGTGCCGATTCTTCTCTAAAAGCCGCGAGCGGCGTGGCTTTGCAGGCGAATGGTGGCCGCCTGATATATCATCCTCGCATAACCACGAAGCGATTATGACAATCGCGTCTTAGCCGGCGCGCGCCGCCGGCTATGTTTCTCCTCTTCTTCACCATCCCCGTTGTATGGGAGACCCCATGAACACCGCTGCCCTCCGTGAACTCATCCAGCAGGCGCACCTCAGCGAAGCCCGCCACGGTCACCTGGCTGATCTGATAGCCAGCCGCCTGCCCCGCCTGCATCGCACCATCCAGCCGCAAGGCGAGAACACGGAAGACATACTCACCCGCTTCGTCCACGCCTACGTCGAACAGGTACCGGACCTGCTCGACGCCGCCAACAGCGTGGCCCGCGAAGCCGGCATCGAGGAACGGATCAAGCCGGTGCTGAAGGTCGCCGAGCAGTTCTTCCTCACCCCGCCGGCGTTGCTCGCCGGCCACGACGGCCTCGACGCCCTGCTCGACGAAGCCTACCTGGCGCACCGCCTGGTGGAAGAAGTGAACGACCGCTACATCGCCCACTTCGGCCAGGCACTGATCCCACTGGACACCACCGTAGCCAACCTGGTGGCCCACCAGTTGATCGGCGAGCCCTTCGCCAACCGGCTGGACGAAGCCGTCCACCATGCGGTGGAGAACATGCTCGACGCCACCACCTTCGACGCCGACTCGGCCCGCGCCTACCGCGAGAACCTGAAGAACCCGCGGGTGGTCGCCGCCTGGCAGCAGTGGCCGTGCCTGTCGAAGCAGCTCGGGGTGGAACTCAGCCTGGGCTGACCGCCCCGCCATTGCGCGCGCCGCCCAACCCGACGCTGCCGCGCAGGCGCCCTTCCAGGCGACGCTTCAAGGCGCGCGGTTCGATCACCAGGCGCGAGCCCTGCACCGGTGCCATCCGCCCCCAATCCTCGAGCAGCTCCATGCAGGCATGGTCGACATAGCTGAGGTTATCCATCGGTACGTGCAGGGTGGTCCCCGGCTTGACCTCGTCGAGCACCCGCGACAGCGCCGGCACCTTGAGGAAAGTCGCGGCGCCGCTCAGGCGCAGCTCGGCTTCATGCTCGCCGGTGTAGCGCAGGGCGATCTTCAGCCGCGCCGCCTTCAGCACCAGCTTCAGCAGGGTCAGGGCGAAGCCCACCAGCACGCCGGTCAGCAGGTCGGTGAAGACGATGGCCAGTGCGGTGGCCGCGTACACCAGCATCGGTATCCGGCCGTAGCGAGAGAGGTTGCCGAGGGCCTTGAAATCGACCAGCTTGACCCCGGTATAGACCAGCACCCCGGCCAGGCTCGCCACCGGAATCTGCCGCAGCAGGCTGCCGAGCAGGAGGACGAAGGCGAGCAACCAGAGGCCGTGAAAGATCGCCGAGGCGCGGGTTCGCGCACCGGCATTGACGTTGGCCGAGCTGCGTACGATCACCCCGGTCATCGGCAGCGCGCCGAGCAGGCCGCAGAGCATGTTGCCGACACCCTGGGCGGACAACTCGCGATCCATGTCCGAGCGCGGGCCGTCGTGCAGGCGATCCACCGCCGCCGCCGAGAGCAGGGTCTCCGCACTGGCGATGAAGGCCACCACCACCGCCGCCAGCAGCAGGGAGGGATCGGCCAGGGCCAGCAGGTCGGCCGGGCGTAGCCAGTCGATGGCCTCGCCGAGGTTGGCCGGTACCTCGACCCGCCGCACGTCCAGCGCCAGCCAGAGGCTGGCCAGGGTCGCCAGGCTCACGCCGAGCAGCGCACCGGGTAGGAAGCGCAGGCGTTGCGGACGCAGCTTGTCCCAGCCCCACATCACCGCGATGGTGCCCAGCCCGAGCAGCGCCGCGTCGAGGCCGCTGTCCATGCCCAGCGAACCGAGCGCGGCGAACGCCGCCTGGGGGAATGCCAGCAGGTTGTCGAGGCCGGACGCCTTGGGCGCCAGGTCGAGCATCACGTGCAATTGCGAAAGGACGATGAGGATGCCGATGCCGGCGAGCATCCCGTATACCACCGCCGGCGAGGTGACCCGGAACCAGCAGCCCAGACGCAGCCGCCCGGCGAGCAGCTGGATGGCGCCGGCGAGCAGCAGGATCGGCCCGAGCATGGCCACCCCGTAGGTACGCACCAGTTCGAAGACCAGCACCGCGAGGCCGGCCGCCGGGCCGCTGACCTGTAGCGGCGAGCCGGCCAGGAAGCCGACCACCAGGCCACCGACGATGCCGGTGAGCAGGCCCTTGGCCGGCGGCATCCCGGAGGCGATGGCGATGCCCATGCACAGCGGCAGGGCGACGAGGAACACCACCACGGAGGCCATCAGGTCCCGCGGCAACGTGTCCCGGAGGGACGGAAACACCTTTGAAACATGCATGGCACAGTTCTCCTGCGAATTTTTTCCACGACGAGGGAGCGACGCCAGGACCAGGCCCGGCGCCGGTTGTGTGTGCGCAGTGTGTTTTTTCTTGTAATAGCGACCCGTTCAGCCCCGGAACGGGGCTTCCCAGAGGTCGTCCATGGCAGGAACGGCGAAAGGTGACGCGAAAACGCTGTTGTTATCCGGCGGCCCGCACGGCCGCCGCTATCACGAGTTCAGGTAGCGCGGCGCGGGCGTGGCCATCGGCACCGGATGCTCGCCGTCGAGGGGCAGGAAGCGACCCTGCTTGGCGTCGTAGGCGCGGATCTGCGCACTCTCTATGTCGTACACCCAGCCGTGGATGAACAGTTGCCCGCTGGCCAGGCGCGAGGCCACCGAGGGGTGGGTGCGCAGGTGATCGAGTTGGGCCACCACGTTCTCTTCGGTGAGCACCCCGAGGGTGTCGTGGCTGGCGCCGCAGTCGCAGTTGTCCGCCACCACCGTGCGTGCCACCTCGGCGTGCCGCAGCCAGGCCTTGACCGTCGGCATGCGTTCCAGGGTCTGCGGGTCGAGCACGGCGCGCATCGCCCGCAGTCGGAGTGGCCGCAGACGATGATGTGGTGCACGCCCAGCGCCAGCACAGCGTATTCGATGGCGGTGGAGACGCCACCGTTCATCTGCCCGTAGGGCGGCACCACGTTGCCGACGTTGCGGGTGACGAACAGGTCGCCGGGGGAACTCTGGGTGATCAGCTCGGGAACGATGCGCGAATCCGCGCAGGTGATGAACATCGCCCGCGGCCGCTGGCTATTGGCGAGCTTCTTGAACAGCGCCTGCTGCTCGGGAAAGACCTCCCGGCGGAAATGCTGGAATCCATCGACAATCCTTTTCAATGCATCGTCAGCGCTTTCCTGCTCTGGAGAATCGGACTTAACGCCCCGCATACGGTCTGGCATGGTTCGGAACCTCGATGAGTGGATCGATTGAATTTTCCCACGTCTGCCGACGCTTTCCCCATAGGAAAAAGGCACAACAAACGCAGAGCGACCTACGTGACCGATCGGTCACTTCTGGTGCTCAACGCTAATGCCCGAAGCTTAACCATAAATTAAAAAATCCCTCTATCTCGCACGTTGCCAGCTTTTTTCACGATATTTCCAGAGGATGTCGACAGGCTATCATGGCAAACGAGTGGCATTTCCATTCGCCCCGCATAAGTGGTGAAAGGTTTCAGTCAACCGGTTGGCTACGTGCAGGGAAATTCGTCGAATGGGAAAACCCGGCGCACCGCGCCAGCGGCCATGACCTGGCCGCCCGGTGCCAGCCAGCTATCAGAACAGGTCCAGTTGGCGGCGCACCGGCGCACCGGTGGGGAACAGCGGCAGGTTCGGCACGAAGCGCGCCAGCAGGCACGCCGCAGCCATTCGCTGGCGTTGCTGGCCGTCGCGCAGGACCTGGCGGCAGTGCGCCTCGCCCAGCGGTTCGCCGAGCAGGTAGGCGCGCCCGGCGACGAAGCGCGCGCCGTGGTCCCGCCACCAGGCGGTAACCCGTGCCGCGTCCGGCCAGGTGAGGTTCTCATCGTCGTCGAGGGCGACGTCTTCGTCGTCGGGATCGTCGTTGGGGCCAGGGTCGTAGTCGGGCAAGGCCTCCAGCTCCAGGTCGAGCAGCGCCAGGTCGGCGCCGGTGATCAGGCTGAAGGCCTCGCCGGCGACCCGCGCCAGACTCTCGTCGCGCATCTGCTGGATCAGCCAGGGCACCGCCACCGGATCGCCGAACAGGCCGGTGGCCTGGATGCCGATCCGCCGCGTGTCCGCCGCCTGCATCAGTTGGCGAATCCAGGCCATGCTGGTGTCGCGCGGCTGCCAGGCGAGCAGCACCATGGTCGCCGGCAGCTGGAACGGGCCGGGCTGCCCGGCGAACGCACGCAATGGCCCCAACGCCTCCTCGTCGCCCATCTGCGCGGTGGCCCAGTTGGCCCAGAAGCGCAGGCTCGGGTCATCGTGGGCGCGATAGGCGCGAATATTCGCCATCAGGTCGCGCCGACGCAGCTCGCCGGCGGTGCGCGCGGCGCGCGCCAGCACCGCCGGGTCGGCGTGGCCAAGGGCGGACAGCAGCGCCGGCCCCGGGTCATGCCGGTGCATGCCGCAGGCGGCCAGGCCAATGGCGCGGAACAGCGGCTCGGGCGAGGCCAGCAGGCGCTCCACCCAGGGCCGCGCCTGGTCCCAGTCGAGCCAGCCGAGGGCTGCGGCGAAACCGCGCCGGGCTTCCGGAGACGCCGCAAGACAGGCGCGCATCCGGCCGATCAACGCATCGTCTCCTGCCTGCATGGCCAGTACCGCGAGGGCGAACGCCTCGCCCTGGGCGTGCGCGTCGAGTTGCTCGAGCAGGGCGTCATGGCCGGCCTGGCCGGCGATCGCCAAGCCGTCCAGGTGCGCCTCGATGCGCTGATCGAGCTCGGCGAGCTCCTCCAGGTCGTAATGGGGCGCACGCACGGCGTAGTCGCGGAGCAGGGCAAGGAAGGCGGCTTCCTCGGCGTGCTGGTCGACGATCGCTGCGATGCTCAATCTATGCGCGTCCATTGCTGGCCGTCGAAGCTGAAGATGTCTTTCGCGGCGATGCTCCACAACACGCCGTCGGCAGCACTAAGGTGGAAGCAGCGTTGGGGTTGCTCATCACCGAAGTCCACCTCCTTGAGATGGCCACCGACCAGCGTATAGACCGCCGTTGCGCTCGACACGTAGAGTGCGCCGTCGAACCACGCGAGGCTCCACAAGTCTTCATCGACATCGTCCTGGGCGATGATCTCCCAGTGGTCGTTGCGTCCACGCAGCAGCGTTCCCGCCTGTCCACAGGCGTAAACCGAGCCATCTTCCGCGCAGCAGATCGCCGTCAGGATCAAGTTCGTCGGGCTCTCCCGGGGCTGCCAGCGCTTGCCGTCGTACTGCCAGATCTCCCCGTCCCAGCCGACGGCATAGATTTCCCTGGCACCGAAGCCGCCGATGGCCTCGAATCCGACCACCGCTTCGCTGCCTGCCGGAGGCCGAGCGCCGCTGTCGATGGCACGCCAGTCGTTCTCGTCGAAGCGCCGGTAGACCTGTCGATCCATCCCGCAGGCATAGGCCACCCCGTCGATACAGGCAACGCCGCGCATATTGCCCCGGCCACCGATGGCATCGTCGCCGTCGGGCAACTGCTCTTCATGGATGTCGCCGGAGCCCATGCAGAATACCTGGCCCCGAGCGCCCAGAAACAATGCTTGTTCCACCGGCTCGTGCACTACCGTGGCCGACACGATCTCCCAGGGCAGCATGTCGTCATCCTCGCCAGCAACACACCAGGTTCCGCAGTCCCACTCCGTGACATAGCTGTGCGCTATGTTCTGCTCCTGGATCTCGTCGGATACCGAGGCCACGTACGCCAGGTCCTGATAGCGGACGACGCCGGTGATGTTCGAGAAAATCGGCGAGAGTTTCTTCAACATTTCAATCTCCTGTAACGGTCACTAGCGGACTCGACTCCTCGTGGCGCCAAGACGCGCATTGCGGGTCTTTATCGCCTGCGTCGCAGCCGTGACGTCGGTCTGGCCGGTTTCAACGGCCTTGATGGGTGTTCTGGCGTTGATTCCGCACTGCTTGTGATAGTTGTCGAGCTGAGCGGACAGACATTCCTTCGAGCATTTCGACTGCGGAAAGACCTTGCCCATGGCAGCCATGGATTGACGTTTCGCCGTTCCGTAGGTGGTCTTCTTCGCGGAGATGGAGCTGCCATTGGACAATTGCAGGGTTCCACTGCGCGACTTCGCGGCAGCAGCGCTCTGGAACGTGTGCATGAGGCCGTGGGTACCCACGTTCTGATTGACGCCCTCCGCGCAGACGCAAGGAGCCTTGTTCTCCGAATAGTTGGATATCCCCTTGAGGGGTACCGAGCCTTTTCCACCACGTCCCTTGTCGTGCAAGGCGCTGGCCTCGATCAGGTGGTGAGCGGTCTGCTGCGGGCAGCAACTGTTCGGCTTGTACGGTTGCAGGGCACACCGGCGCGCGGTCAGGCATTTTCGGGCAGCGACCTTGTCTGCCAGTCGGTCAGCTTCGTTGCTGGTCTTCTTGCCGGAAGGCTTGCCCGCGCCAAGGCCAGCGCAGGCATCCTTGCTGCCATGCGGCTTGAAGTCAGCGCAATCCTTCTTCTCCTTCTTCACTTCATTGCTGCACGGTCCACCACCAGCATCGACGGTGGCCTGGTCGAGGTAGGGCCAGACCGGCGTATTGCCAGGAAAGGACGCGTGGTTGTGGGTGGTCAGGTCGAGGTGGCGAACCACGTTCTTGCTTTCGAACTTGACGTTCATCGACCAGGAGGTGAAGTACACCTTGCCCTTGATCTTGCTGGTGACGATGCCCTTCTTCGGCGCCCGCCCCGGCTCGTCGCCGTAGCTGGTCTTGTAGTAGCTCTTGTTCTTCAGCATCACCTCCTTGCGGGTGATGCGAATGGTCCGGGTACCTTTGGTGGTGTCCTTGGACAGGCCGGTATTGGGGTAGGGGATCGGTACCCCCAACGGCGTCGGCGGCGCCTGCGGCGGGGTGAAGCAGACATCCGGGAAGGCCGCGATGGACTTGCCGCTCGCCGCCTTGCAGGAGATCTCCATGTTGTTGGCGTACACCTCGTTGGCCATCAGGCAGCCCTCACCCGTCGATAGCTGAGCAGCGCGGCGGCGCGTTCGCCGGCGTCGTTGCCCAGGTGGCAGAACACGTTCGGCCCGTCGCCGTAGCCCTTGCGCGAAGCGGCCAGGGCCACGGCGAGCAACGCCGGGCCGATGGCGGCGCCGCATTCGCCGATGCAGTCGGCGGGGTGCCAGAGGTCGAACTTCGGCTTGAGCACGCGCAGGTTGCGACTCAGGGTCAGCGAGGCCTCCTTGAAGTAGTACTGCTCGCCGGAAATGTCGGTGAGCCGGTAGTCCATCTGCTCCAGGCCGCAGCCAGCCTCGGCGAGGGCGGCGCGCACGGCCTGGCTCAGGCCGTCGGCGCGCAGCGGCAGGTCCTCGCTCTCCACCGTGGCCTTCTCGACGCCGAAGCCGAGGCCGATGCAGAGCAGCTGCGGCGCCTCCTCGTGGAGCGGCGCGGCGACCAGCACGGCGGCGGCGCCCTCGCCGGGAATGAAGCCGTTGGAGTTCTGGCTGGTCAGCAGCCGCTCGCGGGCCTCGTAGGCGGCCAGGGTCGGGCCGCTGACGAAGGAGTCGACGCCGGCCACCAGGACCTGCCGGCAGCCGCCCTGGATCAGCTTGCGCGCGTTGAGCAGGGCCACCGCGCCACCGACCCGGCCACGGGCGATGAGTGCCGAGGAGGGATGGAAGCGTCGTCCCAGCTCGCCTTCCAGGTCACGCAGGAAAGACTCGTCGAGCCCCGCGCAGCGTCCGGGACGGTCGCCCTCGGCGACGCAGAGCAGCAGCGGCAGCTCCGTGCAATCGAGATCGGGCTGGCCGCGCAAGGCCTCGTCGATGGCTCGCGCAGCCATCTTCAGCAGCTTGGCGCGGCCGCGCCAGGGCTGCTCCAGCGGCACGCTGGCGGCAAGCAACCATTCGCCGCCCTGGTCGATGAAACGGGTTTCCTGGAAGTTGTCCAGGGCGCAGCGGATCGCCGCGCAGCTGGCCGGCGCGCTGAGACCCACCGCGCTGACCATGCCGGAAGCGACGATGCTCAGGGCCTGGCTCATGCCTCGTCCTCCTCGGCCTGGCGGCTGCGTGCCAACGCGGCAAGCGAGGGGTAGTAGTCCTTGCCCAGCTCGCGGGCGCGCCACCAGGCGGCGGACTTGCTGCCGACCAGCACCTGGGCGATCTCGAACAGGTTGCGCTTCAACGGTCGGCGAATGCGCCAGGTGACTTCCACGCGACGGGCGTCGCAGTCCACCAGCAGGGTATCGATCCGTGCCTGCGCGGTTTCGTGGCCACCCTTTTTCAGGAAGAAGGTCACCGGGACCTCCCTGCGCGGCACGCGGAAGGCCGCGCGCTCCTCGCCGGTGAGGTTGAGCAGCAGGACCTCCTCGCCGCCGCGCAGATGGTCGGTCCACTGGTCGGCCGGCGCGGACTGGAAGTAGCGCTCGTCGAAGTCGGCGGGCAGGAACGGGAAGCGCTCGGCCAGCCAGGCGTCGTCGTAGCGGCCGGCGAAGCCGACCCGGGCCTGCCAGTGGCGGCCGAGCGGGCCGAGCGCCATCGGCGTGAAGCGGCCGTGGGGGCTGTCCACCGGCTCGCCGAGCTTTTCCGTGGCCGGCATCGGCGTGCCGACGATCTCGGCGGTGTCGGCGCTGCGCGGAAACCAGCCACATCCGGCCGGATTGGCCATGTAGCAATCCATGAAACCGGGGTTGTCCGGCGAGGCATGGCTGCCGCCGAAGGCACTGGCGTAGGAAATGTCCTGGCTCTGGAACGGCTGCGCGACGCCCGCGCCGGCACCGAGCAATCCCGGTTCCCACTGGCGCGGCCCATGCACCGTCAGCGCCTTGCTCACCCGGCCGACGCGGATGCCCGCGGTCAACTGCTGTACCGGCCGCCCGCCGGGCGCCTGGGCGCTGCCCAGCACCAGCACATCGCAGAACGGCTTGAAGGGAACGAACTCGCACTCCCGGCGCGGCGCGGAAAACCCCGGCTCGCCATAGAATTCATCGACCATCAGCAGCGTCTGCTGCTCGTCCAGCAGGCGCGCCTCGCGACCGTCCAGCGGCAGGTCGAAACTGCCCTTGGCGATCACCACCAGCGACTCCCGGCCTTCGGCGTCGAGCCCCTGGTTGTAGGCGGCGGCCAGCGGGGTGGCGTTCAACAGTTCCATGTCGGGCCCGCCGCGCTCAGTTGATCTGCACCGAACCGCCCTTGATCCGGTTGACCCCGGTGGAGCGGCTGGAAAGATAGGCGCCACGGATGATCACCTTGCCGGCGCGGGTCAGGGTGATGCTGGCCTTGCCACAACGCAGGACGATCTCGCGTTCGGCACTGAACTCCAGGCGCTCGCCGTCCAGTTGCGCCAGCGCTTCCTGCGGCAGGCGCTGGATGCGGCCGATCAGCAGCGGCTGGCGCGGATCGCCGGCGACGAACATCAGCGCTACCTGGGCGCCGATGTCGGCGCGACTGAGCTGGGTGGTGGTGGCCGCCGCCAGGCCGTGCTCGCTCGGGCAACCGGGATAGGCGACCACCGGAGCGGCGGCGTCCGGCACGTCGAGGAGGACGCCGATGACCACACCGTCCAGGCGCGCGGGAAGGGCCGTCGCGGCCCCGGGTAGATGGATCTCGACACTCATGCGCTGACTCCCTGGCTCTGCGCCGCTTCAGTTCTGGAGGATCTTGCGTCCCTTCACCACCACGTTCTTGTCGGCCTTGACGTTGATCGCCCCGGATCCGTCGATGGTGATGTTCTTGCCGCTGATGACGATGCTGCCGTCCTTCTTCATGCGGATGCTGGCGGCACCGGTGACCAGGGTGATCGAGTCGCCGGCGTTGAGCGTGAAGCTCTTGCCCACGTCCAGGCTATCGTCCTTGCCCACCGAGGTATCGCGGCCCTGGCCGACGCTGCGCGACTCGTTCTTGCCGATGCTGGTGCTCTGGTTGCCGCCTATGTCGATGGTCTCGTTGGCGCCCACCGACTCGCTGCGGTCGGCGCCGATGCTGATCGTCTCGTTGTTGCCCACCGACTCGCTACGGTTCGCGCCGATGCTGATGGTCTCGTCGTTGCCGACGTCCTCGGTGCGATTGGCACCGATGCTGATCTTCTCGTTGCTGCCGACCTTCTCGGTGCGGTCGACGCCGATGCTGATGGTCTCGTTGCTGCCGACGTCCTCGGTGCGGTTCGCGCCGATACTGATCTTCTCGTTGTTGCCGACCTTCTCGGTGCGGTCGACGCCGATGGTTATGGTCTCGTTGTTGTCCACGGTCTCGGTGCGATCGTGCTTCACGTGCACGGTCTCGTCGTGGTCGATGGTCTTGGTCCGGTCGTGGCCGACCCAGTGGGTCTCGTCGTTCTCGACCTCGATGTCCTGGTTCTTCTCGGCATGGATGAACAACTGCTCGGCGCCCTTCTTGTCCTCCATGCGGATCTCGTTGAAGTTGGCCGGCGTGCCGCCCTTGCTCGAACGGCTCTTGGTGCCGCTCTGGGTAGCGTTCGCCGGCAGCTCGTAGGGCACCGTCTGCTCGGCGTTGTAGACCCGCCCGGTGATGATCGGCCGGTCCGGGTCGCCTTCGAGGAAGCTGACGATCACTTCCTGGCCGATCCGCGGGATCTGGATCGAGCCCCAGTTCTTCCCCGCCCAGGCCTGGGAGACGCGCATCCAGCAGGAGCTGTTCTCGTTGGACTGGTCGTGGCGGTCCCAGTGGAAATGCACCTTGACCCGGCCGTACTGGTCGGTCCAGATCTCCTCGCCCTTGGGCCCGACCACCACCGCAGTCTGCGGGCCACGGACGATCGGCAGCGGAGTGGTCGGCAAGGGGCGGTAGGCCTGGCCGGCATCGATGCAGTCCAGCTCGCTCTCGAACTGCGCGCCGACCCCGCCGCCGCCGGTCTCGTAGAGTTCCTGGACCACCCGGTACTCGGCGCCGACCACCAGGTACTCGCGGTTCTGGTCCTCGCGCGGGTAGCCGCTGAGCTTGAACAGGTGGCCCGAACCCAGGCCGCGGGCGCGGCCGCGCAGGCGCACCCGTTCGTAGCGCGCCTGCAAGGCTTCGATGCGGGTCCGCGCGTACTGCTCGCCGTCCTGGCTCTGCACGTATTCGCCGGGGTAGTCGTACAGCGGGTAGTCGGCCGCCGCGTGCGAGCGGGCGATGTTCGAACGCACCTCCAGGCGCGCGCCGGGACGCTGGAAGTCGTAGTCGTTGAGGCTCAGTGAGCCGGACTGCACCTCGCGCGCCATGTGCCAGTCGTAGAAATGGTCGCGCTCGCGCTGTTCCAGGGTCGGCGGGTAGTAGGGCACGCTGGCGTAGTTCGGCGGGCTCTGGTGCGCGCCGTAGGCGTCGGAGAGCACCAGGATGTGGCGGCTCTGCTCGTGGCGGAACCAGTAGTAGATGCCTTCCTGCTCCATCAGCCGGCTGACGAAGTCGAAACTGGTCTCGCGGTACTGCACGCAGTATTCCCACTCGCGGTAGGAGCGGCTCAGGGCGTCCTCGAAGTCGGAGAAGCCGAGGTCGCGGAACACCTGCTTGATGATGTCCGGGACCTTCTGGTTCTGGAAGATGCGGCAGTCGGAGGTGCGCGTCAGCAGCCACAGCCAGGGGCGCAGGGTGACCTGGTAGCTGGCGAACTGGCCGTTGCCGGATCCCTGGCTGCAAGCGGCGACGATGCCGTGGAAATGCCGCCGGCTGCCGTCGTGCAGTTCCAGCGCCAGGCTGGCCGGCTTGCCCAGCAGCCCGTCGAGTGGCAGGTCGGGGTTTTCCGAGATCAGTTCCAGCTCGTAGGCGAACGGCCGGCCGAGCTCTTCGCGACCCTCCATTCGCTGCAATTGCAGGACCTCCGCGCCGAGCGGACTGTCGACCCGGACCAGGCGGGTCTGTTGCGCAAGTGCCATGAAATCATCCTTGATCCACGTCCATCACTGGCGCCGTTGGAGCGGCACCACCCAAGCAGCATAGGCGCGGATGCGGTGGAAAGGGGAGATGCGTGACACAGATTCCGACGAGCGCCCCGACCGACGGCGAACAGGCAGAAGGCCATCACGAAAGGCCGCTCCGGGCCAGGAAAGCCTTGATTCGCGAGCAACATTCCGTAAAGCTTTTGTCCAGCAATGACTCACTCAGAATCCTAGGGAAGGGGTTAACACAGTGACGCTCTATCGCCTCCACGAAGCCGATCTCGAGATTCCAGATGCCTGGCAGGACCAGAGCATCAACATCTTCAAGCTCCCCGCCAGCGGCCCCGCCCGCGAAGCCAGTTTCGTCATCAGCCGCGACGCCAGCCAGGGCGACGCGCCGTTCGCCGACTATGTCGCCCGCCAACTGGAGAATGCCGAGAAGCAATTGCCCGGCTTCAAGCTGCACAAGCGCTGGGACATCAACATCCACGGCCACGCCGCCGTGCTCCTCGACTACCAGTGGCAGCGCGAGGGCCGCGACCTGATGCTGCGCCAGGTGTTCATCGAGCGCCGCCCGGCGGTGCTGATCACCACCCTGACCACCACCCCGGCTGACCTGCCGCACCACGAGCCGGCCTGGAAGCAGGCGATGCAGACCCTGGTCCCGCGCCCGACCCCTAGCTGATCCGAGTACCGACGCATGGATGCGCAAGCCGCCGCCCGACTGGGCGATGAGATAGCCCACGGTTTCGGTGTCGCCGCGATGGTCGCCGGAGCCGTGGCCGGAGCCCTGATCGGCGCCGCCGTGGTCGCCGCCACCGCCGCCACCGGCGGCCTGGCCGCGGTGATCCTGGCCGGCTCGATCGCCGCCGGCGGGCTGTCGATGTTCCAGATCGTCAAGGGCCTGACCACCATCTTCGAGCTACCCGAGCCGACCACCGGGGTGCTCATACGCGGCAGCTTCAACGTCTACGTGAACAGTCGCAACGCGATGCGCGCCGGCGACGACGTCTCCGCCACCTGCAGCGGCCTGCCGCTGAACCATCCGCTGTGGCCGTTCCCGGTGCTGATCGCCGAAGGCAGCGCCACCGTGTACATCAACGGCAAGCCGGCGGCGCGCCTGCAGAGCAAGATGGTCTGCGGCGCGCACATCAAGACCGGCAGCCAGGACACCTTCATCGGCGGCCCCACCGAGCGGGTGGCCTTCGTCCTCGACCTGGAGGAATGGCTGCACACCGGCCTCGAGGCGCTGGGCCTGGCGGCCCTTGCCGGCGGCCTGCTGCTGGCGGCGATGGCCGGGGTCGCGGCGCTGGCCGGCTTCGTCGCCATCGGCGGGCTGATGATGGGCGGCATGGCCCTGCTCGGCGACCTCGGCGACCGCCTCGGTCCCGGCTACCGCGACCTGTTCCAGGGCGTGGCGGGGATGGCATTGCTGGGCTTCGGGCCGAAACTCGCCGGTCGTCGTCCGGCAGCGGTGACCTCCGAAACCGCGCAACGACGCGCCTACCTGAACAACAAGTTCGGTCGTTCCGGCAACCTCGACCACGACATCAACTACCGCGGGAATCGTGAAACCGCCGCCAAGTTCTTCAAGTCGAAGGACATCGATCCTGCCGATGCCGAGTCGTACATGAACGGCCTGGACTTCAACCATCCGGTCCGTGTGGAAACCCTCGCGCCCGGCAAGAACCTGTGGCAGTACCAGTCCCCCGGAGCGCCGCAGGGCAACTGGTATACACTCAGCCCGCGCGTGCAGCCCACGGAGCTGGGAATCAACCCCATGGGCACCAACCGGGCGGCGAACACCATCGAACCCAAGGTCCTCAACTCCTACAGGACGACCCAGAAGGTCGAGGTCCTGCGCAGCACCGCTGCGCCGACCGATGACTTCTGGTCGGTAAAGGGACAGTCATATCCCGCCAAAGGCGGCGCGCAACAACTGTTCTCCAACGAGAAAGGCTCCTTCGGTCTGCTTCCCCGGGAGGGATCATGACACCCATCGAATACATCGACCGCGCTCTGGCGCTGGTCGTCGACCGGCTGGCCCGCTATCCGGGATACGAGGTCCTGCTGTCCGCGGAAAAGCAATTGCAGTACATCAGGTCCGTCCTGCTCGACCGCAGCCTGGATCGTTCCGCACTGCACCGGTTGACCCTCGGCAGCATCGCCGTGAAGGAATTCGACGAAACCGACCCGGAACTCTCCAGGGCCCTCAAGGACGCCTATTACGTCGGTATACGCACTGGCCGCGGCCTGAAAGTCGATCTGCCCTGAGCGCAACACCATCGGTCTTGAGCGACCGCCGCTTCTGCCTGGCGAGGACATGCGCGAATCGTCAAGGCTCCCGCGGCGTCCTGCCCAAGGGCGGGCAGCCAGGATGCCGCCGCCTCAGCCCTTCGCCGGCGGCGGAAACATCGCCTGTACCTGGCCGTCGATGGTGCCCTGCACGCCCTTGCCCTTGGCGTCGACCTCGCTGGCGCCGCCGGAATTGAGGTCGAGGCGGCCGCCGGTGTCGATGTTGCCGTTGCCGCTGGCGTAGAGGTTGAAGGCGCTGCCGGAGATATTGATGGTGCCGTCGGCGTTGAACTCCACCACGCTCTTGCCGCAGACCAGGCGGATCTGCGCGCCGGCCTCGATCAGGTAGGTGCCGGTGACGCTGTCGCTCTTCGCCCCGCCCACCAACAGGGTGTCGTTGAGCTTCACCGCGCGGGTGCGGTTGTTGCCGATGCGCGCCAGCTCGTCGTGGCCGATGCTCTTGTTGCGGTCGTGGCCGACCGACAGCGAGGCATCGTTCTCGACCAGGTTGTCCTGGTTGCGCTCGGCGTGGATGTATAACTGCTCGGCGCCCTTCTTGTCCTCCATGCGGATCTCGTTGAAGTTGGCCGGCGTGCCGCCCTTGCTCGAACGGCTCTTCATCCCGCTCTGGGTGGCGTTCGCCGGCAGCTCGTAGGGCACCGTCTGCTCGGCGTTGTAGACCCGCCCGGTGATGATCGGCCGGTCCGGGTCGCCTTCGAGGAAGCTGACGATCACTTCCTGGCCGATCCGCGGGATCTGCATCGAACCCCAGTTCTTCCCGGCCCAGGCCTGGGACACGCGAATCCAGCAGGAGCTGTTCTCGTTCGACTGGTCGTGGCGATCCCAGTGGAAGTGCACCTTGACCCGGCCGTACTGGTCGGTCCAGATCTCCTCGCCCTTGGGTCCGACCACCACCGCGGTCTGCGGACCTCGCACCACCGGTACCGGAGTCTGCGGCAGGAGACGGAACGACTGGCTGGCGTCGATGCAGTCCAGCTCGCTCTCGAACTGCGAGCCGGCGCCGCCGCTGCCGGTTTCGTAGAGTTCCTGGACCACCCGGTATTCGGCGCCGACCACCAGGTACTCGCGGTTCTGGTCATCGCGCGGATAGCCGCTCAGGCGGAACAGGTGCCCGGCGCCGATCCCGCGCACCACGCCGCGCAGGCGCACGCGCTCGTGCTGCGCCTGGATCGCCTCGATGCGGTTGCGCGCGTACTGCTCGCCGTCCTGGCTCTGCACGTATTCGCCGGGATAGTCGTACAGCGGGTAGTCGGCCGCCGCGTGCGGCCGGGCGATGTTCGAACGCACCTCCAGGCGCGCGCCGGGGCGCTGGAAGTCGTAGTCGTTGAGGGTCAGCGAACCGGGCTGGACCTCGCGTGCCATCTGCCAGTCGAAGAAGTGGTCGCGCTCGCGATGGCCGAGGGTCGGCGGGTAGTACGGCACGCTGGCGTAGCCAGCCGGGCTGCGATGCGCGCCGTAGGCGTCGGAGAGCACCAGGATGTGGCGCTTCTGCTCATGGCGGAACCAGTAGTAGATGCCTTCCTGTTCCATCAGCCGGCTGATGAAGTCGAAGCTGGTCTCGCGGTACTGCACGCAGTATTCCCACTCGCGGTAGGGGCGCGTGAGGGCATCCTCGAAATCGGAAAAGCCGAGGTCGCGGAACACCTGCTTGATGATCTCCGGCACGCTCTGGTTCTGGAAGATGCGGCAGTCGGAGGTGCGCGTCAGCAGCCACAGCCAGGGCCGCAGGGTGGCCTGGTAGCCGGCGAACTGGCCGTGCCCGGCCACCTGGCTACAGCGCGCGACGATGCCGTGAAAGAAGCGCCGGCTGCCGCCGGGCAGCTCCAGCGACAGGCTCATCGGCTTGCCGAGCAACTGCTCCAGCGGCAGGTTGGGATTTTCCGATACCAGGTGCAGCTCGTAGGCGAACAGCCGTCCCAGTTCCTCGCGTCCCTCCATGCGCTGCAACAGCAGCACGTCCGGCCCCAGCGGGCAATCCACCTGGACCAGGCGGGTCAGTTGCATCAATCCCATCGACGGTTCCTTCTACTGCTCTGCGTGTCGCCGGTTGTCACTCGGCCTCGGCGAAGTCGTAGTGGAACTGGTTGTCGCGGCTACTGATACGTACCCCGGCCAACGGCTTGCCTTCGAGCATGCGGGTGAGGAACTCGCGGCTCATGTCCGGCAACAGCGTGTTGGTGAGGATCGCGTCGATCATCCGGCCGCCGCTCTCGGTCTCGGTGCAGCGCGAGACGATCAGGTCGACGACGCCCTCGTCGAACTCGAACGGCACCTTGTGGGTCGCCTCCACGCGCTTCTTGATCCGCCCCAGTTGCAGGCGCGAAATGGCCTTGAGCATGTCGTCGCTGAGCGGGTAGTAGGGGATGGTCACCAGGCGGCCGAGCAGCGCCGGCGGGAAGATCTTCAGCAGCGGTTCGCGCAGCGACTTGGCGATGGCTTCCGGCTCGGGCATCAGTTCCGGATCGGCGCAGAGGCTGGCGATCATCTCGGTGCCGGCGTTGGTGGTGAGCAGGATCAGGGTGTTCTTGAAGTCGATCACCCGGCCTTCGCCGTCCTCCATCACGCCCTTGTCGAAGACCTGGAAGAAGATCTCGTGGACATCCGGGTGGGCCTTCTCCACTTCATCCAGCAGCACCACGCTGTAGGGCTTGCGACGCACCGCCTCGGTCAGCACGCCACCCTCGCCGTAGCCGATGTAGCCGGGCGGGGCGCCCTTGAGGGTGGAGACGGTGTGGGCTTCCTGGAACTCGCTCATGTTGATGGTGATGACATTCTGCTCGCCGCCGTACATGGCCTCGGCCAAGGCCAGCGCGGTCTCGGTCTTGCCCACCCCGGAGGTGCCGGCGAGCATGAACACGCCGATCGGCTTGCTCGGGTTGTCGAGGCCGGCGCGGGAAGTCTGGATGCGCTTGGCGATCATCTCCAGCGCGTGGTCCTGGCCGATGATGCGCTTCTTCAGGTGCCGGTCGAGGTTGAGCACGGTCTCGATCTCGTTGCGCGCCATGCGGCCGACCGGGATGCCGGTCCAGTCGGCGACCACCGAGGCCACCGCCTGGTAGTCCACGGTCGGCAGGATCAGCGGCTCTTCGCCCTGCAACGCGCTCAGTTGCGCCTGCAGCTCCGCCAGCCGCGCATGCAGCGCCTGGCGCTGTTCCTCGTCGAGACGCGCCTCGCCTTCGCCCAGCGGCACGCCGCCGGCGTCCACCGCTTCGGCGGCGGCACGCAGACGGGCGCGGGTCTCCAGCAGTTCGTCGACCAGGCGTTTTTCCTCGGCCCAGCGCTGCTCCAGGGCGGCCAGGCGCTCGCGCTCCTCGGCCAGCAGGGTCTCGGCGTTGCGCTGGCGTTCGGCGGTGGCGACGCCGATGGCGCTCTCGCGGCGGATGATCGCCAGCTCGGTTTCCAGCGCCTCGATGCGCCGGCGGCTATCGTCGACCTCGGCCGGCACCGCGTGCAGGCTGATGGCGGTGCGCGCGCAGGCGGTATCCAGCAGGCTCACCGACTTGTCCGGCAGCTGGCGCGCCGGGATGTAGCGGTGCGACAGCCGGACCGCCGCCTCCAGCGCCTCGTCGAGGATCTGCACCTGGTGGTGCTTCTCCATGGTCGACGCGACACCGCGCATCATCAGGATGGCCTTGTGCTCGGACGGCTCGTCCACCTGCACCACCTGGAAACGCCGGGTCAGCGCCGGGTCCTTCTCGATGTGCTTCTTGTACTCGGCCCAGGTGGTCGCCGCCACGGTGCGCAGGGTGCCGCGCGCCAGGGCCGGCTTGAGCAGGTTGGCGGCGTCGCCGGTTCCGGCCGCGCCACCGGCGCCGACCAGGGTGTGGGCTTCGTCGATGAACAGGATGATCGGCTTCTCGGAACTCTGCACGTCTTCGATCACCTGGCGCAGGCGCTGCTCGAACTCGCCCTTCATGCTCGCCCCGGCCTGCAGCAGGCCGACGTCGAGGGCGCGCAGTTCGACGTCCTTCAGCGCCGGCGGGACGTCGCCGGCGACGATGCGCAGGGCGAAGCCTTCCACCACCGCGGTCTTGCCGACGCCGGCCTCGCCGGTGAGGATCGGGTTGTTCTGCCGGCGGCGCATGAGGATGTCCACCAACTGGCGGATCTCCTCGTCACGCCCGACGATGGGGTCGAGCTTGCCGCTACGGGCCTGCTCGGTGAGGTCCACGGTAAAGCGCTTGAGCGCCTCCTGCTTGCCCATCGCGCTCGGCGCCAGGGCGCCGCTGGCCTCGCCCGGGGCGGCGCCGGCGTTGAAGCCGTCGCTGGCCGACAGGCCGTTCTCCGGCGAGGCGCCGACGTACTCGTCGAAGCGCTCGGTGAGCGCCTCGACCTTGAGCTTGGCGAATTCCGCCGACAGCCCGGTGAGGGCATGGCGCAGGCTCGGCGTCTTGAGGATGCCGATCACCAGGTAGCCGGTGCGCACCTGGCTCTCGCCGAACATCAGGCTGCCGTAGACCCAGCCGCGCTCCACCGCTTCCTCGACATGGGAGGACAGGTCGGTGATCGAGGTCGAGCCGCGCGGCAGGCGGTCGAGGGCCTCGGTCAGGTCCTTGGCCAGGCGCGCCGGGTCGATCCCGGACTGGCGGACGATCTGGTGCAGGTCCGAGTCCGGCAACTGGAGGATCTGGTGGAACCAGTGCACCAGCTCGACATAGGGATTGCCGCGCAGCTTGCAGAATACCGTGGCGGCCTCGATGGCCTTGTAGGCCAGGCTGTTCAGCTTGCCGAACAGCGCAACGCGACTGATCTCACTCATGTTCCTTCTCCTTGTGCTCGTGCGGCCGCGCAGTGGCGTACTGGCGGGCCAGCAGTAGATCCCTGGCGTCCTGGCCGGGATCGCCCAGCCAGGTGTTGAAACCGAGCCGCCCGCCGCCCTGCAGGCCCAGCGGGGGTACTTCGTGGCGTTGCAGGACCAGGTTGACGTCCCAGTCCAGCTCCTCGCCCAGGTATTCGGCGACCCAGGCGGCCAGCTCGACGAAGTGGTCGCCGTCGGGCAGGAAGCGCTGGTATTGATCGAGGTCCAGCGGCCCCAGGCGCAGGCGGAACTTGTGCTGGCGGTCCCAGACGTGGGTGCCCAGGCAGACGTCCATGCCCAGGCTCGTCGAGTCGACGCCGAGGCGGCTGCGCTCGGGCAGCTCCAGCCATTGGCCGACGTATTCCTCGACCGCCACCGGGACCTCGAAATACTCCGCGAGGATCACCCGCAGGCCGTCCGGGTAGCGGGTCTGCGCGGCGAGGTGGCCGGTGTAGTAGTAGCGTGCGGTATCCGCCAGCGGCTCGCGCCCCCGCAGGCTCGGCATGCCGCGCCCGGAGAGCGCGGCGAGGCGCGCCGACCAGTAGTCGTCGTCGATCCGGTCGTGGCTGATCTCCGGCCGCGCCTCGGCCCAGGCCCGGTAGAACAGGGTCAGCAGGCGGTGGTGGAAGACGTCCATGAAGCGCTTGAAGGTCGCGTCGTTGACGTTGCGCTGGCGTTCCCGGGCGTATTCGGTGAGGTGCAGCGGCAGCGGCCCGTTGGGGCCGGTGAGGCCGAAGAAGAACTGGTCCAGGCGCGGCACCGCAGCGGTGCCGGCCTGGCTCACCGAGGCCAGGGTCGAGGGCGCGAAGGTGCAGTCGGGCTTCTGCCCGAGACGCAGCGGGTCGTCCGCCAGCCGCACCGAATGACCGAGGCGCGGCAGTTGCGGCGACTCGCACTCGATGCGCCGCAGCGCCTGGAAGAAGTCATAGTCCCAGGGCGCCGCCGCCATCCCGGCGAGCAGGTTCAGAGGTTCGGACGGCTGCCCGGCTTCGCCTGCCATCTCATCACCTCGCCCCGTTCGCCGGTGCGCAGCACCGTCTCGGTAAAGCTGTTGATCGACACGTAGCGTGCCAGGAAGCGCTCGAACACAGCGCCGAGAAGGAACACCCCGGTGCCGCGGAACGCGTTCTCGTCGAAGTCCAGGGTGATCTCCAGGCCACGGCCGAAGACGATCGGCCCGGGCATCGGCAGGCGCCGCGTGCAAGGCTTGCTGCTGACCTCGCGCAGGCCCTCGATCTGCAATTGCAGCGCCGGATCGCCGCTGTCGCCGTAGAGCCGCAGCAGCTCGCGCAGGGCGGCGGCGCCCTGGCCGCGCTCGGCCAGCGACAGGTAGTTCAGCGACAGCTGGCTGATCAGCCGCCAGGCGCTGGCATCGTGGGCACGGCTGGCGCGCGGCCGGCTCGGTCCGGCGAGGCAGCGCACCTGCATGACCGGCGCGCTGTCCTCCAGGGTGAAGTCGCTCTTGTGCGCGCCGATCGGCATGAACAGCGGCAGGTCGCGGTTGGTGCACAGCGCGGCGATGCCGAGCTGGCGCAGGTCGTGGCGATAGGGCGCCTGGTTGGCGTCGACCAGGGCGACGAAGGTCTCGCTGCCGACGTAGGTCGAGCGCGGGCCCTTGCGCCGCTGCTTGCTGGACAGCACGCGCGGTTCGCGGCGCACGCTGAAGTAGGCCTGCTCGCGGCCGTAGCGCGCCGGGTCGCGCACCGCATAGAACGGTTGGAAGGGTTGCTCCGGACCGCTGCCGTGGCCGCTCACCTGTTGCAGCGAATGCACCTCGAAATCCAGCGGACGGGTGCGGTCGACGATCACGTGATGCTCGTTGACCCGGTCGGACAGGTGGATGCGGTCGCAGCGGCGCGGGAACAGGTTGATCGCCGGGGTGCAGAACGGCACCAGTTGCTCCGCGTCCACCGTGCCCTCCAGGCGCTGGTCGTGCTTGCCGAACAGCACGACCAGTTCCAGCTCCTCGCCGTGGCATCGACGCAGGGCGCGGTTCAGGCCGGAGAACTCGACGAACAGGAAGCGCGCCGGCAGGGCGAAGTATTCCTGCAGCAGGCGGTAGCCCTGGAACGCCCGCGGCACCACCGGCAGCAGCGCGTCCTCGTCGTCGAAGCCGCGCGCACGCAGGCTGCTCGTCGGCAGGCGTTCGACCCAGGCATTGTCCGGGGCGCGGACGAACACCGCGCAGGCGTTGCCGAGCAATTGTTCGTAGAGGCGGTAGGGTTGTTCGTCGGCGCCGTGCAGGTAGAGCGGCAGGGCGTCCAGCGACAGGCTGTCGAACGGGATGCCGGCGCCGCTGCGCAGGCGGATGCGCAGGCCGGCCTTGGCCCGCGGCTCGCTGGCGGCGAGGCGGCCGAGCACCGCGGCGGGATTGCCGAAGTAGTCGGCCTGGGCCACTTCCAGCGGCCACAGGGTCACCGGGTGGGCGGTGCGGTATTCGCAGGCGGTCTGGTCATCGGGGCCGAGCTGGCCGCGCAGGGAGGCCCCGCGCTCGACGCTGAAGCCGCTGCTCAGGGCGCCTTCGTTGGGGGCCGGGCGCAACTGCACCACGGTCATCGACGGGGTCGGCGCCAGGTAGTGCGGGTAGGCGATTTCCAACAGGTTGTGGGTGAAGGTCGGGTACTCCGCGTCGAGCTTCAGCTGGACCCGCGCTGTGAGATAGGCGAAGCCTTCCAGCAGGCGCTCGACGTAGGGGTCGGCGCACTCGAAGCCGGACAGCGACAGGCGCCCGGCGATCTTCGGGAATTCCTCGGCGAACTCCGCGGCGCTTTCGCGGATGTGTTGCAATTCCTGGTTGTAGTACTCGAGCAGGCGCGGGTTCATGTACGCCTCCGCTCGCCCTGGGCGACGCGCACGTGGCCGGTCTCCAGGTCCAGGTTGGTGGTCAGCAGCAGGCGCAGCGGCGCCGGTTCGGCCCAGAGGTCGCCCTCGATCTCGAAGCTCAGGGCGTTGTGGTCCATCTCGCCGGGCAGCAGTTGCGCGCGCACCCGCAACGAAGAACGGATGATGCGCGGCTCGAAGGTGGCGATGGTCTCGGTGAGCAGCGCCTCGATGGCATGCACGTCGACGCTCGACGCGGTGTGCCCGGCCAGCGCCGGCAGCCCGTAGTTGAGCACCGAGTTGCCGGCCGGCATCCGTGCGGCGGGGCCGTGGTCGAACAGCGAAGTGGTGTTGAACAGCCACGCCAGGTCGCGCAGCACCGAGGCCTTCAGCTGGTTCAGGGTCAGCACCCGGCGCTCCGCGGCTTCCTTGAGGTTGCCCGGCTCATCGTCGGTGAGGCGGTCGAGCAGCGACGGCTGCAGGCGCTCCTGGAGGGTCAGTTCGGCCATGTCAGGCGTCCGTCGGCTCGAAGTCCAGTTCACGCAGGTCGAACAGCGCGGTCTCGCCGGCATCGGTGACGAACAGCCGCTGGCCGACCGGCAGGCCGCTGTCCAGCCATTCGGTCTTGCGCCCCAGGCGCGCGGCGTCGTCGCCGTGCTCGACGGTTTCCGCGTAGCGCGCCGGCAGCAGCGCGACGGTGGCGCCACCGTTGGCCAGGGTCAGTTCGGCCGGCAGCCAGACCAGATCGCGCAGGTCGCTCGGCGCCTCGACCTTGAGGCTGCGCAGGTTGCTCATCGGCAACCAGGCATAGCGACCGTTGACGATTACCTCGAGCACCGGGCCGAGGCGCGTGTCGGCATCCGCCAGCCAGGCGAACGGCGCTTCGCCGATCCGCCCGGGCACCGCCGGCGCGGCGTCGAAGGCCTGTTCGCGCAGGGCCTGGGCGGCCTCGCCATGGCCTTCGGCGTCCAGGCTCAGGGCCTGCAACAGCGGCGCGATCCATTCCGCCGGCTGGCCGAGGATCACCGGCGTCAGGCGCCCGGCGAACACCTCGCGGCGCAGCGCCTCGCAGTCGATGGCGGTGGAGTAGGTCTGTACCATCGGCAGCGCCGAGGCATCCAGTTCGCCGACCACCTTGAGCTGGTTCTGCGCCCGCGCCCACTGGCCCATCACGGCCAGCAGCTGGAACAGGAAGATCCGCAGGGTAGCGTTCGACGGCTGGCTGCGCACCTGTTCCTGCAAGGCTTTCAAGGCATCGTCCAGGCGCCCGGCGCGCAACAGTTCTTCGGCGATCATCGCGATACTTCCCTGTAGCCGGGAGCCCAGGCGCCCGGATGCGAATGAAGGGTCGGCCATGGCGCCCGGCGGACGCGACGGACGACCCGGTGGAATTCAGTACCTCCGGCAGGAGGTCGGGCGGACGAGGTCCGCGGCGCGCCGCGCGCGCCTTCGGCACCCGGCATGGCGGGCGCTCGCACCGGCCACGGCATGGCCTGGCCACGCCATGACCGGCAGCCGGCTCATCAGGCCTGCACGTTCTGGCGGATGTTCCAGCCGTACTTGACCGGACCGCCGTCCTTCGCGCCATCCGCCTTCTGCGGCTGGTAGTCGACCTGGACCTGGGCGAAGTTCAGGGTCACGTTCTCGGTCAGGCGATCCTCGCCACCGCTGCCGCCGGTGCTCACCGAGGACACCAGGACTTCCTTCAGGGTGATGATCAGGTACTCGACCTGGTTCTCGCCGCCGGCCTTGCGGATGGTCAGCTTCGCCTGCGGATAGTGCTTGCCGCTGGAGCAGGCCATCATCAGGTTGGGCGTGGACTTGTCGATGTACTTGGTGAACGACAGGTCCTGCACGTTGACCTTGCCGGCGCCGCCGCCACCGCCCATGTGCATCGACCCGGACTGGGACATGCCCCAGCTCCATGCCAGCACGTCGATTTCCTCGGCGTGAGTCTTGTCCTTGGACTCACCCTTGACGTCGCCGATCTTGATGAACATATCAACAGCCATCTTTCCTCCCGTGTGGCTCGCGCCACTACGCTATGCAAGCGCCCGCCACCATGGCAGGCGCTGTCGTTGAATGCCTCAGGCCTCTTTGGCCGAAGGCAGCTTGGATACCAGGCGTAGCGATACCGTCAGTCCCTCGAGCTGGTAGTGCGGGCGAAGGAAGAACTTCGAGTTGTAGTAACCCGGATTGCCTTCGACTTCCTCCACCACCACTTCGGCCGCCGCCAGCGGGTGCTGGGCCTTGGTGGTCTCGGTGGAGTGGGCCGGGTCGCCGTCGACGTAGTTGAGGATCCAGTCCTGCAGCCAGCGCTGCATCTCGTCCTTCTCCTTGAAGGAACCGATCTTGTCGCGAACGATGCACTTCAGGTAATGGGCGAAGCGGCAGGTGGCGAACAGGTAGGGCAGGCGCGCCGCCAGGTTGGCGTTGGCGGTGGCGTCCGGATCGTCGTACTCGGCGGGTTTCTGCAGCGACTGCGCGCCGATGAAGGCGGCGAAGTCGGTGTTCTTCTTGTGCAGCAGCGGCATGAAGCCGTTCTTCGCCAGCTCCGCCTCGCGGCGGTCGGAAATGGCGATCTCGGTCGGGCACTTCATGTCCACGCCGCCGTCGTCGGTGGGGAAGGTGTGCGCCGGCAGGCCCTGCACCTCGCCGCCGGACTCGACGCCGCGGATCCGCGAGCACCAGCCGTAGAGCTTGAAGGAGCGGTTGATGTTGACCGCCATCGCGTAGGCCGAGTTGGCCCAGGCGTACTTGCTGCTGTCGGCGCCGTCGGTTTCTTCCTCGAAGGCGAACTCTTCCACCGGATCGGTCTTCGCCCCGTAGGGCAGGCGCGCCAGGAAGCGCGGCATGGTCAGGCCGATGTAGCGGGAGTCCTCGGACTCGCGCAGCGAACGCCAGCCGGCGTATTCCGGGGTGGTGAAGATCTTGGTCAGGTCGCGCGGGTTGGACAGTTCCTGCCAGGAACCCATGCCCATCACCGTCGGCGAGGCGGCGGAAATGAACGGCGCGTGCATGGCGGCGGAGATCTTCGCCATCTCGCCGAGCAGCTCGACGTCCGGCGGCGACTGGTCGAAGTAGTAGTCGCCGACCAGGCAGCCATAGGGCTCGCCGCCGAACTGGCCGTATTCCTCTTCGTAGAGCTTCTTGAAGATCGGGCTCTGGTCCCAGGTGGTGCCCTTGAATTTCTTCAGGGTCTTGTGCAGCTCCGGCTTGGAGATGTTCAGCACGCGGATCTTCAGTTGCTCGTCGGTCTCGGTGTTGTTGACCAGGTAGTGCAGGCCGCGCCAGGCGCTTTCCAGTTGCTGGAAGTCGGCGTGGTGCATGATCAGGTTGACCTGCGCGGTGAGCTTGGCGTCGATCGCCGCGATGATCGACTCGATCGACTTGATCGCGTCGTTGGAGATCAGGCTGGTCTGCTCCAGGGCATGCTCGGCGAGGGTCCGCACGGCGGTCTCCACCGCTTCGCGGGCGCGCTCGGTCTTGGGCTTGAACTCCTGCAGCAGCAGGCTGGCGAACTCACTGGTCTGCTCGGTGGTGGTCTGGCCCTGGGCCAGGTTCTCGGTGCTCAATTCGGCCATGCTGGAATCCTCTTACGCCTGCGGCTCGTCGTCTTTGGGCTTCGGCGCGCTGGCCAGGGCCTGAAGCAGGGCCGGGTCCTTGATCGCCTTCATGATCATTTCCTCGGCGCCGGTCTTGCCGTCCATGTAGGTCAGCAGGTTGGCCAGCTGGGTACGCGCCTCGAGCAGCTTGTTCAGCGAATCGACCTTGCGCGCCACCGCGGCGGGGCTGAAGTCGTCCATGCTCTCGAAGGTGATGTCCAGGCTCAGGTTGCCTTCGCCGGTCAGCACGTTCGGTACGTTGAAGGCCACCCGCGGCTTCATCGCCTTCAGCCGGGCATCGAAGTTGTCCACGTCGATCTCCAGGAACTTGCGGTCGGCGACCGCCGCCTGGGGTTCGGCGGGCTTGCCGGCGAGGTCGGCCATGACGCCCATGACGAAGGGCAGCTGGACCTTCTTCTCGGCACCGTACAACTCCACGTCGTACTCGATCTGCACGCGTGGCGCCCGGTTCCTGGCGATGAACTTCTGACTGCTGGTAGTGCTTCCCATCTTGTTTCTCCCTCGCGCGACGGCGGTTGTTAGCGCCGTCGGAATCGCCCCGGCGGCTTGCAGCGTTGGCCCGGACGGCCGCTAGGCGTTACTCGCTTTCCGGGCCTCGCAGGGTTTCGAACTGGGAAATCCCATCGGGGATGAGATTCCTCACGATTTCGGCGAAGTCGGCCGTCACCAGTGTCTTGGCGCGCTTGAGCAGCACCGGCACCGGGCTCGACGGCTCGTGACGAACGTAATACTCGAGCAGGCGGTCGAGCTGGCGCAGGACGTCTTCGCGGTTGGCGATCTCGCCGCTGGCTCGCGGTGCCGGCGCGGCGACGGCTGCGACAGGCGCGGCGCCCCCCTGCTCGTCGGCGGCCGCTTCGGCACCCGGCGCCAAGGGCTCGCCGGCGCCCTGCGGGCCGTACAGGTCGAACACCTGGAGGGCCTGGCGCAGCAGTTGACGAAGGGGACCGAGGTCGAGTCCCTGGGCCGAGCCGACCCGTTCGGCGACGCCGCTCTCGATGGCCAGGGCATGTTCCTGGGCGCCTTCCAGGGCGCGCCGGGTGGCGGCCAGCGCATCGGCGTCGGCATCGGCGAAGGCGCCGGCGATCTGCTCGGGACTCAGGGTCTCGCTGGCGAAGCGTTGCAGCCCGGCGGCGTTCAGCGCGGCGCGCAGGTTGACCGGGCCGAACGCCCGCGAGCGCACCAGCGGGATCGCCCAGACCAGTTGCAGCAGCGGTTCGGCGACCAGGCCGGTGAGGGCGTTGATACGGAAGGTGGGGTCGTTGTCGTCATCGGCGTCGAGCAGCGGATAGACGCCGTCCCAGTACTGGCCGAGCAGCTCGCGGACCAGCAGCAGGCCGTCGGCGAGCCCGTCCAGGCCGTCGAGGGCGACGTTGCTCTGCAGCAGCAGGTTGGCTACCCGCAGGTCCTTGCTACGGCCGAACAGTTCGCTGGCCAGCGCGCGTACGCGCGGCCACTCCGGCGGTTCGGCGGGCAGCACGGCATCGCCCATCTGGCGCTCGGGTTGGCCCTGGGCGATGCGTTCGAGTTCGAGGAACGCGGCGTCGTACTCCAGATCGTCGCCACAGGGCGAGTCCGGGGATACGGCAGCCAGCAAAACGGGTACATCCAGCACGGTGACGATCTCCCTATCATCGAAGCCGCTGCGCGGCCCTCACCTTCGCTTGTAAGATCCACTCCGTCGGATCTTGTAGGAGCCATTGATGAATATCGGATGACTCGAAAGGTTGGCAAAATTCTTGTGGCATGCCGCAAGGCTTGTCAAGGAAGGCACAACGCCACTAGTTGCATGACACCGCAGATCGGACAAATCTTTAAAAGACGTAGGATTAGTCTTTTATAATCCGGTACCACCCGATGTGTCTTCCCGAGGCGACGAAACGCCGGAAAGCCGTCGGGCCAGCCTGGATGCGAACCGAAATCCCTCGGGCACGGGGGTGAGCGCCTGGAAGAGCCGGGCGCTGGCAATGCAAGGAGTAGCAATGCCGCTGCGATTGACCATCACCAGCTACCACAAGCTGACCCCCGGTCAGTGTTCGGAAAAGGTACTGGACCAGGGACAGCTGACCATCGGTCGGGGCCCGGACAACGACTGGGTCCTGCCGGACCCGGAGCGCCTGGTCTCCAGCCGCCACTGCACCATCCTCAACCGCGACGGGGTGTACTACCTCACCGACACCAGCACCAACGGCGTGCTGCTGGTCAATGCCGGGCACCGCCTGCGCCGCGGCAACAGCGAGCCGCTGCAGGACGGCGAGACCGTCCGCCTCGGCGAATACGACATCCTCGTCCAGCTCGGCCATGACATCGCCCTGCCCGGCAGCGGCAATCCGCAGACCGATCCGTTCACCAGCTTCGACGCCCTGATGAGCCGGCAGGCCGCCGGATCGGCGCCTGCCTTCGCCGAACCGGCGCCCACCCCGCACCCCGCGGTGACGGCGCATTTCCAGGGCGGCTCGCCGCTGGACACCAAGCCCGACCTGTTCGACTTCCTCACCCCGCCGCCGCCCGGCGCGGCGCCGCGTCCGGACCATGTACCGGCCGAACAGCACGACTTCCGCCCGCCGGAACCGGTGATCCCGCCGCCCCCCGCGACCACCCCGGCGCCACCGCCCGCTGGCGGCGCACCGCTGATTCCGGCCGACTGGGACCCGTTCGCCGAACTGCTCGGCAACACGCCCGCGCCAAGCGCCACGCCCGTCGCCCAGCCGCTGCCGACGGCCGAACCGACGCCGCTGGCGATGCCCTTCGCCGACCCAGGGATCACCCAACAGCCACAGCCACAGCCACAGCCACAGCCACAGCCACAGCCAGCGAGCGTGGCGGCGCCGACGCCGCCGGCAAGCGCCGCCGCGTCGGCCGGCGGCGACCTGCTGCAAGCGTTCCTGCGCGGCGCCGGCATGACCCAGTTGAAGGTCGACCCGGCCGGCGCCGAAGCGCAGATGGAAGCCATCGGCCGCAGCTATCGCGGCCTGGTGGAAGGACTGGTGGACGTGCTGCGCGCGCGGGCCAGCCTGAAGGGCGAGTTCCGCATGGCGCAGACCATGATCCAGCCGGTGCAGAACAACCCGCTGAAGTTCGCGCCGAACGTCGACGAGGCCATGCTGCTCCTGCTGCGCCGCGACAACCAGGCGTTCATGGCGCCGGATCGCGCGGTGGCCGACAGCTTCGAAGACCTCAAGGCGCACCAGCTGGCGGTGATGGCCGGCGTGCAGGCCGCCATCCGCCACCTGCTGGCGCGCTTCGAACCGGCCGCGCTGGAAGCCCGCTTCGGCAAGCCGGCCGGGCTTTCCGGCCTGCTGCCGGGGGCCCGCCAGGCACAGAACTGGGACAGTTTCACCGAGCTGTACGCGAAGATCCTGCGCGAGGCGGAGGACGACTTCCAGGAGCTTTTCGGCCGCGAATTCAGCCGCGCCTACGAGGAACACAGCGCTCGACTACGGCGTTCCTGACGCCAACGAACACCAGGAGAAACAACGTCAATGAGGACGACACCATGCAGAAACTGATCGTCGCGCTGTTCGGGCTGCTGCTCGCCGCCTGTTCGTCCAGCCCGCCGGAAACCCCGCCGACCCGGGTGGTGATCTGGCTCCACGCCGCACCGAACCTCAACCCGTCCGCCGCCGGCCAGGCGGCGCCGCTGCGCCTGCGGCTGTACGAGCTGAAGAAAGACACCGCGTTCGGCCGCGCCGACTACTTCGCCCTCACCGACAACGCCCAGTCGACCCTCGGTGGCGACCTGGTGGAGCAGGACGAGTTCCTCCTGCGTCCGGGCGAGGAACGGCGCATCGAACGCACGCTCGACGAGCAGACCCGCCAGCTCGGTTTCGTCGCCGCCTACCGCGACCTCGACCGCGCCACCTGGCGCCAGGTCCTCGACGTGCCGGGGCAACGCACCAGCCATCTCGACATCACGCTCGGCGCGCAGGCCATCGGCATCGTCGCGCGTCCCGCGCCCTGAACCTTCGGAGTCCCTATGTCCTGGAATAACCGCGTGGTGTGGTCCGAAGGCATGTTCCTGCGGCCACAGCATTTCCAGCAGCACGACCGCTACCTGGAAACCCTGGTGGATGGCCGCTGCCGCTCGCTCCTGGCGGGCGGCTGGGGCTTTTCCGAGCTGAAGCTGGACGATGCCCTGCTGACCCAGGGCAAGCTGGCCATCGTCAGCGCCCGCGGCGTGCTGCCGGATGGTACGCCGTTCAACATCCCCGCCGACGATCCGGCGCCGGCGCCGCTGAATGTCGAGGAAAGCCTGCGCGATGGCATCGTCTACCTCGGCCTGCCGCTGAAGCGGGTCGGCACCCGCGACACGGTAGAGGAGGGCGAGGCCCTCGGCGGCGCCCGCTACGTCAGCCAGGTGCAGGAAGTGCGCGACGACAATGCCGCCTTCGAGAGCCGCGCCCCGGTGGCCCTGGGCAGCCAGGCGTTCCGCCTGCTGACCGAGCGCGACGGCCTCGGCGAATACGCCGCGGTGGGCGTCGCGCGGGTCCGCGAGAAGCGCGCGGACCAGGCCCTGAGCCTGGACGAGGACTACCTGCCGCCGGTGCTCGACATTGCCGCCGCGCCGCCCCTGGCGTCCTTCGCCAAGGAGCTGCTGGGCCTGCTCCACCAGCGCGGCGAAGCCCTCGCCGGGCGGGTGGTGGCATCCAGCGCCGGGGGCGCCTCGGAAATCGCCGACTTCCTGCTGCTGCAACTGGTCAACCGCGCCGAGGCCCTCACCGGTCACCTGTCCCGCGTGCGCCCGCTGCACCCGCAGGAGCTGTACCGCGAACTGGTGGCCCTGGCCGGCGAGTTCTGTACCTTCACCGCCAGCCAGCGGCGTCCCGAGGAGTACCCGGTGTACAACCACGACGACCTGGCCGCCAGCTTCGCCCCGGTGATGCTCGCCCTGCGCCAGGCGCTGGCGACGGTGATCGACGCCAAGGCGATCGCCATCCCGATCGTCGAGAAGGCCTACGGCGTGCACGTCGCGATGCTCAGCGACCGCAGCCTGATCGACAACGCCAGCTTCGTCCTGGTGGTGCGCGCCGACGTCCCCGGCGAGAGCCTGCGCGGGCACTTCCCGCAGCAGGCCAAGGTCGGCTCGGTGGAGCACATCCGCGACCTGGTCAACCTGCAACTGCCGGGTATCGGCCTGCTGCCGATGCCGGTGGCGCCGCGGCAGATCCCCTACCACGCCGGCTCCACCTATTTCGAACTGGACCGCGGCAGCGCGCATTGGAAGCAGCTGACGCACTCCGGCGGCTTCGCCTTCCACATCGCCGGCCAGTTCCCCGGGCTGAACCTGGCCTTCTGGGCCATTCGAGGATAAGCAACGATGCCTCCCATCGACGATCCCTTCGGCACCCCGGCCGGCGGCGGCAACGGAAGCCCGCCCGACGACCGCACCATGATCATGCCGCGTCCCGGCGGCCGCGCCCCGGAACCGGCCGGCGGTCCTCGCGGCGGCGATCCCTACACGCCGCCGCCGATGGCCAGCCTGGCGCCGCTGAGCGGCCGCGGCGACGGCCTCAACCCGCTGGAGCAGGCCGCCGGCCCACTGCTGGCGATGCTCACCCGCCTGCGCAACACCATCGCCCATCCGGCGCCGGCCAGCCTGCGCGCGCAACTGCTCGGCTACCTGCGCCAGTTCGAGGAGAAGGCACGCCAGGCCGGCGTAGCGCCGGACGAAGTGATGCTGGCGCGCTACGTGCTCTGCACCGCCCTCGACGAAGCGGTGCTCAGCACGCCGTGGGGCAGCACCAGCGACTGGGGCAAGCAGAGCCTGCTGATCACCCTGCACAACGAGGCCTGGGGCGGCGAGAAGGTCTTCCAGTTGCTCGAACACTGCCTGCAGAACCCGCACCAGCGCCTGCACCTGCTGGAGCTGCTGTACCTGTGCACCAGCCTCGGCTTCGAAGGCCGCTACCGGGTCATGCACGACGGCCGCAGCCAACTGGAGGCGCTGCGCGAGCGCACCGCGGCGGTGATCCGCAGCACCCGCGGCGAGTACGAGCACGAACTGTCGCCGCACTGGCGCGGCCTCAGCGTGATGCGCGACCGCCTTTCGCAATACCTGCCGCCGTGGGTCGGTATCGCCATCGGCCTGGCCTTGCTGCTGGCCTTGCTGTTCGGCCTGCGGATGAAGCTGGCCGCCGACGCCGAGCCGGTGTTCAAGCGCATCCACGCCATCGGCGAGATCCCGGTGCAGGCCATCGACCGCCCGGCGGTGCAGCCGCGGGTGATCGAGCGGCCACGCCTGGCGCGCTTCCTCGCCGACGACATCAAGGCCCAGCGAGTGGCGGTGGAGGACGCCGTCGACCGCTCGGTGGTGACCATCCGCGGCGACGAGCTGTTCGCCAGCGCCAGCGCCAGCGTGCGCGACGAGTTCCAGCCGCTGCTGCTGCGCATCGCCGACGCCCTGCGCAAGGTCAAGGGCCAGGTGCTGGTCACCGGCCATAGCGACAACCGGCCGATCGCCACGCTGCGCTACCCGTCCAACTGGAAACTGTCCCAGGCCCGCGCCCAGGAGGTCGCCGACCTGCTCGGCGCGACCACCGGCGACGCCGGCCGCTTCACCGCCGAAGGGCGCAGCGACACCGAGCCGGTGGCGAGCAACGCCAGCGCCGAAGGCCGCGCACGCAACCGCCGGGTGGAAATCACCGTATTCGCGGAGGGCGCGCAATGAAAGGCTTCCTCAACTTCTTCGCGCGCTGGGTGGTGCCGGTGCTCGGCCTGCTCGCCCTGAGCCTGATCATCTGGTTCCTCGGCCCGCTGCTGCGCCTGGGCAACTACGAACCGTTGGCCTCGGCGACCAGCCGCTGGGTGCTGATCGTCCTGCTGTTCCTGGTCTGGATCGGCTTCCGCGTGCTGCGCATCGTGCAGGCCCGGCGCAACGCGGCGAAGGTCATGCAGAGTCTCGCCGAGGTCAGCGCGCCGGACGCCGCCAGCGTCGCCACCGCCGAAGAGCTGGCGACCCTCAAGCAACGCATGGACGAGGCCCTGGCCCTGCTCAAGCGGGCCAAGCTGGGCGGCAGCGAGCGGCGCAACCTGTACGAGTTGCCCTGGTACGTGATCATCGGCCCGCCCGGTTCGGGCAAGACCACCGCGCTGATGAATTCCGGCCTCGACTTCCCGCTCGCCGCACAGATGGGCGCCGGGGCGATCCGCGGGGTCGGCGGCACGCGCAACTGCGACTGGTGGTTCACCGACGAAGCGGTGCTGCTGGACACCGCCGGCCGCTATACCACCCAGGACAGCCACGCCCAGGTGGACAAGGCCGCCTGGCTGGGCTTCCTCGACCTGCTCAAGACCCAGCGCAAGCGCCGCCCCATCGATGGCGCGTTCATCGCCATCAGCCTTTCCGACCTGCTGCTGGGCAGCGACGCCGAGCGCGCCGCCCATGCCCAGGCGATCCGCGCACGCATCCAGGAGCTGTACCAGCAGCTCGGGGTGCGCTTCCCGATCTACGTGATGCTGACCAAGTTCGACCTGGTGCCGGGCTTCATGGAGTTCTTCGACAGCCTGAACCGCGAGGAACGCGCGCAGGTCTGGGGGATGACCTTCGCCCTCGACGACGGCAAGAGCGCGGAAGGCCCGCTGGCGGTGTTCGACAGCGAATTCGCCCTGCTCGAACAGCGTCTCACCGCGCGCCTGGTGGAACGCCTGCAGCAGGAGCGCGACCCGGCGCGGCGCGACCTGGTCTACGGCTTCCCGCAGCAATTCGCCGCCCTGCGCGAATGCCTCGGCGAGTTCCTCAACGGCGTGTTCAAGCCCAACCCCTACGAGGAACGCCCGCTGTTGCGCGGCCTGTATTTCACCAGCGGAACCCAGGAAGGCAGTCCGATCGACCGCCTGATCGGCAGCATGGCGCAGTCGATGAACCTCGACCGCCAGCACCTGGCGCGGCAGACCGGAACCGGGCGCAGCTACTTCATCGAGCGGCTGTTCCGCGAAGTGGCATTCGGCGAACGCGGCCTGGTCGGCACCAACCCGAAGGTCGAGCGCCGCCGCAAGTGGCTGACCATCGGCGCGCTGAGCGCCACCGCGCTGGTGGTGCTGGCGGTGACGGCGGTATGGATCGCCAGCTACCGCGCCAACCAGAGCTACATCGCCGCGGTCGACCAGCGCGTCGACCCGCTGGCGCGCGGCATCGAGTCGCTGAGCCCGGCCCAGCGCGACGTCCTGGCCGTACTGCCACAGCTCAACGCGGTGCAGAATCTCGCCGGCGACGCGCCGAGCTGGGCCGAAGGCTACGGGCTGTACCAGGGCGACATGCTCGGCGAGGAGTCCGCCAGCGTCTACCGCAAGCTGCTGATCGCGGTGTTCGCCCCGCGCCTGGTGACCCGCATCGAGGAACAGTTGCGCTCCGGCGGCAGCAGCGATTTCCTCTACGAGGGCCTGAAGGCCTACCTGATGCTCGGCAGCCCGGACCATTACGACGCCGACTTCATCAAGGCCTGGATCAGCCTCGACTGGGAACGCAACCTGCCGCGCGACCTCTCGCCGGAACAGCGCCAGGCGCTGCACGCGCACCTCGACGCGTTGCTCGAACGACGGCCGCCGTCGGCGCGCCTGGACCAGGACCTGGTCGAGGACCTGCGCCGCCAGTTGCAGCAACTGCCGGTGGCGCAGCGGGTCTACGACCGGGTCAAGCGGCAGAGGCTGCCCAAGGACGTGCCCGACTTCCGCATCAGCGACGCCGCCGGCCGCGACGCGCCGCTGGTGTTCGCGCGCAAGAGCGGCAAGCCGCTCACCGACCCGCTCAGCGGCTTCTTCACCTACCGCGGCTATCGCGAGGTGTTCCTCACCGCCAGCCTCAGCCAGGCCGGCACCATCGCCGAGGAACAGTGGGTGCTCGGGCGCGACCTGAACGATGCCGGCGACGCCGCCAACCTGGCCCTCGACGTGCGTCGCCTGTATTTCCAGGACTACCTGCGGCAGTGGGACGACCTGCTCGCCGACCTCACCGTGGTGCCGATCACCAATGTCACCCAGGCCGCCGACGTGCTGCGCATTCTCTCCGGACCGACCTCGCCGTTCCGCAAGCTGCTCGAGGCAGTGGCCCGCGAGACCGACCTGCAGAAGGGCGACCGGCTGGTCGCCGCGCAAGTGAAGAAGGCCGCCGACGGCACCGTGGACAAGCTCAAGCAGCGCCTCGGCTCGCTGGTCGGCCAGGAGGAGGAGGAGGGCGCCCGCGAACAGCCGCAGCAGGCCGACAGCGACCCGATCAGCGCCCACTTCGCCGAACTCAACAGCCTGGTCAGCAAGGGCGAGGGCGGCAACGAGCCGGCGCCGATCGACAGCCTGCTGGAGGACATGAACGCGCTCTACGTGCAGGTCAGCGCCATGGCCGGAGCCAGCGGCGACTCGCTGCTCGGCGACGCCAAGAACCAGGTGGCCGCCGCCGCCTCGCGCGTGGCCCTCAGCGCCGAGCGCCAGCCGCCGGTGGTCCAGGGCCTGGTGAAGAACGTGGTCAACTCCACTACCAGCAGCATGATGGGCAGCGTGCGCAACCAGCTCAACGCGGCCTGGATCAGCGACGTGGTCAGCGTCTACCGGCAGTCCCTGGCCGGGCGCTACCCGATCGCCGCCGGCAGTTCGCGCGACGCCACCCTGGAGGACTTCGGCCACTTCTTCGGTGCCGGTGGGGTGATGGACAGCTACTTCCGCCAGTACCTGCAACCCTACGTCGACACCTCCGCCAGCACCTGGCGCTGGCAGCCCGGCGCGGCGCAGAAGCTCGGCATCAACCCCGGCGTGCTGCACACCTTCCAGCGCGCAGCGGCGATCCGCGACGCCTTCTTCCGCTCCGGCGGCATGCAGCCGGCGGTGCGCTTCGAACTCAAGCCGGTGACCATGGACGCGGCGATCAGCCAGTTCATCCTCGACCTCGACGGCCAGCAGCTGACCTACGACCACGGCCCCGCCCGCCCGGTGGCGATGCAGTGGCCGAGCGCCAACGGCCTCGGCGTGGTCCGCCTGACCGTGACGCCGCCGCCCAGCAGCGGCCGTTCCGGCCTGACCCTGGAAGGCCCCTGGGCCTGGTTCCGCCTGCTCGACCAGTCGGACCTGGAACGCGGCAACTCGCCGGACCGCTTCACCCTGCGGCTGCGCATCGACGGCTCCAGCATCGCCTGCGAGCTGCGCGCCAGCAGCGCCTTCAACCCCTTCAAGAGCCGGGTCGTGTCCGGCTTCAGCCTCCCGGAGCGCCTTTGAACAGCGTCGGTTTCTACGGCAAGCTGGCCGGCCGCGGCGATTTCGTCAGCCGCGGCCTGCCGAACACCTTCGTCGAACCCTGGGACGCCTGGCTGGCCAGCGGCATGCGCGCCAGCCAGGACGAACTCGGCGCGGCCTGGCTCGACGCCTACCTGACCAGCCCGCTGTGGCGCTTCGCCATCGCCCCCGGCCTGCTCGGCGGCGAAGCGGTGACCGGAGTGGTGATGCCGAGCATCGACCGGGTCGGTCGCTATTTCCCGCTGACCGTCGCCTGCCTGCTACCGGCGAACGCCGACCTCGGCGGGCTGGTCGGCGGCGACGACGGCTGGTTCGAACAGGTCGAGAGCCTGCTGCTCTCCACCCTCGAACCGGAGGCCGAGGTCGAGGCCTTCGAGCAGGCGGTGGCGCAGCTCCCGGCACCGCCCTGCGGACCGCGCATCGAACAATCGCTGATCAGCGGCAACCTGCTGCGCAGCGAAGCGGTGACCCCGGCGCAGCGCCTCGCCGCGCTGGCCCAGCACGCCTGCGACGGCGCCAGCCACTGGTGGGGACGCGGCTCGGCACGGATCTCCGCCGGCCTGATGCGCTACCAGGGCCTGCCGCCGGCGCCGGCGTTCGGACGATTCCTCACCGGAGAGGGCGAGGTGATCCCGCTCTTTCCCGGCATACCCGGTTAAGGACAACTGATGGTGCCCAACTCAGTCAGCTACTACAGGTCGGCCAGCTACAGCCACGTCGGCATGGTCCGCAAGGTCAACGAAGACGCCAGTCTCGACGCCCCCGAGGCGGGACTCTGGGTGGTCGCCGACGGCATGGGCGGCCACGCCGCCGGCGACTTCGTCAGCAGCCTGATCGTCGATACCCTGCGGCGCATCCCGGCGGCCTCCTCGCTACCGGCCTATGTCGGCGCGTTGCGCACCGGCCTCGCCCAGGTCAACGAGCGGGTTCGCCAGGAGGCCGGCCTGCGTGGCGTCAGCGTGATGGGCAGCACCCTGGTACTGCTCGCCGCGCGCGGCAACCAGGCGAGCTGCCTGTGGGCCGGCGACAGCCGCCTGTACCGCCTGCGCGGCGGCGTGCTGGAAGCCATCTCGCGGGACCACAGCTACGTCCAGGAGCTGCTCGACAACGCACTGATCAGCGAGGAAGAGGCGCGCCACCATCCGCGCGCCAACGTGGTCACCCGCGCGGTCGGCGTGCACGAGCAACTGGAACTGTCAGAAGCCGCGCTGCACGTGCTGCCCGGCGACAGCTTCCTGCTCTGCAGCGACGGCCTCAACAAGACCGCCGACGACAGCGAACTGCGCGACGTGCTCAGCCACAGCGATCCCTATGCGGTGGTCCGCAGCCTGGTCCACCTGGGCCTGACCCGCGGCGCCCCGGACAACATCACGGCCCTGGTGGTCAGGGCCTTCTGAGACGGACATGGACATAGAACTTCCGGGATTCGACATCGAACGCGAGCTGGGCGAAGGCGCCATGGCCACGGTCTACCTGGCCACCCAGCGCTCGCTGCAGCGCAAGGTGGCGCTGAAGGTGATGGCCGCGGCGCTGGCCGCCGACCCGAGCTTCGCCGAACGCTTCCTGCGCGAAGGTCGGACCCTGGCGCGGCTGTCGCACCCGAACACGGTGACCATCCACGACATCGGCAACGTCGGCAGTTGCTACTACATGGCCATGGAATACCTGCCCAACGGCACGCTCAAGGAGCGCATCCAGCAGGGCCTCGATCCCGAGCTGGGCCTGGTCTACGTACGGCAGGTGGCCGCCGCGCTCGGCTACGCGCACTCCCAGGGCCTGGTGCATCGAGACGTGAAGCCGGCCAATATCCTGTTCCGCGCCGACGGCACCGCGGTGCTCTCGGACTTCGGCATCGCCAAGTCGATCGAGGACAATACCCAGTTCACCCAGGTCGGCTTCGCCGTCGGCACCCCCAGCTACATGAGCCCGGAGCAGGCCCGCGGGCAGGAGATCGACGGCCGCGCCGACCTCTACGCGCTGGGCGTGGTGCTCTACGAGATCCTCACCGGCAAGCTGCCCTACAACGGCAAGGATTCGCTCTCCACCGCCCTGGCCCACCTCACCGAGCCGCTGCCGGAACTGCCGATCGAACAGGGCCGCTACCAGGACATCCTGCGCCAGTTGCTGGCCAAGGACCCGGCCGAGCGCTTCCCCACCGCCGGCGCGCTGATCGCCGCCCTCGACCGCCTGGCGCCGAGCGCCCTGGAAGCCACCCAGATCCGTCCGCTGGCGACGCCGCAGGGCTCGCCTCGAGCGAGCAACCCGCCGCCGGCCGAACCCGCGCCCATGCCGCCCGCCGACCTCGGCGGCCTGCAACCGGTATCGATCCAGTTGCCGCCGGTCACGCCCAGCGCCGGCGGCGCCACGCCGCCCCCGCCTCCGCCATCGCAAGCGGCGAAACCGCCATCGCCCCCGCCGCCTCCGCTGCCACCGGCGAAGCCGCGTGCCGGCGGCAGCCGCACGCCGCTGATCGCCGCCGCCGCGGCCGCCGTGCTCCTGGCGATCGGCGGCGGCGCCTGGTGGCTGCTGGGCTCGGGCGACGCGCCGAGCGCTGCCGATCCAGCGCCGCTGGGACAGACGCCGGCGGACAAGCCGCAGCAGCAGACCCCGGTGGCCGATGCCGAACAGGACGGCGGCGAGCGTCCGCTGCTGATGCCAGGCAAGAAGACCCTGTTCCAGCGCGTCCTGACCAAACCCGGCGCGGCCATCTCCGCCGAGGCTGGCGGCCCGCCCCGGGCCGGCGCGGTGCCGGCCTTCTCGGTGCTCTACGTGTACGCCCGCAAGCAGGTCGGCGGCAGCCCCTGGCTGCGCGTCGGCGCCTCCAGCAACGGCGAGGGCGACGGCTGGCTGCCGGCCAGCGCGGTGAGCGACTGGAAGCAGAGCCTGGTGCTGAAGTTCACCGAACGCTCCGGCCGCGCGCCGGTGATGTTCCTCAACAGCGCCGAGCAGGTCGAGCGCCTGCTCGGCGATACCCGCGCAGCGCGCGACACCCTGACCCAGGCGGTGGATCACAAGGGCGATCCGCAGGTGGTCGCGGTCGAGCCCAACGACCGGGCGATCCCCCAGGACCAGTTCTACCTGCTGCCGATCTTCGACTCGAAGGAAAGCTTCGACGCCGACGGCCAGCCGGCGCAGTTGCTGGAGGTCGCCTCGATCGACCCCGGCGGCAGCGCCGCGGCACCCCAGGCGCCGGGCCAGGCCGGGCAGGGCGGCGCCAGCGGCGCGGCGAGCGACACCTTCCGCACCGGCATCGTCCTGGTGGTGGACACCTCGGTGTCGATGCAGCCCTACATCGACCGCGTGCGCGAGGTGATCGACGGCCTGCAGCGGCAGATCGGCGAGCGCGGCGACCTGGACAAGGTCAGCTTCGGCCTGGTCGGTTTCCGCAACAACACCGACAAGACCCCCGGCCTGGAATACGTCAGCAAGACCCTGGTGCCGCTGCAACCGGGCAACGACGCGCAGCGCTTCGCCGAGTTGAGCAGCCAGGTGCGCGCCACCGACGTCTCCAGCCACTCGTTCAACGAAGACGCCTTCGCCGGGATCATGCAGGCGGTCGACGAAATGGACTGGTCGCCCTACGCCGGGCGCGTGGTGCTGCTGGTCACCGACGCCGGCGCGCTGCGCAAGAACGACCCGCTCGGGCGCACCCAGATGAACGAGGCCGAGGTCCGCCAGGCGGCGCTGCGCAAGGGCGTGAAGATCTATGCCCTGCACCTGCGCACCCCGGCCGGGAAGAACAACCACGGCTACGCCGAGCAGCAGTACCGCAGCCTCACCGCCGACGCCAACCCGAAGATCGCCGACCTCTACATCCCGGTGGCCGGCGGCGAGGTGAACGCCTTCGGCAACACGGTGAAGGAGATCGGCACGGTGTTCGCCGACCTGGTCCACGACGCCGGCAACCGCAAGCCGCAGGCGCCGCGCTTCGACGCCGCGCCAAGCGTGGCGAGCAAGTCGGCGGCCATCGGCTACGCCATGCAGATGGAATTCCTCGGTCGCCGCGACCCGGTGCGCGCGCCGCAGGTCGTCACCGCCTGGACCGCCGACCGTGACCTGACCAACCCGGCGCTGCCGGCGTTCCAGGTCTGCGTGCTGCTGAGCAAGCTGCAACTCAACGAACTGCAACAGTCGCTGAAACTGATCGTCGACGCGGCCAAGCGCACCCAGACCTCGCCCAAGGACTTCTTCCAGGAAATCGCCAGCGCCAGCGCCTACATGAGCCGCGACCCGGCGCAACTGGTGAAGGGCAGCAACCTGGCGCAGAGCGGCGTGCTCGGCGAATACCTGGAAGGCCTGCCGTACCGCAGCAAGTCGCTGAACATGACCCAGGACCTCTGGCTGTCGCTGAGCGTCGCCGAACAGCAGGACTTCATCGACGAACTGGAGTCGAAGATCCGCCTCTACGAAACCTTCCACAACGACGTCGCCAACTGGGTCCGGTTCGGCGACGCCGACGCCGGCGACGCGCTGTACCGCGTGCCGCTGTCGACGCTGCCATGATCCTGCGCCTGCACGAGGTCGCCCGCAGCCACGGCGCCGGTCGCCAGCGCTACCGCCTGCGGGTGCCGGCGCTGGAATTGCGCGCGGGTCGCCAGCTGGCCATCGTCGGCCCCAGCGGCTGCGGCAAGAGCACCCTGCTCGACCTGCTGGCGCTGGCCCTGGCGCCGGACCCGGGCGGGCGCTTCGAATTCCTCGCCGGGGAACGCCCGCAGGACATCGCCGCGCTCTGGCGCGACGGCCGCCAGGACCGCTTGGCGGCGCTGCGCCGGCAGCACTGCGGCTACGTGCTGCAAAGCGGCGGGTTGCTCGAGTTCCTCGATGTGCGGCGCAACATCGGACTGCCCTGCGCGTTGCTCGGCGCCCCATCCGCCGAGCGCGTACAGGCGCTGGCCGAGCGGCTGGAAATCGGCGACCAGCTGGACAAGAAACCGGCGGCGCTGTCGGTCGGCCAGCGCCAGCGGGTCGCCATCGCTCGCGCCCTGGCGCATGCGCCGCGCCTGTTGCTGGCCGACGAGCCGACCGCGGCGCTCGACCCGCTGAACGCCGAACGGGTGATGCGCCTGCTGGTGGAGCAGGCCCGCGAGCGCGGCGCCTGCACCGTGGTCGCCACCCACGACGAACGCCTGGCTCGCGCCGCCGGCCTGGAAGTCCTGGCCATCCGCTGGCAACGCGAGGCCGACGACAGCGTCGGCGCCTGCCTCGAGGAAGTTGGCTGATGCGCGCCGGCCTGCTGCTCTCGCTGGCCTGGGCCGACTACCGCGGCGAGGCGCGCCTGTCGCTCTGCGCGATCTTCGCCCTGGCGGCGGTGATCACCCCGCTGCTGGTGCTGTTCGGCCTCAAGTACGGCCTGGTCAGCACCCTCACCGAGCGGCTGGAGCGCGCGCCTTCTGTGCGCGAGATCATTCCGGTCGGCGGCGCCCGCTACCGTGCCGAGGACATCGCCGCCCTGGCCGCACGCGCGGACGTCGCCTTCGCCGTGCCGCGCACCCGGCAGATCGCCGCCACCGCCGACCTCAGCGGCGGCGGCGAGACCGCCCTGAGCGTCGAGATGATTCCCAGCGCCGCCGGCGACCCGCTGCTGGCCGGCCTGCCGCAACCCGACCGGCCGACCCGCGTGGTGCTCAGCCACGGCGCCGCGGAAAAACTCGGCGCCCAGCCTGGCGAGCGCATCGTCGCGCGCATCGGCCGGCGCATGGATGGCCAGGCACAGAGCCAGCGCCTGGAGCTGGATGTGCTCGCGGTGCTGCCGCAGGAGCGTTTCGCCCGCGACGCGCTGTTCGCCCCGCTGGCCCTGCTGGAAGCCGCCGAGGACTATCGCGACGGTCGCGCGGTGGCCGCCTACGGCTGGCCGGGGAAGGCCGGCGAGACCCCGCGCGCACGCATCTACCCGGGCTTCCGCCTGTACGCCCGCGACCTCGATGCGGTGGAAGGGCTGCGCCGGCACTTCGTCGCGAGTGGCGTGGAAGTCGCCACCCAGGCCGAGGCCATCGCCCAGGTGCGCAGCCTCAGCCGCAACCTCGGCCTGGTGTTCTGGATCGTCGCCGCGCTGGCCATCGGCGGTGCCTTCGCCGCCATCGCCGCCAGCAGCCTGGCCGCCGTCGAACGCAAGCGCCGCGCCCTGGCGGTGCTGCGTCTGCTGGGCTTCCCGACCGCCGCGCTGGTCGGCTTCGTCATGCTCCTGGCGCTGTTCAGCGCCGTCTTCGGCCTGTTCCTCGCCGGGCTGCTGTACGCCGCCACGGCCGGCGCGCTGAACCACCTGTTCGACAACCAGAGCGGCGAGTTCGTCTGCCGCCTGCTGCCCAGCCACTACCTGACGGCGCTGCTCGCCACGCTGCTGTGCAGCGTCCTGGCCGCCGCCAGCGGCGGCTGGCGCGCGGCGCGGATCGAAGCCGCAGAGGGATTACGCGATGTTTGAGAAAGCCATTCTTCCGCTCGCACTCGGCGCCTGCCTGGCATTTGCCGCGCCGGCCTGGGCCGAAGGCGACTCGCCGGACAATCCCAAGCCGCTGGCCGACGACGTCGCCCTGCCGCTGCCGTGTGGCGGCGAGATGGTCTTCCGGCATGTCTACGTACTCGCCGAAGGCGCCCTCGACGATCGCGAGGTCAACCTCGGCTACGCCTTCAACGAAGGCGAGGCGGGCTACCAGCAGTCGTTCATCTCCGGCTACCGGCGCGACTACGTGAACGGCCAGTTCAGCCTCGCCGACCTGGCACCGGCCTGGCAGCAGAAGCTCTCCGCCAGCCTGCCGAAGCCTGCCGCCGGCACCCCGCTGAAGCCGATGCTGTACTTCATCGGCAAGTACGAGGTGACCGCCCGCCAGTACGCCGCGGTGATGAGCCAGGCGGCCGCGCTCTCCGGCCAGGGCGAGGCGCCGGCCTGCGACGTGCCGGACGGGATGGCCGCGCGGCTGCCCAAGGTCAACCTCTCGCGCTTCGACGCCGAACGCTTCGGCGCGGTGTACAGCGCCTGGCTGCTGAAGAACCACCCGGAACTGCTGCCGGTCAGCGGCCGCGGCAAGAATCCCGAGGACGGCGGCATCGGCTTCGTCCGCCTGCCCACCGAGGTCGAGTGGGAGTTCGCCGCGCGCGGCGGCCAGGCGGTAAGCCGCCAGGAACTGGAAGGCCGGCTGTTCCCGCGCAAGGTCGAGGGCAGCGACCAGGAAGGCCCGCTGGGCGACTGGGCGGTGTACAACCAGGTCGCCGGCGGCACCGGCCAGGCCGCGCGACTGTTGCCGGTAGGGATGAAGCGGCCGAACCCGCTGGGCCTGTTCGACGTGATCGGCAATGCCGCGGAGATGGTCCAGGAGTCCTTCCAACTGGTCCACGCCGGTCGCCGGCAGGGCACATATGGCGGTTTCGTGGTGAAGGGCGGGAACTATCTCGAAGGCGAGATGACTCTATTCACCGGGATGCGCCGCGAATACCCGCTGTTCGCCGCCGACGGCAGCGAACAGCGCAACGAGACCACCGGTTTCCGTGTCGCCATCGGCGCGCTGTCCGCGCCGCGCTCGCGCTATCCCGAGCTGTTCGCCCAGTGGCAGAAGGAAGGCCGACTAGCGGCATTGACCGATGCCATCGATGACGCTCAAGATCCCACCAAGCAATTGGACGGAATCATTGCCGCCACCCGCGACCCGCAGATGCAGGCGCAGTTGGCCCAGATAAACGAGGAACTCAAGCGTAACGTTTCGTTGATCGCCCGGCAGCGCGAAGAGGCCGCCGGAAACCTGATACAGTCGGCGGCACTGGTCGCCGAGACGATCAACAACTACAACATACGCCTGACCAACCTCAAGAAGGACAGGGAGAAAGCCGTGGCAGCCAGGGATCAGGCGACCGCCCAGCTCTATGCCGGCGCCATCGCCAACGGGCGCAGCGCCCTCGATGGCGCATTGGCCATCTACATCGACAACCTCGCCACCGGCACCCGTTACACCGACGCGGTGATCCAGGCGCAGTTCCAGCGCATCCAGGAAGAACTCAATCGCAACCCGGTTCTGGGCAAGAGCCTGGTCAAGCGCGCGACCCTGTTCGTCAAACACGTCGGAGATTATCGCCAGCAGCACCGGGCCGAGCCGGAGGCGGTATTGAAGGAATTGCTCGCGTCCAGCGGGCGTTGAAGGAGTTCCGTCCGGCCCCTCTCGGCAGCCGGGCGGTTCATCAAACCAGGAGTGAGATGCAATGAGCCAACCCAGCGAAAACCGTTTGATCACCTCGGCGCGCTACGCGCTCTGCCTGTTGACCGCCAGCGGCGTGCTGCTCAGCGGCTGCGCCAGCAGCGGCGTCGGCTCGGTCGCCCAGACCACCCGCGCGGAATACTACCCGTCCTGCTACGAGCCGGTGTCGCACCTGCGCAGCACCGATAACGCAGTGCGCAATTCGGCCATCACCGGCGCCATTACCGGCGGCCTCCTGGGCGGCCTGGCCGGCGGCCTGGCCAGCGACGAGAACCGCGGCCGCAATGCCGCCCTCGCTGCCGCAGGCGGCGCCCTGGCCGGCGGCGCGGCGGGCTACTACATGGAGAAGCAGAAGCAGATCAGCGATGACCGCGCGCGCATCGGCTCCTACGGTACCGACGTCGACCGCAGCACCGTCGAGATCAACCGTAGCGTGGCCTACGCCAAGTCGGCGCAAAGCTGCTACCAGAGCCAGTTCAAGGCTCTGCTCGACGGTCGCAAGAACAAGTCGATCAACGAAGCCGAAGGGCGCAAGCGCCTGGCCGAGATCGTCAGCGGCCTGCAGGAGACCAACGCCTTGCTGGTCGCCGCCAACGGCCGTGCCGGCGAGAACATCAGCAACTACACCCAGGCCTACGAGAAAGACCTGCAGCAGGTCGGCGTACCGCGCGCCGAGGTGACCAAGGTCGCCGAGGCCGAGAACCGCGCCAGCACTACGAAAGGCGGCAGCAAGCCCAAGACCGGCAGCAATCCCAAGGTGCCGAAGGAAGCGGTCGCCACCGAGCAGACCATCCGCAAGGCCCAGGACGCGCAAAGCGAAGGCAACAAGGTGGCCTCCCAGGGCCAGGGCATGATCCGGGAAGTCTGCAACAGCCCGGACATGGGCGACTGGGCGCCGCCGAGCTGCGCCAAGGCCTGATCGGCCTCGTTACCGGCACGAACGCGACGGCGACCTTCGGGTCGCCGTTTCGTTGAGGGGGCTGGCGCGCTGACCCGACCGGCCTGAAGGTCGAGCGTTCGCCGGGACGGCTGCTTCCGACGTTTCCGGCTTCCCGGCGGCAGCGGTTCTTCCCGCAGGGCGGATATCGCCACCGGCACGCTCCGCCGCTACTCCGCCCTATACGAAATGCTGCACCGCGGGGAAAACGCTAGAACAACGCCATCTGCGCCCCCGGCACGGCGAACCGGCTGCAATCCAGCCCGAAGCCCTCGCGGCGGTCCAGCCCGAGGCGCTTCATCGCCACCGCGAAACGCTGCGCCAGCAGGTCGGCGAACGGTCCCTGGCCACGAAAGCGGTGGCCGAAGCGGCTGTCGTAGACCTCGCCGCCACGGCATTGGCGGACCAGGCTCATCACATGCTCGGCGCGTTGCGGGTAGTGCGCCGCCAGCCATTCCTCGAACAGCGGGCCGACTTCGCGCGGCAGGCGCAGGAGCATGTACGCGGCGCTGCGCGCGCCGGCGTCCCGCGCCGCCTGGAGCAGGCGCTCCAGCTCCATGTCGTTGACCATCGGGATCATCGGCGAGCAGAGCACGCCCACCGGGATGCCGTTGCCGCTGAGCGTGCGGATCGCCCGCAGTCGCGCCGAGGGCGCCGCCGCGCGCGGTTCGAGAATGCGCTTCAGCTCGTCGTCGAGGGTGGTCAGGCTGATCATCACCGCCACCAGGTTCTGCTCCGCCAGTTCGCGCAGCAGGTCGAGGTCGCGAAGGATCAGCGAGCCCTTGGTGACGATGGTCAGCGGGTGACGGAAGCGCAGCAGCACCTCCAGCACCTGGCGGGTCAGGCGGCGTTCGCGCTCCAGCGGCTGGTAGGGGTCGGTATTGGCGCCCAGGTTGATCGGCGCGCAGCGATAGCCGGGCTTGCTCAGTTCCTGCTCCAGCGCGCTGGCGACGTTGCTCTTGGCGATCAGCCGGGTCTCGAAATCGATCCCCGGCGAGAGGTCCCAATAGGCATGGCTGGGCCGCGCATAGCAGTAGATGCAGCCATGCTCGCAACCACGGTAGGGATTGATCGAACGATCGAAAGGGAGGTCCGGCGACTGGTTGCGGGAGATCACCGTGCGGGCGATCTCCTCGCGCACCTCGGTGAGCTGGATCGGCGGCACGTCCTGCTCCCAGCCATCGTCGAAGGCCTCGCTGTGGGTCGGGGCGAAGCGGTTGAGGGGGTTGCTAGCGGTACCGCGACCGCGCGGGGGCAGGGGAGCGCTCATGAGGGGAACCCGGCGAAATACTGTATATGGATACAGTATCGCACCGGGCCCCGGCCCACAGCCATCGCCGCCGGTCGGCGGCGAGCGGTCAGGCGTCGGGCTTCTTCTTCAGCTTGGGATTGGGGAAGAACTGCACCGACTGCACCTTCGGGTTGGCCGGCTTCGGCGCGTTCTGGTTGACCCGCGTACCCAGCTCCTTCGGGATCGACTGGCCCTGGGCGTTGAGCGTGTCGGCGTAGCCGCAGGCCACGCATTCGCGGTGCGGCACGCCGTCCTCTTCCCACATCTGGATCTTGTCCTGTTCGCTGCACGCCGGGCAGACCGCCCCGGCGATGAAGCGCTTCCTGGTGATCGCCGGGCTCATGCGGCCTCCCCGACCAGCCCGGAGTGACGCAGCAGGGCGTCGATGGACGGCTCGCGACCGCGGAAATCGACGAACAACAGCATCGGCTCGCGGGAGCCGCCGCGGGCCAGGATCGCCTCGCGGAAGGCGCGCCCGGTATCGGGGTTGAACACGCCTTCTTCCTCGAAACGCGAGAAGGCATCGGCGGACAGCACCTCGGCCCACTTGTAGCTGTAGTAACCGGCCGCGTAGCCGCCGGCGAAGATGTGCGCGAAGCTGTTGGCGAAGCGGTTGTACGCCGGCGGACGCATCACCGCCACTTCGTCGCGGATGCCCTCGAGCACCTGCAGCACGCTGCGGCCGTCGCCGTGGGTGGCGTGCAGCTCGAAGTCGAAGAGGGAGAACTCCAGCTGGCGGACCATCATCATCCCGGACTGGAAGTTCTTCGCCGCCAGCATCTTCTCCAGCAGGTCCTGCGGCAGCGCCTCGCCGGTCTCGTAGTGGGCGGAGATCAGCGCCAGGCCTTCCGGTTCCCAGCACCAGTTCTCCATGAACTGGCTGGGCAGCTCGACGGCGTCCCAGGCCACCCCGTTGATCCCGGAGGCGGCGGCATGCTCGACGCGGGTCAGCAGGTGGTGCAGGCCATGGCCGAACTCGTGGAACAGGGTAGTGACCTCGTCGTGGGTCAGCAGCGCCGGCTTGCCGTTCACCGCCGGGGTGAAGTTGCACACCAGGTAGGCCACCGGGTCGATCAGCCGGCCCTGGGCGTCACGCCGGCGGTCGCGGGCGCCGTCCATCCAGGCACCGCCGCGCTTGTTGGCGCGGGCATAGAGGTCGAAGTAGAAGCGGCCGACGTGCTCGCCGTTCTCGAGGATCTCGAACAGGCGTACGTCGGCGTGCCAGCGTTCGAAATCGTGCAGTTCGCGGATCTGGATGCCGTAGAGGCGCTCGACGATGGCGAACAGGCCGGAAAGCACCTTGTCCACCGGGAAGTAGGCACGCAGCGCCTCCTGGGACACGCTGTAGCGCGCCTCGCGGAGTTTCTCGGCGTAGTAGCCGGCGTCCCAGCTCTGCAATTCGGTGCAGCCCTGCTCGGCGGCGTAGGCGCGCAGCTGCTCCAGGTCGCGGGCGGCGAACGGCTTGCTGCGCACCGCCAGGTCGCGGAGGAAGCTGAGCACCTGGTCGCTGGACTCGGCCATCTTGGTCGCCAGCGACAGCTCGGCGTAGTTGGCGAAGCCGAGCAGGCCGGCCAGCTCCTGGCGCAGATCGAGGATCTCTTCCATCACCGGACCGTTGTCGTTCTGCCCGGCGTTCGGGCCCTGGTCGGAGGCGCGGGTGCAGTAGGCGGCGTATACCTCTTCGCGCAGGGCGCGGTCATCGGCATAGGTCATCACCGCGTAGTAGCTGGGGAACTCCAGGCTGATCAGCCAGCCGTCCAGGCCCTTGGCCTCGGCGGCCTGCTTCATCTGGGCCTTGGCCGAATCGGTCAGGCCGGCCAGCGCGGCTTCGTCGGTGACATGCTTGGTCCAGGCCTGGGTGGCGTCGAGCAGCTGGTTGGAGAAACGGCTACCCAGCTCGGACAGGCGCGACTGCACCTCGGCATAGCGCTTCTGCTTGTCCGCCGGCAAGTCGATGCCGGACAGGCGGAAGTCGCGCAGGGCGTGTTCGAGGATGGTTTTCTGGGCCACGTCGAAGCCGGCCGCCTCGGGGCTCTTCGCCAGCGCCTCGTAGGCCTCGAACAGGGCGCGGTTCTGCCCCAGCTCGGTGGAGTAGGCCGACAGCTCCGGCAGACAGGCCTCGTAGGCCTCGCGCAGCTCGGCGCTGTTGCACACCGCGTTGAGGTGGCTGACCGGACTCCAGGCGGCGCCCAGACGGTCGTTGAGTTCGTCCATCGCCAGCACCAGGCCCTTCCAGGTCGGCTGCTCGCGCTGGGTTTCCAGCAGGCGGGCGATGGCGGCGCGGTTATCGGCGAGGATCCGCTCGATGGCCGGCTTCACGTGTTCCGGGCGAATGGAGGAGAAAGGCGGCAGGTCGTAGGCCTGCAGAAGGGGATTCGCGCTCACGTTGGCAACCTTGGCTAAGGAAATACCCGACCATCTTAAATACAATCGGCGGCATCCGCAGCCTGAGGAAAACTATCGTGACCATTCGTTCCTACCAGGGCAAAACGCCACTGCTCGGCGAGCGGGTCTTCGTCGATCCCTCGGCCGTGCTCGTCGGCGACATCGAGATCGGCGCCGACAGCTCGGTCTGGCCGCTGGTGGTGATCCGCGGCGACATGCACCGCATCCGCATCGGCCAGCGCAGCAGCATCCAGGACGGCAGCGTGCTGCACATCACCCACGCCGGCCCCTTCAACCCGGACGGTTTTCCGCTGAGCATCGGCGACGAAGTGACCGTCGGGCACAAGGTCCTGCTGCACGGTTGCAGCATCGGCAACCGGGTGCTGGTGGGGATGGGCTCGATCGTCATGGACGGCGCGGTGATCGAGGACCAAGTGATCCTCGGCGCCGGCAGCCTGGTGCCGCCGGGCAAGGTGCTGGAGAGCGGCTTCCTCTACGTCGGCAGCCCGGCGAAGAAGGCCCGTCCGCTGAGCGACAAGGAGCGCGGCTTCTTCACCTACACCGCCGGCAACTACGTGAAGCTCAAGGACCTGCACATCGCCGAGGACTACCATGCGTGACGCCACGCTGCGCTACCCGAACATCCTCTTCGATCTCGACGGCACCCTCACCGACCCACGCGAGGGCATCACCCGCTCGGTGCAGTTCGCCCTCGCCCGCCTGGGCATCGACGAGCCGGACCTGGCGCGCCTGGAACACTTCATCGGCCCCCCGCTGTTGCAGTGCTTCATGCAGACCTACGGCTTCGACGAAGCGCGCGCCTGGGAGGCGGTGAACCACTACCGCGAGCGCTTCAGGGTCACCGGTCTCTACGAGAACCGCGTGTTCGACGGCATTCCCGAGCTGCTCGAAGCCCTGGTCGGACGCGGCCACACGCTCTACGTCGCGACCAGCAAGCCCGGCGTGTTCGCCCGCGAGATCGCCCGCCACTTCGCCTTCGACCGTCACTTCAAGGCGATCTACGGCAGCGAGCTGGACGGCACGCGCACGCACAAGGACGAACTGATCCGCCATCTGCTCGACAGCGAAGGCCTGGCAGCGGAGCATTGCCTGATGATCGGCGACCGCATGCACGACCTGCTCGGCGCCAGCCGCAACGGTGTCGCCTGCATCGGCGTCGGCTACGGCTTCGGCAGCGAAGACGAACTGCGCGCGCACCAGCCGACCCATTACTGCGCCGACCTCGCCGCCCTGCGGCAGGTGTTGGAATCCCACTGACCCATGCTCCGTTTCAGACAAGGACGCCTGACATGACCGACAATCCCTTCGCCACCCCCACCGCCCCGGTGCAGCCGCCGGCCAGAGAGGTGCCCGCCACCACCCAGCCCTATGCGTTCATCGCGGTGCTGGCGCTGGTCACCTGCCTGTCCTTCGCCGTGAGCCTGGGCATCCAGTGGTACAACGACATCGGCGAGATCCGCCAGCGTTTCTCCGAGCACCTGCAACTGATGGCGCCGCACTGGTTCACCGGCCTGGTGTTCTACGCGGCGGCCAACCTGCTGGTGCTGCATGCCTACCGCGAGAAGCGGCGGCTCGTCGAGTTCCGCCCGCTGGCGCTGCTGCTGATCGGCTACGGTCTGCTCAACCTGGTCTGCGGCATGCTCGCCGGGATCGGCCTGGCACCGCTGACGCTGCCGTTCTACCAGTGGGTGACGGCGCAATCCAGCTACGGCGTCTGGCTGATGGCGTTCAACGAAGCGATGAGCTGGGTCTACCTGCTCCTGGGCAGCCTGCTGCCGCTGGGGCTGGTGCTGCTCGGCAGCCGGGTGAACTCGCCGCGCCTGGCCGAAGGGGAAGAAGCCCGCGTCGCTGCCTGGCAGGTCGCCCTGGGCGCCGCGCTGTGTTTCGCCACGCTGTGTTTCAAGCTGATGCAGTTCCTTCCCTACGCCCTGCTGCGCTACGACGAGCCTTGGCTATACGGCCTGTACCTGAGCGGCGTGGCGCTGCCCGCGGCGCTGCTCTTCGGCGCCGTCTGCACGCGCCTGCCGGCGCGCCTGCAACGCTTCGCCGCCGGCCGCGCGCTGCTGCTCGCGGTGGTCGCCATGCTGCTCTGGAGCGTCGCGCTGCTGGCGGTCGGCGGGGGGCTGGCGCTGCTGATGATCCTCGGCCTGGCGCCCGCTGGCATCGGCTATACGCTGCTGGTGGCGCTGCTCGGCGTCGGCCTGTTGGCGCTTCTCTGGCCGATCGGCCGGCTGGCCACGCGCTGGTGCTACGCCGACCAGCTCGCCGCCTGAGCAGGCGTCAGGGCGCTGCGGCGGCCAGCCGCTGCAACGCCGCCTGGCGCTCCGCCAGGGGGAGCTGGCCAAGGGCACGGACCCGCGCATAGAACGCCGGCCAGTTGCCGCCGACCTGGCGGAACAGCACGGCGAACGCCGCCACCCATTGGTCGTAGAGGCCGAAGGGAAGCAGCTTGGCATTGTTGAACGGCGCGTCGATCCAGGCCTTGAACGGCGACTCGCCACCCCATTCGCGCTGGCTCAGCGCCGCGTACTCGCGGCGCAGGCGCTGGAATTCGGCAGCCTTGCCGGCACGCTTGGCGGCATCGTCCAACGGCCCGGCATAAAGTGCTTCGAGGCGCGCACGACTGGCCAGGACCAGCGCGGTGAACTGCTCGCGGCGCTTCTCCTCGCGGCCGTCCGCCGGCGGCAGTCCACGATACTCGCGCCACTGGCGGGTACCTTCCTGTTCGACGAAGGTGGCGAAGGATTCGTTGAAGGCGGTGTCGTCGCGCAGGTAGAACTTCTGGTGCGCCAGTTCGTGGAAGATCAAGGTCGCCAGCCGTTCGTCGTCCCAGCGCAGCATGCTGCTGAGGATCGGATCGTCGAACCAGCCGAGGGTCGAGTAGGCCTGCACCCCGCCGACGTAGACGTCGTCGCCGAGCGCCCGCTGGCGCGCCGCCTCGGCGCGCGCGGCGGCCTCGCTGTAGTAGCCGCGGTAGGCCACGCAGCCGGCGATGGGGAAGCAATGGGTGACCGGCTGCAGCGACAGCTCCGGGGTGGCGAACACGTTCCATACCACGTAGGGCCGGCCGATATCGGCGTACAGGCGATAGCTGCGGTTGTCCGGCAGGCCGAGGCGTTCGCTGGCGAATTGCCGGGCCTTTTCCGCCTTCGCCAGGCGTTCGCGCAAGCGCGCGTCGCGCTGCGGGTCGGCGATCACCGCGGCGGCCGGCTCGCGGGCGCGCAGCAGGGCGAACTGGCCGCTGGCCAGTTGCCCGTAGTAGGAGACGGTCGAGCAACCGCTCAGCGCCAACAGCGCCAGGCAGGGAACCCAACGGGGCAGTCGAAGGTCAGCAAGCGGATGGCGAAGGCGGCGTGGCATGGGCGGAACATAGCACAGCACGCGGACCGCCCGCCGCCCTACCAGCACCGGTCCGCGATCCGGCGAGGCGGAGGAACGCAAGGCGTTTTTCCAAGGCGCGACGGATGGCGGCCGGGTTAAAGGAGCTTCGGAGTCTTCTATGCGTACGCTGCTGCTTGCCGGTGGCCTGCTCGTCCTGAGCGGCTGCTCACTGCTGATGCCCACCCCCGACCCGAACCGCGCCTGGGTCGACCTCGATACCCAGCCCGACGCCGATCTCGCCGCCGTGGAAGTCGACGACAAGAGCTGGGACCGCACGCGCTACTTCGAGGTCGATCCCGGCACCCGCGAACTCACGGTGCGCTACCAGTTCACCGTCGACCCGACCAACATCGGCCCCGTGGACAGCCCGCTCTGGCGCGATTGCCAGCTCAACCTCAAGTTCAAGGACTTCAGCGCCGGCCAGCGCTACCGCCTGGAGGCCGGGCACATCGGCTTCCGTCCCTGGGCGAAGCTCTACGACCAGGACAACAGGGAACTGGCGCGCGGCCGCGAGGGGCGCTGCGCGAAGGTCTGAACGGCGCAAGGCGAGGGCGCTATGCTAGGAGCTGAACACCCTCCGGAGCCCGCCCCATGCGTCCACTCACCCGTCTCGTCCCGCTCGCGCTGCTGCTCCTCGCCGGCTGCGCCGGACCGCTGCCGCAGCCGGACCCGCAGATGGCCTGGGTCGAGCTGCGCAGCGCGCCGGCCAACACCCTGCTGGCCGAGCGCCTGGACGGCGAGCGGTTGAGCGACGGGCGCTACTTCCAGGTCACTCCGGGACGCCATGTGCTGGAGGTGCGCTTCCAGTACGAACTCTATGGCGGTTCCGGCGGCGGGGGCGGCGGCTTCGGCGAGCCGGTGCAGATCAACTGCTACCAGCAGGTGGTCTATGACGGCTTCGAGGCGGGCCGGCGCTATCGCCTGGAGGTGCGCCCGCAATTGCGCAGGGCGCTGGCGCTACTGAGCGACGAGCGTGGCGAGGTGGTCGCCCGTTCGAACTTCCAGACCAGCCGCTGCCCGCCGTACTGAAACGCAGCGGCTCAGTCGTCGTTCTTCTGGTAGATGATCTTCTTGGTGCCGTTCTCGCAACTGCCGACCACCATGTTCGGGTCGCTGACTTCGTCGTTGCGCACGATCTCCAGGGTGTAAGAGGTCACCCCGGCCGACTGGATCTTGGTCTCGATCTCCGCCTTGAGTTCCTCGCACGGCTTCGGCGCGGCCAGCGCCGTGGCGCTGAACAGCAAGGCGGCAATCCCCAGCCCGATGGTTTTCATGACCCGTCACTCCTCGTCGATGCCTGGCAGCCGAGTGCTGCGCAGCGCATCCTGCCGCATTCGACTGCGGCAGGCCAGGGCCAGTTCGCCGGGCTGGGGAAGCGTTCCGCTCAGCCGTCGAGGCTGGCGTCCAGGCTGATCTTCGCGTTGAGCACCTTGGATACCGGGCAACCGGCCTTGGCCTTGTTGGCGATCTGCTCGAAGGTCTGCGCGTCCGCCCCCGGCACGCGCGCCCTGAGCACCAGGTGCACGGCAGTGATGGCGAAACCGTCGGACTGCTTGTCGAGGGTGACCTCGGCGCGGGTCTCGATACGTTCGGCGGTCAGGCCGGCCTCACCGAGCATCATCGACAGGGCCATGCTGAAGCAGCCGGCGTGGGCCGCGCCGATCAGCTCTTCCGGGTTGGTTCCCGGTGCGCCCTCGAAGCGGGTATTGAAGCCATAGGGGTTGTCTTTGAGCGCGCCGCTTTCGGTGGAAAGGGTGCCCTTGCCGTCTTTCAGGCCGCCTTGCCAGACCGCCGATGCCGTCTTCTTCATGTCGACTCCTCCGGAGCTGTGGATGGACATCCGCTCGCGTCGGCGAGCGGGCATGTCTACATGGGAGGACGACGCAGCCGGACAAGTTCAGTCCGCCTGCGCGGCGGCGGGATTCAGGCGCAACCGTCGATGCGGCAGAGCGGCGCCGCGGCCCCGCCCACGGCACCGCTGCCGCCGGCAAGGCGCAGCTGCGTTTCGAGGAAAGCCCGCCAGTCGTCCGGCTGGCCGAGGTAGCGCCCGGTGTCGAGCACCTGCAGGCGGCCGTCGCGCTCCAGGGCGAAGGTCGGGAAGCCAGCGGCGCCGAGACGGTTCATCAGCCGCCGACTGTCGGCGAAGTGCGCGCGCAGCGGCTCGCCGGAGCAGGCGTCGAACGCCTCGGCGAAGCCCTCGCCAAGCCCCAGTTCGGCACCCAGCTCGAGCAGCACCGGACGCTCGGCGATACGCCGGCCCTCGACGTAGTGGGCACGCTGGATCCGCGCCAGCATCGCCGCGCCGAGGCCGTCGAGCGCTTCGGCGGCAAGCACGGCGGCGGTCGGCGGGGCCGAGTCGAATACCGCGCTGGTGTCGCGCAGCAGGCCGTCGAAGTAGTCCTTGCCGAACGGCTGGCCGGTCAGTTGGGCGATCCGCAGGTCATGGGGCATCACGTAGTGGCGCAGACCGGCGCCGACCGGCTGGCGGTTGGCATCGGTCATCATGCCGCCGCCATGCAGGCGTACGTCCAGACCCGTCACCTCGCAGGCGGCGGCGAGCAGCGGCGAGGCGCCGTAGCACCAGCCGCAGAGCGGATCGTAGAGGTAATGCAGGGTGAGGTCGTTCATCTCGGTCTCCACGAGACGCCCCGCAGGGGACGCCTCGATCAGCGGCTATCGGCGGGCGCGGCTCAGGGCCACTGCATCTCGCCCTTGAGCACCTTGGCGCTCAGCTCCAGGCCTTCCTCGCCCGGCAGGTTCGGGTAGCGGCGCTTCATCGCCTCGACCAGCGCGGCGGAATCCCTGGCCTTGGGCAGTTCGGCTTCCAGGGCCTTCAGGTAGTCACGGGTGAAGCGCACGCCGTCCAGGCCCTTCGGCTCCTCGCCGGTGAAATGGCCGGGCACCACGCGCCGCGGTTGCAGCGCCTCGATCCGGTCGAGCATCGCCACCCAGGCCTGGCGCGAGGCCTGGGTCTGGGTATCGGCGGTCCAGACGTGCGAACCGGATTCCACCAGCACGCCACCAACCACCGTCTTCAGCGACGGAATCCACAGCACCGTGCGGTCCGGGCTCGGCCCCTTCAGGTCGACCACCTTCAGGGCATGGCCTTCCAGCTTCAACTGGTCGCCCTTCAGCGGCTCCGGCACCACCAGCGACGTCGGCGCGTTGTCCTTGAGGATCGGCCCCCAGTAGGCCAGCTTGGCGTCCTTGGTCGCCTGGATGTGTGCGACGGTCTGCGCCGTCGCGAGGATCTTCGCCTCGGGGAAGGCGGCCTTCAGCACGTCGAGGCCGAAGTAGAAGTCCGGGTCGCCGTGGCTGATGTAGATAGTGCTGAGGGTCTTGCCGCTGGCCTGGATACGCTTGACCAGTTGCTCGGCGTCGGCGCGGGAGAACTGCGCGTCGATCAGCATCGCCTCGCGCTGGCCCACCAGCAGTTCCGAGGACACGGCGAAGATCGCCTTCTCGCCGGGGTTGTAGACCTCCAGCCGCAGCGGTTCGGCGCTGGCGGCGAAGACGCCGGCGGCCCCCAGCAGGGCGGCGGCGGCGAACAGGGAACGAAGCAATCCATGGCGCGACATGAGCGGTTCTCCAGGCAGTGGGATCAGAGGCTTGCCATGTTAGTTGCTTGAAAGCGCGCAAAAAGCCCCGCAATAATCACAGCTTTGTTGCATGGATCGAGCGAATCATGGACCGCCTGACCGCCACTCGCGTCTTCGTCGAAGTCATCGACAGCGGCAGCCAGACCGCCGCCGCCGAGCGTCTGGACATGTCCCGGGCGATGGTCTCGCGCTACCTCGCCGAGTTGGAGGAGTGGGTCGGCGCACGCCTGCTGCACCGCAGCACCCGCCGCCTGAGCCTGACCGACGCCGGCGCGGAGCTGTTGCCACAGTGCCGCGAGATGCTCGCCGTGGCCGACGCCATGCAGGCCACCGGCCAGACCCGCCGCGACAGCCCGCGCGGCACTCTGCGCATCACCAGCAGCCTGTCCTTCGCCCAGGCCTGGCTGACCCGTGCCGCCGCCGCCTTCGTCGAGCGCTACCCGGGCACCGCCATCGACCTGCAGGTCAACAGCCAGGTGGTCAACCTGGTGGAGGAGCGCATCGACCTGGCCCTGCGCATCGCCAACCAGCTCGACCCCAACCTGATCGCCCGCCGCCTCGGCGAATGCCGCTCGGTGATCTGCGCCGCGCCGGACTACCTGCGCCGCCACGGCACCCCGCGGCGCCCGGAGGACCTGGCGCTGCACAACTGCCTGACCTACTCCTACTTCGGCCGCAGTCTCTGGCAGTTCGAGCGCGACGGCGAGCCGACCAGCGTGCCGGTGGGTGGCAGTCTCAGCGCCAACGAATCCACCGTGCTGCTGGAGGCCGCCGCCGCCGGTGCCGGGATCAGCCAGCAGCCGCTGTACTCGGCAGCCCCGCTGATCCGTAGCGGACGCCTGGTGGCGCTGCTGCCGGAGTGGTCGCCGCAGGTGCTCGGCATCCACGCGGTGTACGCCTCGCGCCGGCAGATGCCGCCGGCGCTGCGGGCGCTGCTGGACTTCCTGGTCGAACGGATGGCGGCCGATCCGCACTGGGACGAGGCGGGCCCCCTGGCGCTGGCGTGAAAGCCGGGTAGACTGCTGGACGCGCCGCCTTCGACGCACCTTTATCCCCTGTCTGGAGCACGTCCATGTCCCTGTCGATCTACCAGGCTTCGATCCCGACCTTCCTGCGCACCCTCGGCAACCTCTCGGCGATCCTGAAGAAAGCCGCCGCCCACGCCGAAGCGAAGAACATCGATCCGCGCATCTTCATCGACGCCCGGCTGGCGCCGGACATGTTCCCCCTGGCGCGCCAGGTGCAGATCGCCAGCGACGCCGCCAAGGGCGCCGGCGCGCGGCTGGCCGGGCTGGAAGTGCCGAGCTACGCGGATACGGAAACCACCTTCGACGAACTCCAGGCACGCATCGCCCGCACCGTCGAGTTCCTCGAGGGCATCCGCGAGGAACAACTGGACGGCGCCGAAGAGCGCAACGTGACCCTCAAGGTGCGCGGCCAGGAGATCAGCTTCAACGGCCGCGACTTCCTCTTCGGCTTCGCCCTGCCCAACTTCTTCTTCCACGTCACCACCGCCTACGCCATCCTCCGCCACAACGGCGTCGAACTGGGCAAGATGGACTTCCTCGGCGGCGCCTGAGGTTCCCGCGCCGGGATGGCACGCACAAGGACCATGGAATGGATCGGAAAACCCTCGACGACACCAGCAAGTTCCTCAGCTATGTCCTTCGCCACCAGCCCGAGGCCATCGGCCTGACGCTGGACGGCGAAGGCTGGGCCGACATCGACGCCCTGATCGCCGGCGCGGCGCGGGACGGCCGCGCCCTCGACCGCATGCTGCTCGGCGCGGTGGTCGAGAACAACGACAAGAAGCGCTTCGCCCTCTCCGCCGATGGCCAGCGCATCCGCGCCGTGCAAGGCCACTCGCATGCCGCGGTGGCCATCGCCTACGCCCCCGCGGTCCCGCCCGCAGTGCTCTACCACGGCACCGCCAGCCGCTTCCTCGACTCCATCCGCGAGCGCGGCCTGGTTCCCGGCAGCCGCCACCACGTCCATCTCTCCGCCCGCCGCGCCACCGCCCTGGAAGTCGGCCGCCGCTACGGCAGCCCGGTTCTGCTGGAAATCGACGCGCGCGACATGCACCTGGCCGGGCACCTATTCCACCAGGCGGAGAACGGCGTCTGGCTGACCGAGCGGGTACCCGTGCGGTTCATCCGCGAGGCTTGAGAAGGCGTTCTACGGACTAACCAATGCCCAAGCGGGCGACCATTCGCTCGAAAGCGTCGCTGTCCGGCAGGTTGTAAGCGTCGAATGGTCTGTGCCAGTAGAACATCCAGTCTTCCAGGTCCTGAACGCTCGCTTCACGAGTCACGAGGGCGACCATGATGTCGACGAAGTCCTGAGCGGGCCCCGTCAGCTCTATGCCATTGAGCAGGAGGAAAACCGTAGCGGCCGCCGCCGCCGTGCGTTTGTTGCCATTGGCAAAGCAGTGGTTCATTGCCAAGCTTTCCGCAAAGACCGCAGCCAGCGTGATGATATCGTCGGTTCGAGCATAGTAACGATGGTTGGCTGGCCGTTGCTGTGCGGACTCCAACTCGTTCGGTTTGAGGACGCCTATCGGCTCGTCCGGAGTCTGGGCCAGGATGAGCAACTCATTGAGGCGAACGAGATCTGCAACGGAGAGATAGCGTATCCCTTGCTGGTCTTGCGACATGCTTAAACCTTGGCCAGCTCTTCGAAGGTTTTTTCGTAGCGTTCGAAGGCCAGGGCAAAGGCGTTCTCGACCTGCTTCTGATGTTCTCCCAAGGCCGGGCGCGCGCGCACGACCTCATCGCGAGGACGGGGAGGAATGACGAGTTTCTTCGATTTGCGCAGCGATCGCGACATATGTACCTCCAAGGATCCACTTCCCGGACCTGCCTGCCCCGGGCAGGGGACGAATATTCAGTGTTCAAGCATATACCAGTGCAGGCAGGGAACAGATGTCCTCTCGAAACCGGAAGCACTGGCAAGGCGCACCGCAACATGGCCTAGCAGCCTGCAGACGAGCCTCGAACGTTGATGGCCCGCTGCCGCCTAGCAGAAGCGGCAGTGGAGCAGGCGGTGAAAGCCGGCTTGACTGAGGAAAAATACCGACAAGCGCAGGACGCCCGATGGACCTTCGCCCCAGCCACGTGCATGTGTTCCCACCCAGCCGCGACCTCCCGGCCGCAACCAGTCCGCACCGCGAAACCCTGCTGCGCAGCGGCTGCGCCTGGAACGGCTCGCTCTACCTCGGCTATCCCCTCGGCCAGCCACAGCTCACCGTGCAGCGCCTGAGCCTGGCCGCCCACGAACGCCTGGACTGGCAGGTCCATCCGATGCCCAGCGCGCTCTATGTGCTCAAGGGCGAACTGCGCCTGGAGACCCGCGACGGTGCTCAGAGCACGCGGGTGCTGGAAGGCGAGGCGGCGGGCTGCCTGATGAACATCATCCATCGCCTGATAGCCGGGGCCGAACCGGTGGAAGCCCTGCTGTTCCATGCCGGCGTGGAAGGCATGCCGGTGGGGCTCGGCGAACGCGGCGAGATGCCCGACGCCTGAAGACGCCGGCGGGCCGGACAGCAGCCCGGGCCGCCACGCCCCGCATCACGCTCAGGCGGAGAGCCCGTACAACCTGAGCCAGCCTTCCAGCGCCAGCGCGGTCTCCAGGTTGTGGCGGCTCACCTGGGTGTTGAAGTACCCCTCCGGATGCTCCAGTTCGGCGGCCAGGAACTCCCGCGAAACGATGCCGAACACCGGGTTCGCCGCGTCCTCCAGCAAGCGCCGCACGCTCCCGCGCAGGAAACGCTCGTAGCCGAGGTTGGCAGAAGTCGGATAAGGGCTCTTGCGGCGCTTGAGCACGGCTTCCGGGACATAGTCGGCGCAGGCCCGCTTGAGCAGCCACTTCTCCTCGCCGTCCCGGCTCTTGATCGACCAGGGCACGTTGTAGACGTACTCCACCAGCTCATGGTCGGTGTAGGGCACCCGCACCTCCAGGCCGTTGCACATGCTCAGGCGATCCTTGCGTTCGAGCAGCAGCACCATCCAGCGCTTCAGGTGCAGGTGGCTGAACTCGCGCATCCGCCGCTCCTCCGGGCTGTCGCCGGCCAGGTGTTCGACCTGGCGCAGCCCTTCGTCGTAGCTGGCCTGCTGGTACTGGAGGAGATCGCAGCGGCGGTTGAAACCGGCGTCGATGAAGCCGGCCGGCAAGCGCACCCTGGAGGCCCAGGGGAAGCGCGCCGCAGCCACCGCCTGCGGATCGCGGAACCAGCCGTAGCCACCGAACAGCTCGTCGGCGCCTTCGCCGGAGATGGCCACCGTGGAATGCCGGCGGATCTCGCCGAACATCAGGTGCAGCGAGGTATCCATGTCGCCGAAGGTGAAAGGTACGTCCTTGGCCCGGAATACCTCTTCGCGCGCTCGTTCGCAGACCAGTTCGGCATTGTCGATGAGCACGGTGCGATGACGGCTGCCGATGTACTGCGCGGCCAGCAGGGCGAACGGCTGGTCCTGGTCGGGACGCAGGTCGTCGCTGCGGAACTGCTCGGCCTGACCGACGAAGTCCACCGAGAATGAATTGATGTCGCCGCCGTGCTCCGCCTTCGCGATGCGCTGGGCGATGCCGGTCAGGGCGGTCGAATCGAGCCCACCCGATAGCAGCGAACACACCGGAACGTCGGCGTGCAATTGCGACCCCAGGGCGCGGGTGACCAGTTCGCGGGTGCGCTGCACGGTGCTCTGCAGGTCGTCGGCATGCTCCTGGCGGCGCACCTCCCAGTAGCGGCGCAACTTCGCCTGGGAATTGGGACGCCAGGACAGCAGGTGGCCGGGCAGCAGTTCCTGGACCTCGCGGAACGGCGTCTGCGAAGTGCCCCGGGACAGCGTCAGGAGGTCGGCCAGGCCGACCGCGTCGAGCCTGGCGGCGAATTCCGGATGCGCCAGGATGGACTTGATCTCCGAGCCGAACAGCAGTCCCTCGCGGTGCCGCGCGTAATACAGCGGCTTGATGCCCAAGCGGTCGCGCACCAGCAGCAGGTGGCCGTCGCGGCCATCGAAGACGGCGAAGGCGAACATCCCGGTCAGGTACTCGCAACAACGCTCGCCCCATTGCAGATAGGCGTGCAGGACCACCTCGGTATCGCTGCGGGTGCGGAACTCGTGTCCGGCCCGGCGCAACCGCTCGCGCAGGGCATCGTGGTTGTACACCTCGCCGGTGTAGACGAGGGTGACCTCCTGGCCGGTGGGAAAGCGATAGGACATCGGCTGCACGCCGCCGCTGAGGTCGATGACCGCCAGCCGCCGGTGACCCAGCAGGGCGTTGCGGTGCTTCCAGATGCCCTCGGCATCCGGCCCACGCAAGGCGAGCGTATCGGTCATGGCGAAGATCGCCGGAAATTCGTCGTCGAGCTTGCGCGTGTAATCCACCCAACCCGCGAGACCGCACATAGGGAAACTCCTCTAATTGATGTTTTATCGGGAAATTCATCCAGAGAACATGCTGAAAACATCCGTGCGGCCGGCCAGATTGCCGGCGTACGAATGCTTCGCCCAAGGCGGTCGATGTATGAACTTTTCGAGGACCTGAAGATAAGCAGTTTCGGCAGGCCTGCGCCCAAGGAAGGCCAATGATAGAACAGGAAAAAACGTGGCCGAGTTAATTAATATCTATCTAAATCTGGTAGCTGTTTTTAAAAAAACAAAGGAAAAACAATAATCTACAAAATTAATGAAACATCCTGAAACATCATTACGCGGCTCTACAACCAGATATTACAGGGTCGTTCACGGCTCTTTCCAAAGACTTAGAAAGCTAATCCAATTAAACTTATAATTGCTTTACGGCAATCATATGGATAGCCAACTAAGCAAATGACTACAACAAACTCAGATCGTACAACTATTGAATATAAGAGTTGTCCACCGACGCTGATTTCGTGGCAACGTTCGACGCGACGATGGACGAGCGGGAAAAGTAGGGCGGCGCGGGGAATGGAGAATTAAAGCAGGCAACTTCGAGCGATCCATCCGGAAGCGGGCCCGCTGCACCGGGCCCGCCAGACGACCTACCTCAAGGGCATTCGCAGGTCGACGGACCGAACACCGGCCCGCTGCACGGGTCCTCGGACGGGCCGAAAACCGGGCACGCGGCCTGGGCGGTAAGAGAGAAGCCACAGAGCAGGAACACAGCCAACAGTACTTTCTTCATTTGCAACCTCCTGGTTGGTAATCGAACGCTCCCTGTCCCTGGTCGAGGGTACAGTCGGTCATCACGGGCACTCGCAGACGGTCGGTCCCAGCACCGGGCCCGCGCAGGGATCTTCCCCCGGCCCGAGCACCGCGCAGTCCGCCTGCGCCGTCAGCGAGAACATCCACAGCAGCAGCGAAGCCGCCAGCATCTTCCTTTTCATCTGACCTCCTTGGTCGAAACAGCGATCAACGATCCGTGTCCTTCTCCGAAAACAAGGGCATTTGCCTGCAGAAGGACCGAACGCCCGTCCGCTCGCGGCGCACCGCAAGACTCGCCGGCGAGCCGCCGGACCCCGGAGAGCAAAGACCGGCCCGAGCGAACGCGCCAGTGCGGTGGATTGCCGCAGCGCCAGCGAAAGTACCGGGGCAGGGGGCTTCGGCACCGGTTCGCCATCAACTTTTCCTATCCCCGGCGGCCACATAAATTCGTTGGACGCCCCGCGCCGGCGCCTCCAAGAATGCCGCACGGGTGCGAAGTCCGGCCGTGCACCCACCGACGCCCCACAACAGCAAGAACAACGATCGGTGCATCCATGGCAAAGGACCTGACTTTCCCAGACGCCTCCGCGTCGTCCCGCAACCCTCCCTCCGCGCGCCTCCGTCTACCGGCGACACGCGCCCCCTAGCACCGCCCTCCCGTCCGCCACCGCAGCAACCCGCGACGCACCTTGCGTCGGCCCCGGCCCCCGCGCCGCCGGCGGGCGCCGCTCGCCCGCGCTCCGCCCGCCGCACCGATCGACCCATGAACCGAACAAGAACAGGAGTCCACCCGATGCGCTACGCCCGTCACGCAAGCCGATACTCCCTCTTCGCCCTGGCCGTCTCGGCGGCCCTGCTGCCCGGCGCCGGCTGGGCCGCCAACGGCGACCTCGCCGGCGCCCGCACGCCGCCCAGCGTCGCCTGTTCCTGGGACCGCGAGGCAGCGTTGTCCTACGAGGAGCGCCGGCTCGACACGCCGCTGCCGTTCAGCGGCGCCAACGTCGTCACCCACGACCAGACGCCGCTGGCCGAGCGCATCGTCAAGGGCGCCGGCTTCGACGGCTTCGAACCGGCCTTCGCCAAGCGCCTGTGCGCCGCCGACGGCCGCACCCCGGTCACCAGCTACGCCAAGGCACTGAAGCTGGTCACCGAAGAGGGCCGCGCGCTGTGGCGCGCCGCCGTCGACCGGGCCCAGGGGCGCCGCGCCATTCCCGCCGGCGCGCTGCCGGCCAGCGATGACCGTATGCTCTACTGGACGCGCCTCTACATGACCCGCACCCTGCGCCAGTGGGCGCCATCCTTCCACCTCGGCAAGGCCCAGGCCCAGGCGCTGCAATGGCGCTTCGAACGCGCCTCGCGCGGACAGCTGGACATCGACCTGCCGCGCCGCTACGCCGCCGACGGCTCGCGCTACCGGCGGATGATCATCAGCGGCTTCGACGTCTTCACCCTGGGCACTCCCGGGACGGCGAACACCGGCCTGCGCAACGGCAACCCCTCGGGCGCCACCGCCCTTGCGCTGGACGGCCGCGAGTTCAGGCTGGCCGACGGCAGCCTGCTGCGTATCGAGGCCTACCTGTTGCCGGTCAGCTACGACCCGTTCAACCGCGGCATGCAGGAAGACACCCTGGGCCCCTGGTTCCGCCCAGGCCCGCGCCGGGTCGACGCCTCCATCACCATCAGCCAGGGCGGCGCCAACCAGTTCTGGCTGGAGGCCTGGAACGGCCGCTTCCACGGCTCCTCCGCCGGCAACGACGGCATCGTCTACTGCCCCGCCGACAGCGCTTTGCCCAACTACGTGCTTCCCCTGGGCAGCGTGACCAATCCCGGCACCGCGCCGATTTCCCTGCGGGGCTCCGGCTGCAATATCAACCCGCCGCGCCGCTGGCTCGGCTACGACAGCGCCAGCCGCTGGCGGCAGAACCTGCCGGCACAGTTCTCCAAGGCCTCGCTGCCGGTCCGCCAGTTGCTCGCCGCCGATACCTGGCGCGGCATCGAGCGGCCGCCGGGCGCTACCAGCCAGGCCGCGGAAGGCTTCGACGTCACCTGGCACACCAACTACGACTTCTTCCCCGATTGCGCCAACCCGCGCACCGAAAACGTGCCGACCAACGGGGTGATGAACGCCATGCCCGATCCCTCCCTGGTGCTCCCGCCGAACCGACGGATCTGCGCGCGCAACGGCGGTGGCGGCGACTACCTGTCCAACGAGAGCGCCTACCGCAACACGGTGCTGCGCGACGCGTTCCGCCTGGAGATTCCCGCCGGGCACATCCATGTCCCGGTGATGAACAACTACTACACCGGCGTACCGGCGAGCGGCGGCGGCGCGCGCAACGACAACGCCATCAGCGACGCCCGCTACGAGGCCTACCGCAGCGCCATCGTGGCGCAGACCCGGGCGCTGCTGGTGGGCGTCGGCAACGCCCTGGCGCAGGGGGCGCAAGCGGACTAGTCCTCGCCAGGCGTAAGGCCCTCGCGATCTATCGCTTCGCCGCGGAGCCGAACTGCCGCCGACGCAGGCCAACGGGACGGTAGCCCGTCGCTTCCGCCTCTACTGAATCGACAAAGGCGGCACGCGGGGAAACCTCGGACTCACCACCCGGAGCTTTCCCAGGCCCGCGCCGGAACGGTAGGGCAGAGTCGAAGAGTGCGAACGCCGATGATGGAGACAACCGCCATCGCCCGCATCACCGGGGCGGTGGCAAGGATTTCCCCTGACTTGGAGAGTTTTCCATGAGCTTCGCGCAGAATCTCCTACGCCTACGCCAGCAGAACGCCCTGACCCAACGGCAGATGGCCGAGCGATTGGGCGTCACCGTGAGCCAGTTGCGGCACTTCGAAACCAAGGGCGGGCACCCGTCGCTGGTGGTGCTGCAAACCATCGCCGGACGTTTCGCGGTGCCCCTCGACTGGCTGGTCTGCGAGCGCAGCGAGCGGCAGGCGCTACCGGAAGACCTGCGCCTGCAGTTCGAGGCCATCGGCCGCCTGCGGCTGGACGAGCGGCGCGCCATCCGGGCGTTGCTCGACGACCTGATCCGCCAGTACATGGCCAAGCGCAACGCAGCGGCCAAGCCCCTCCCGGCGGCTTGCGCCGAGGCCACGGAGACGTCCCCGTAGCCCCGGCGCACGGCTCAGTCGCTGCCGTACCTCGGCGAGCGCGGGCCGTACAACAGTCCGCCCGGCTGGCCGGCCGAGAGCAGGCGCGCGCTGGTCATCCCGGCGATCGGATAACCGGCGTCCTCCACCGAACTGTTGATGATCTGCTTGACCGCCGCGGTGATCAGCATGCCCACCAGGCCGCCGTTGTTGCCGCCGTTGCCTTCCTCGCTGGAGGCGGTCGCCGAGCCGGTCCACAGGGTGGTGCCGGATCGCAGGTCGACCAGCTTGGCGCTGGCGGTGACGATGGTCGCGCTGCTGATCACCATGTAGCGCGTGCCGTAGTCGCTCACCGTGACGTACAGCGCCGCGTCGGCGCCATAGATCTCGCGCAGCTTGGCCGGGGACACCTGGTGCACGTCGCCGGCGCTGGTCAGGCCGTTCTGGCGGAAGGTCTCGTCGGCCAGCGCCACCGGCACCACGTAGTAGCCGGCCTCGGCCAGCGGGAAGGTGACCTGCGAGAGCATGCTGTAGGTCGCCTTCACGTCGGGCGACTCGTTCAGCGGCGGCAGGACCAGGATCGAGCGCGGCTTGGCCTGCTTGAACGCCGAGTAATCGACGCTCTTGGTCGGCGCGCAGCCGCCGAGCAGGGCCAGCAGGGTGAAACCGGCCACCAGGCCGGACAGTCGGGCGAGTTTCAACGGGCACCTCCACGGGCGTTGTTCAGGAGGAAGTCCATGTAGGTCGCCGACTCGGGAAACAGCGCCTTCTCGGTCTCGAACTCGCGGACCATCTGGTCGTCCTTGCCGATGCTGGAATAGAGCAGCCCCAGCTGGGCGTGGTAGCCCGGCGGCACCGCGCCGTTCTTCGCCCGGATCTTCTCGAGGTCGGCTTCCAGCGCCTGCGCCTGGGCCTCCTTGGATTCACCCTTGAAGTATTCGTGGACCTGGGCCTGGTAGCCCTCCCACTGGTACAGCGTCTTCGGTCCGCTGCACCCGGCCAGCGCCATGCTCCCCAGCAGCGCCGCCGTCCATGTGATCGTCTTGCTCATGTGTGCCGTGATTCCCTGGTTTCTGGTGGATTATTGGTTCTGTGGCTTCCAGGCCCCGCTATCGACCGCGTTGACCAACTTGTTCACCGCCTCGCGCATGGCCAGGTCGAGAACCTTGCCGTTGAGGGTCGAGTCGTAGCTGGCGGTGCCGCCGAAGCCGATCACCTCGCGGTTGGACAGGGCGTACTCGCCAGCGCCCTGGGTCGAATAGACGACCTCCGAGGTAGAGATGTTGACGATGTTCAGCGCCACCTTGGCGTAGGCGATCTGCGACTTGCCGCGGCCAAGGATGCCGAACAGCTGGCGGTCGCCGACTTCCTTGCGGCCGAACTCGGTGACATCGCCGGTCACCACGTAGTCGGCACCCTTCAGGCGCTGGGCCTGGCCCTTGATCGCCGCTTCCTGCTGGATCTCGCTCATGTTGTCGCGGTCCAGCACGTTGAAGCGATTGGTCTGCTGCAGGTGGGTGATGAGAATGGTCTTGGCCTGGCCGCCGAGGCGGTCGACGCCATCGGAAAAGATCCCGCGCATGTAGCTGGAGCGGTTGTCGAACTTGCCTACCGCAATCGGCGAACGCACGCCGCTGTAGGGTCGGTTGACGCTCTCGACCTGCTGTACCGGCAACGCGGTGGAGGTCTCGGTGGCGCAGCCCGCCAGGCCGGCCAGGGTGGCGACGGCGAGGAGCGGCAGTAGTGCTTTCTTGGCGCTGTGACTCATGGGGTTCTCCTGGAAAAAAACGCTATCGACGCGGAGCGGCTTCTAGCCGCCCCGTGTGCGGAAAAGAGGGCGTAGTGAAAATCGAGGAAGGCCAGGCGGCACGGCGGCGCGCCAAGGCGAGGGGCGAAATGGGGTGGCCACGATTTCTTTCCTTGAAATACGAATGCGTCGATCAACCGGCGCTCCCGGCCGGCCTTGGAAATCCGAAAGAATCGTGCGGGAAGCGATGCACGAACCGTATGAGCCATCAATAGGCCATCTCGGTGGGCGGCAAAGTTACCACAGTTATTCCGATCGTTTCGTTATGCAGGAAGCATACTCGGAGAATTCTGACTGCGTCTCGTTCGCAGGATCGAGGTGGGACGCCGGGCACCGGTGTCCGCCACCAACCGGTGGCAGCCAGGCAGGCCTCCTTGCCGCCCATTGCGCCCGACGCTGTACGGCGCAAATGAAAACGGACACCCCTTGGGAGTGTCCGTCTCTGCCGTCGACCGGTCAGGCCAGGTCGAGGCCGCGCATTCTCAGGCGCAGGTCCTGTTCCTGGGGCTTGCCTGAACGATCCGTCCCGGTTGCCAGGTCCAGGGCATCGAGCAGTCCCTCGCCGTGGCCGCTCCGTTCCCCCAGCGTGGCCTCTTCGAGCACCCGACGGGTCACACCCTGCCCATCCTTGGCGCTGAGAAGCACGCGCATGTCGGTCCCCTTGTTGTAGAGGATCTCCTGCTCATCGCCCTCGATCGATATCTCGCTGACATCGATCCCGGATCTGCCGAACAGGGTGGTTATCGTGCCCTGGCCCGCGAAGCTCCTGGCAACGCTGGGGTCCCGGGAGGTGGAGAGATAGCCGGCGTCGTGGCCGACCTGGCCCTCTTTCACCGCCTCGAAGGCATCCCTGCCCTGGGTGCCGCGGAAGGTCTTCACGACCTGTTCAGCCGGTCCGCTCTTTTCGAACGCGGCAGACATGCCCCGGTCGATCAACGCCTGGCCAGCATCCAGCTCTCGCCCCTGACGCAGGGAACGATTCAGGTGCTGGTACTCGCCGTTGGTATAGAGACCGAGCGCCATCACCTCGGCATCGCTGTACGGCCCGTCCGGGTGTTCGCCTAGGTACTGCTCCGCCTCCAGCCCGAAGTGCTCCACCAGGCCATCCGCCAGCGCCTTGTCGACAGGCTCGCCCTTTACCTCGCTCTCTACCGCGTGGCGCAACAGGGCGACCTTGTCCATTACCGCATGCAGTTGGACGGCGATTTCGCGCAGTTGCTCCGGGCTTGCGCTGAGTACATGCTGGCTGGCGGCACCGCCCGCGGTCCCCCACTGTTGCAGCGCGATCCCCCCAACGCTCTGTTCGAGCAGGCGGGCAGCCTGGGTACGGGAAGCCTCGATCCGGCTGCCATCGCGAATCCCGACCAGGGCGGTGGCCAGCGAGCGCAGGGCGCCGTCGCCGCTGGCCAGGCGCGTGTGATCCTTCGCCAGTCTCTCCGCTGTCAAAGTCGCCAGCTCGCTCGCCTTGCCAAGTCCGCCCAAGGTCAGGGGCAGTGCCTTTTGCAGCATCATCTGCTTGATCTCGGCGGCCGAGAGACTGGCGGCAGGCGGCGCGTCCTGACGGGAGAGCGGCGCCTGGGTGGAGGCGTGGGCACGGCTCCCCAGCAGTTTGCCCAGCCACTCGATGATCGCCACGAAGGGACGCGCGAGGGCGGCCCCCAGGCGGGAGAGCAGGCCCTCGCCCTTCGGTGCTTCCTGGCGCTGGGCCAGTTGTTGCGCCTCCCGGGGAGTGGCCACCTGGCGGGCCTCGACCTGTCCCAGGCGCCCGGCCACGGCCTGGCTCAACTCAGCCACGAAAGACGGGTTCTGCTGAGATGATTGAATATGCATGATGATTGACGTCTCCTGATGTTTCCCCGCCAGTCTAGGAACGAGGCGCCCCTCCGCCTATCAGGATTGGCCGTGGTTTTTTTACTGTTGGCGGCCGTCGGAGCACGCGGAAAGAGAACCGTCAGCGGCCGAAAAACAGCGGACTTTCCCTACGCCAGCTCCCGTGCGCCTACACCGGGGCGGAGAACCCGATGGATATCGGCGGCAGCGACGGGCTCTTGGTGGACGGCGCACCGCCGTGCAGGCACCTCGGGGTCGTCTGCTGCTATGGTGCGCACAGGCACGTCGCCATCCTCTCTCCCGGCGAATGGAATCGAGCATGACGCTTTCCCTGGATCTGTTGTTGAGCCTGTGCACGGCCCTGGCCATCGGCCTTCTGATCGGCGCCGAGCGCGGCTGGCAGGAGCGCGACCACGAAGATGCGCGGCAGATCGCCGGAATCCGCACCTTCAGCCTGGCCGGCCTGCTCGGCGGCTTCGCCACCCTGCTCGCGGGCGAACTGGGCAGCGCGGTCTGGGTAGCCTTGCTGCTGGCCCTCGCGGCGCTGGCCGTGGCCGGCTACGTGAGCGATGTCAGGCGTGGCGGCGACCAGGGCATGACCACCGAGATCGCCCTGCTGATGACCTTCCTCCTCGGCAGCCTCGCCCTCACCGAACAGCGCCTGCTGGCTGCCGCCGGCGGCATCGTGCTGACCCTGCTGCTGAGCCTCAAGGACAAGCTCCACGCCCTGCTGAAGCGCCTGACCGCCGAGGAGCTATCGGGCACCCTCAAGCTGCTGTTCATTTCCGTGGTCCTGCTGCCGGTGCTGCCCAACCAGGGCTATGGTCCCTGGGCGTTCTTCAATCCCTACCTGACCTGGTGGATGGTGGTGCTGATCGCCGCCCTCGGTTTCTCCGCCTACCTGGCCATCCGCCTGATCGGCTCGCGCAAGGGCCTGTTGCTGACCGCGGTGCTCGGCGGCCTGGTGTCCTCCACGGTGATGACCCTGACCCTGGCGCGCCTGCGCGAGCGCATGCCCGACGCCCTGTTGGCGTGCGCCCTGCTGGCGACCTCGGCGCTGATGTTCCCGCGCATCCTCGTCGAGATCGGCGCGATCCACCCGGCCTTGCTGAAGGAGCTGGCCCTGCCATTCGCCGCCACCACCCTCGTCTACCTTGGCGGCACGCTGTTCCACGCCCTGCGCGGCGGCCGCGCCAGCCAGGAGGCACCCGACGAGCCAGGCCTGCGCAACCCCTTCGAACTGCTCCCGGCCCTGCGTTTCGCCGCCCTGCTGAGCGCGATCCTGCTGTTGGTGGAGGTCGGCCGGCGGCTGTTCGGCGATGCCGGCATCTACGCGGTCGCGTTGCTCTCCGGCCTCGCCGACGTCGACGCGATCACCCTGTCCCTGGCCCGCGCGGCGCAGGGCGAACTCGATCCAGGCGTGGCCAGCCGCGGCATCGCCCTTGCCGCCCTGAGCAACAGCCTGGTCAAGGCCGGCCTGGTCGTGCTGGTGGGCGGCAAGCGGCTGGCCCTGCAAACGCTACCCTTCAGCCTGGCGGGGCTGCTGGTAGGAGCGCTGCTGATCCTGCTGTGAGGCGCCGGGGAAACCTCGGAGCGCCGCTGGACGAACGCGACGACAACCGCCTGGCGCCCCGCATCAACCTGCGCGGCTACTGGCTGCAACGGCCGGGTTTCAAGGCCAAGGACCGGACCAGGACCCGGGTGAGGCAGGGCGGCCTGGCGATCACGGCGGAGCGAGGGGAGGGGACGCCTCCGCGTTGGACTGAGGCGTCTCTGCGACGTCGGAGACAAGGCGGTGGCTGGCTGAGCCAATCGCCCTTTGCGGCGTGAAGGGCGCCTGGAACTAGCGGCACTCACCCCGCGCGGTCGCATCGACCACCCTGCCCGAGGCGTCGGCAAAGAACTCGTAGATGCAGGTGTAATAGCCGCTCTGGTTGGCCGTGCCGGTCTTCTGGTTCAGGACCGAGCTGTTGGGCGTATTGCCATGGCCCTGCTCGTAGTAGGTGTAGTCGTAGTCGTGGCTATAGTTCTCGTACTCCTTCCACACGTACTTCTGCCTGGCGGCATCCCCCGTCACGCGTTCCGGCTCGCCGAAGCGCTTGATCACGTCCTGGATCGGCAAGCCGATCCAGGATTGCGCATCGCTACGCGCGCGACTGCCATAGGCCTCCATGACGCACCCCGACACGCTGATCGCAAGGGCCGCCAGGGCGGTGAGTCTCAGAGCCAGTACCGGCATATGTGCTTCTCCTTCCATGGCGGCCTGCCTACGCGGCATCCCGCTCCCTTTGCGCGGGTCGGTGTGCTGCGAATGGTAGGGGGCCGGGGCCCGCCCGTTCAACGGGAGACGGCGGTTTCCGGTGTACTAGTACATTGGGGCGCTGTGCGACGGGGCAGTAGAAAGGAGGGTCGGCAAGCCGCCAGGAGCAGATGGATATGGGTGGCCATTCGGCAAAATGCATGGAGCTTGTTATCGAAGGCATCCTCGAGGTCTTGAGGATCGGAGAGGTAGCGTTGGTAGTCCTCGTCCTCGGCGAATACCACTTGGCGACTGTGTCCCCGCTGGACCATGTGAAGCGGATAATTCGGTAAACCACTCGCCCTTGCCTAGGCATCGCGGAGCCTCCTTACGGCGTCTGCGCTGGAGCCTCCTTGCTTAGAAAATTAGAGTAGGGAAAATAAATCAGTCCCCTTTATGCTGGTCCCCTTTATGCTGATTACTGACCTGTACACGTCAATCTGCTCGGGCAGCGATCAAGAAACACGGTCATCCGAAAAGGGTTAAGTAAGTGCCATTCAAATCTGTCCCCTTTGTTCTTTCATTCCTAGAACATTTCATGCCTGAGCAGCTTAAAGCATGCACCCTTCTTGATTACCCCTTCTATAGCAGATGAACGTGTCGTGGCGTTTATATAGAGCAAAATAGGGTAGTCAGGAAAATTTAACTCTACTGGTTCATCATCAAGAGGGTCAAGATTGGCTTTCAGAATAAAATTCTCCGAATCATTACTACCAAACATGTAGTAATCCCCTCCTTGATAAGAACTATTTCTTTCATCAAGAGGCACTCCAAAAATTTTCTCTATATGCTCTCTTGCCAGCAAAAGGCTGAGATTTTTCGTTCCGTACAAGTCATATGCAATCATTTTGGAAGTACCAAGCTCGGAGCGCGGCTTGCAGCCGTTGCCGCAGAATCATAAATCATAAAGTTAACTTCACGCCCTGCTTGTGCACTTAGCTTTCTAGCTAGATCTTTTAATCCAAGTGCTTGCAAATCTCTTCCGCTCAGAGGACCAGTACGAGTACCGCCGCTTCTCAAACCTATTCCTAGCGGCTGTGCACGCTGCAACAACTCAGGGCCTGCCAAGGCAATATCGAAGTCACTCACCCTACCAACGTCAAACGCTTGTCCAGTCTTGAAACTCTGCCCCGTTATAGCACTCCCTTGTAAAAAAGGGGACAGATTTATTTTTACTACTCTAATTTCGGCGACTGCGCCCACTCTGAAACGCTCAAAGCAAATAATTCGCTAGGCATCGCGAAGTTCCTTTACGGCATCTGCGCTGGAGCCTCCATGCTCAGAAAATTTAGAGTAGAGAAAATAAATCTGTCCCTTTCATTCGATATAGATGCTCCTTTGGAACTCTAAAAACACCTAGCTCACTTTTTGACAAATACTCAAGCAGATCTGACTCCGGATAAACACCATCATATTTTATATACCCACATACATCATTAGACATTTAATCACCTATCTGGTATCCAAGGGCCTACCGGCTTTCCATCCGAGCCTATTTCTTCTTACATAGCCCTTTCGTTATATTCAATTTTATGCTCGTGCGGAGCCGCCCTTCCATCCGAACCACATCCTAAGCTTCCGTGGGCTCTTTGCTGACCACAGTCTTCTCTTGAAACAACATTGAAAGGGGAAAGATTTACTTTCTCTACTCTAATCTTCTGAGCAAAGGCTCCAGTGCAGATGCCGTAAAGGAACTTCGTGATGCCTTGGTAAGGGCGCATGGTTTAACGAGTTATTTTCTTTGAGTAGTTCGGCGTGGGCGCCGTCGCCGAAATTAGAGTAGAGAAAATAAATCTGCCCCTTTATTCTTTCAACTAAAACTTTGAGGATTTCTCTGAAATCAAAGTATCGAAATCATATTTGCCGCCGGATAACACTAGAGTCAGGAAAATAAAAATCCCCATTATAACCAGTCTCTTTATTTAAATATTACAGCGAATCTTCATTTTCTAAAGCTTGAGGCAAAAAAGCTTCCGCCCTACCATATATTTCATAGAACTCTTCAGAGCTTAGGGAAAAATTATCAGCTCTAGAATAAAAAACAAACTCAATCTTTCTTTCTTTACTCACTGATATCTCCATAAAAGGCTCTCTCTCCCCCTCCTTATATACACAAAGATATGGATAATCACTATTAACATCTCCAACTTTTTCAAAAATCAAATTTACCTTCATTTTTGCACGCCTCTAAACCCAATAAATTTACCATCCCCACCCCAACTAGCAGCCCGTCCGTCTGGTAATGTAAGAAAAAAGGGGACTAAGAAAAAAAGAAAAAAGGGGACAGATTTATTTTCCCTGCTCTAATCTCGGCCGCCCTTGCCCACGCCGCTCTATTCTCACCCCGGCTACCCGCTCGATCTCGTCCACGAACCGTTGATTGCCCGTCAGTTGTCCACGCTGAACCGCCTCGCGAATCAGCCTCAATTCCTCGGCCGGTATCGCCTCTTTCATGAACGTTACGTATCGCCGATATCTCTCTTCGGCCGTCTGACCTAGCTCAATGAAGCAGGAATCCATATCCAACCAGTTTGGCTCCTTCAACCAATCCGCCCGCAGCCCATAACTTGACCAGGGATAGGCCGCCACATCGTCCACCATCCGCGCCCGAACAGGGTTCAGTTCGATGTACCGGCAACACGCCAGCAGGTAGGCATCGCTCTGTACGACACTCGATTTATAGCGACTTTCCCACAACGTTCCGGAACGGCCCTCCAAGCGATTCCGATATCGTGTCGTGCGCGCCGCCAGCGTTTTCATCAGTTGCGCCAAGCCAGACAGCGAATCACCAGGCGCCAAGAGCAGATGGACATGGTTGGTCATCAGGCAAAATGCGTAGACCTTGATACCAAAGGCATCCTTGAGGTCCCGTAGATCGGAGAGGTAACGCTGGTAGTCCTCGTCCTCGGCGAATACCACTTGCCGATTGTGTCCCCGCTGGACCACGTGAAGCGGATAATTCGGTAAAACCACTCGCCCTTGCCTAGGCATCGCGGAGCCTCCTTACGGCGTCTGCACTGGAGCCTCCCTGCTTAGAAAATTAGAGTAGGGAAAATAAATCTGTCCCCTTTATGCTGTTGGCGCAAGATCAACAAACTCTTGCCGTTCGACTAAATGTTTCTGGAACGCGTGGCCATTCGCAACCTCCTCAGACAGGAGCTGAGAATTAAGCCTGCCTTGATTGATAGCACTTTCTGCGCCGGAGCTACCTTTTGCCCCAACTAAATATCAAAAGACTCTCTGCGACGGTATACAACCCTACCCACCTCCGAAAGCCCCGGAAGGCGTTCACGCCCCACGATCAACTCAGACCTGCATCTCAAACTAGAGCCCTGATATGCCGTATATTGGCAAACAACATCCTCAATCTCCTCAACGTCCTCTTCGTTGCTCTCTTCAAGATAAAATCTCAATACCCACTCATCGCCATCCCATAACAATGCAATCATTCTAAAATTGGCAGATATCGCACCTACCAACGCTTGAATTAGCATTAACACTTGAAAATTCCATTCTTCCAACGTTGGCTGGCTACTCATTTGGGACTCCAGTTTGGATTTGTAGGGACAATACTTGGACTCTTTGTGCCCTTGATAATAAATACATTGGTTGCCTGATCAGTTATACCAACACCGAGATTAACGTTAGTTCCAGTAACGCCCTCAAACTTGACTACTGGGAATCCCTGAGCATTTCTCCCTAGGATTTTCACTTGGCCGGTATGGTAGGCATCAAGCACTTTTTGAGCATCAGAGACACTGTTTAAGAAACCACCGCCTCCCCGTGCCTCAAGCTGCTGTGTTCCAGCAATATGGCGAAGCTGCTTCTGGCTTATCTTGGTAGAGACATCAGGAAAATCTTTCAGTGTAAGTATTCCTTTCGGACCATCCGTAACGACGCCCTTGCCTGCCCCTGCCAACCCTCCATCAATGGCCAGCCCAACCTCAACTCCCAATGCAGTCGAACTCGCGGCGTTGTCCCGCACCACGCTGGCACCCTGGCCTTGCATGGTGTGCAAGGCATCCAGATAGCCTTTCATACGGATGTCTTCAGGTAACGAGGCAACCGAGTTCCAAGCGTTCTGGATATCCCGCTCCGCACAGCTTGAACAGGTTAGCGCACCCATCAACCACAAGGCAGTTTTTGAAGGCGCGCTGACGATCCCTTCCAGTGCCAGCCCAAAGCCCGCTTGGCTACCTTCACCTTTGGCATTCAGCACTTCCGCACGGTTCGCGGGGTCCCTCGTATAGCTCGCGGGATTCGCTAGGGCTATGTTTTCCAGAACGCTGGTCAGGGCCTCCTTGTTCTTGAATAGCGCCGTCAGCCCCACCCGCTCGTTGTAGTAGTCAGCCTGGGTCACCTGGAAGAGATTGCTGTCCGGGCCTGTGCCCAGCTCCGTACGCAGATACTGAGCAGCCCGGGCAGCGTTGATGTCTGTGCCGGCCAAGGCCTGGTTCCAGCCATTGTCCACCATCATGGCGGCCGTGCTGAGAAGCTCTTTGCGGGCGGTGTCCTCGCTCAGCCCATTTTCCTGGGCATAACGTTTGACGCGCTCCACATCCGATGCGAATTTGATTTCATCTGGGTGTAGCTGCCGGTTGTACGCCGTCCCGCTTTTGGCGATCTCGGCGCCCAGACTCACATCGCCATTGACCGCACTTGCCGCGGCTACGCCAACGAGTTGCGAGGCCATCAGTTCGAGGTTTTGATCGCCACCTACCATTTTCCCAAGGAGGTTGATCATGGCCTCGTTGGCACCAGCGGCCGCCGCTCCAGTCTTGAAGTCACTGCCGGAGGCTTCGGCCAGCAGACCTCCCATCAGGGCGTGAGCCATGATTTTCGGCGGGCTGCCATCAGGGTATTTGACCGAGTCGCCAATGAAATTGAAACCTACCGCCATTCCCAGGTTGCGCGCCTGACCTGCCATGGCATTACCGAGGTTGTCGATGTAGCTGCCGCCATAGGCGGCCTGCTGCATGACCGATTGAGCAAAGCCTTGGGCAATGCTGTAGGCAGCAAATCCACCGATTCCCTCAACTGTGCTGAGCTTGAATCCTTTGGTGACTTTGTTGATGTTGTCACTGGATACGCCGAATGCCTTGTCCAACTGCGGGCTGACGAGATAAGCCGTGGCCGCTGCGATGGCGTACCCTTTCAGACTGTCAGCGCTGGTGGCCTGTTGCAGCCCCTTGCCAAGGTCACCGCCATTGTTGATGGTGCCAATGGCGAGGTTGCTGGCCATTGCGCCATACACCGGGCCGAGGTAAGCAGCTGCAACGATGGCAATGGCCAGTGACGGCGCAGCCCCCAACCCCGAGTTGCTGTACTTCCAGCTATCGTGCACCTCCTGCACCATGCGCCAGTCCACATCCCCGCGCTGCTCGGCCTCCTTCAGCCACGCCAGTTGCGGATCCGCCTGCACCATCGCGTCGATGGTCTGGCTCACGGTCTTCTGGTCGATATGCTTGAGGTCGATCTTCAGCCCTTCCACGGCCTTGATCGCCAGATTCCCCTGGGCCACGATCTGGCTCTGGCGCACGGTTTCGTCGGTCTGGCCCTTGCCCTTCGACGACTGCCACGCCAGGTCGCCCTTGCTCTTCTCGTGGCTCTCCTGGTGCAGGTCCTTCACCGCGTCGAAGGTCACCGCGCCGCCGCTGACGATGGCCAGGTCGTTGCCCGATTCCAGCTTCGCGCCCTGGTAGGTCTGGTCGCCGCCGCTGAGCAGGGTGAGGTCGCCGCCGCTGCTGATCTGGCTGCCCACCGCCTTGACGTCGGTGACTTCGTCGCGCCGGGTTTCCTTGCGGCCGAAGTCGCCTTTCTTCTTCTTGTCGTACAGGTAGTAGTTGCTGTCGTTGGCGGCCAGCAGTTCCAGCTTGTCGCCGGCCACCAGGTAGGCCTCGTCGCCGGCGCTGGCCTGGCTCGCGATCAGGCGCAGGTCCTGTCCGGCATTGATCGCCAGGTCGCCGCCGGCGTCCACGCGGGTGCCTTGCTGGGCGACCTTGTCTTCCTGGTAGGTGACCTTCCTGGTCTTGCTGTAGGCATGCTCCTCGTTCGCCGCCGCCGCCAGGGTCACGTCGCGCCCGGCGGAGAGGGCGATGTCGCGGCGCGCTTCGAGGGCGCTGGCCACTGCGCTGAGGTCGCGCCCGGCGCTGACGTTCAGGTCCCGCCCGGCACTGACTTCGGCGCCGAGCTGGGTCACGCTCTGTAGCCGCGACGTGCTCCAGCGGGTCTGGCCCTGGCGGTCCTCGACGGCGGCGACGGTGACGTCGCGTCCGGCGTCGAGGCTGAGGTCGCCGCGACTCTGCAGCACCCCGCCGAGGTTGGCGATGTCGCGTCCGGCCTGGACGTTCAGGCTGTTCGCCGCCTCCACCCGCGCGGCGCTGTCGGCGAAGCTGCGCTCCCAGGTGCGGCCGTCGAGCGCGCTGTCGTAGCGGGTCACGCTGCGTTCGTTGATCACGTCGCCGGTCAGCGCGGTGAGGCTCACGTCACGCCCGGCGATGACCCCGCCCTGGCGGTTGCGGATCGAGTCGCCGGCGAGCAGGTCGAGGCGCTTGCCGGCCTCGATCAGGCCGCTGTTGTCGAGGTTGTCGGCCGTCGCCGAGAGGTCGTTCCGCGCGCGCAGGGTGCCGACGTTATGCAGGTCGCCGCCGCTCACCAGCTTCACGTCGCGGCCCTGGATCAGCGCACCGTTGGGTGCCAGCCGACCCTCCGCCTGGGCCAGGTAGACCACCGGCGCGAGGACCTTCTCGCCGTTCACCTCGACCTCTTCCAGCCACACGATGTCGTGGGTCAGCGCCGCCATCTGCTCCGCGCTCAGACCCACACCCAGTTGCAGGTGCAGTTGGTCCTTGTAAGCGATGGCGTTGTCCATCAGGTAGCGGAACAGCGCCTCGTCGCTGCTCAGCCCATCGATGTAGCGCTGGCCGGTGCGCGCCACCACCGCGTCGCGGATCAGCCGCTGCTCGTAGAGACCGTCGCCGAGGCGCTTCTTGCTAGCGTCCGGGTTCATGCCCAGGCCGCTGAGCAGGTAGTCCGAGTTGAGGAACTGCTTCAGTTCGGTGAGCGCCGGGTTGGTCTCGATCAGGTACTTGTGGCTGGCGCTCGGCGTGGCGTTGCCGGGCACGCCCTGGACCCGGGCGACGCCCGGCAGGCTACCGCCGAGCGTGCTGCCGCCCTGACCCTGGACGTTGGCCGCGCCAGCCAGGCCGTCGACTCGCACGCCCTGGCCCTGCCAGGTACCGGCGACGTTGCCGGCGCCTTGCTGGCCGACCGAGACGCCGCTGCCGCCCTGGGTGCGGTCGGCGCCGGCACCGAGCGCGGCGCTGCCATTGCCGTCCTCGGCGAAGCGCGAGCTGAGACGGAACAGGCCGTTGTCACCCTGGGGCAGGCTGAAGCCGGGCAGGGTAACCGGGTTGACCTGGCGCCGCGCCAGGTCGGGCGGCAGTTGCGAGGTCAGCGGCACGACCACCGAAACCCCGCTGCCGCCCACCGCGCTGTCGCCCACCTGGCGGCCGCTGCCGACGAAGGTGTAGCCGGGGCGGGTGACGCCGTTGTCGATGCGCGTGCTGGCATTGACCGTGACGTCGCCGGCGGCCTGGATCACCGCTGCGTAGGACTGGTCGCCACTGCTGATCGGGGTCGGCCCCTTGCTCGGGAATTCGTACTCGAAGGACCAGTCGCTGAGGATCGCGTTGAGCGCGGCGGGGATCTCGCCCGCGCGCGCCGGGTCGAAATTGGCGCTCTGGTACCAGTAGAGGTTGGTGAAGTTGCGCGACTTCTGATCGATGCCGCCGATATCGCCGCCGCGAGCGGTACGCAGCACGCGGATGGTTTCCAGCTCGCCGGTTTCCAGGCCCTGGTTGTCGAGGACTTCGAGGTTGGCGGTGAGGTTGCCGCCGCTGCCGATCAGGCTGGAAAGGTTGTTCAGGGTGCCGCCGTCGATGGCGAAGTCGCCTCCGGCCAGCAGTTGCCCCATGGCGCTGCTGGCGGTGACCTCGGTCTTGTCGCGCTGGGTGATGGTCCAGATGGCGTTGCGCTTGCCGCTGCAGTCGCCCGCGTTGACGCCTTCGATGCAGGCGGTCTGCTCCATCTTCGCGGTGTACAGGCCCGACTTGCTTTCCAGCACGGCGCGACGGTTCTCGATCAGGCTGGCACGCAGGCTGAAGTCCTTGCCGCTCTCGATCACCCCGGAAAGGTTGCGCAGGCTGGCGGCACGGTTGCCGGCATCGTCGCGGGCGATATCCAGCCTGCCGAGGCTGTACACATCCCCGTAGAGGTTGGTGATGTCGCCGGCGCGCAGGGTCATGTCGGCGCCACTGAACAGCAACCCGCGCTCGTTGAGCAGGGCGGGCGCGTTCAATCGCAGGTTGCCGCCGCCGCCCAGGGTGCCGTAGTTGTTCAGGCTCGCGGCGCTGGCCACGAGGTCGCCGGCGGCGGTGATCCGCCCACGGTTGACCAGCAGGTTGCCGGCGCCGAGCGTGACATTGGCGCCGCCGGCGAGGCTGGCGGCGTTGCCGAGGTCGAGGCTGGCGGCGTTCAGGGCGAAGTCGCCGAGGCTGGTGGCGCGGCCGTTGCCACGGTAGCCGCCGCTCAGCTCGAGTCGCAAGCTGCCGTCGCTGGCCAGCAGGCCGTCGTTGCTCCAGTCGCCGCCGCGGCCAGTGAAGGACTGCACCGCCAGCAGCTTGCCCTCGGCCGTCTGGCGGAAGGTGCCGATGTCCAGGTTCAGGCGTCCGGCTTGCAGCACGCTGCTGTTGGTCCATTCGCTGGCGCGGATGTCCAGCAGGCCATTGGTGGTCAGTTCGCCGCCGGCGCGGATCACCTGCCCGGAATCCAGGCCGAAGGTGCCGTTGCCGGTGTGGAGGATGCGCCCGCCGGCGTTGGCCAGGCTGCCCAGTTGCAGGTCGAGGTCCTGGTTGGCGCTTTCCAGCACGCCGTAGGCGTTGTTCAGGCCGCCAGCGACCAGCCGCGTGCTGCCGCTGCGGCCGAGGGCGCGCAGGCTGCCGCCGCTGTTGTCGATCGCGGCGGCGCGCAGGTGCAGCTCGCTTTCGCTTTCCAACTGGCCGAAGCGGTTGGCCAGCGCGCCGGCCAGGCTGAAGTCGATGCGCCCGGCGCCGACCTTGCCGCCCTGACCCGCCGCCGCGCCCTGGTTGAGGAAGCGCTGGCCGTCGAGGCTGAGCAGGCCGCTGGCGTAGAGGCCGCCGCCCTGGTTGTCGAAGTCGGCGGTGACGATGCGGTTGTCGCCGCCCAGCGCCGAGAGATGGCCCTGCTGGTTGCGCACGCCTTGCCCGGCGCGGATTTCCAGCGACTGCGCCTGGGTGACGCCGGCGCTGTTGTCGAACAGCCCGGTGACCAGCTTCAGCCAACCCTTGGCGCTGTTGAGCACGCCGCCGGCGCCGTTGTCGAGGCTGCCGCTCTGCAGGTCGAGGTTACCGGCCCGGCTGTCCAGGCGGCCGCCCTGGTTGTCCAGCGCGCCACCGATACGCAGCTGGTTGTCGCCCTGGGCCTGGAGCGTGCCCTGGCGGTTGTCCAGGCTGCCGGCCTGCACCTCGAGGGCGCCGGCCTGGCTGAAGATCAGGCCGTCCTGCTGGTTGCGCAGGGCGCCGCCGCCCAGGCGCAGGCTCATGCCGGCCTGGCTGGCGAGGGTGCCGGAGGCGCTGTTGTCGAGGCTGCCGGCGCTGATCTCCAGCAGCCCCTGGCTGACCAGCTTGCCGCCGCGGTTGTCGACGCTGGCGCTGCGCAGCAGCAGGTCGCCGCCGCTGGCCAGGCGCGCCGCGCCGGCGTTGACCAGGGCGCCGCCAAGGATGGCGTCGAGCCGGCCCTGGCTGATCAACTGGCCGTCGCTGTTATCCAGGCTGGCGCCCTTGAGCAGCAGGCTGCCGCCGTTGATCCGGCCGCCGGCGTTGTTCAGCAGCGTATCGTCGCGCTCGAAGCTCAGCGCGCGCTGCGCCGAGACCAGGCCGCCCTGGCCGTTGTCCAGCTTCCCGGCGATGCTCAGGGTCACGTCGCTTTCGCCGGAGACAATGCCCTGGGCGTTATCCAGGCTGGCGGCGTCGATCCGTTGCGCGCCCTTGCTGACCAGGGCGCCCTGGCCGTGGTTGTCCAGCGCGCCGCCGAGGCTGATGGCCAGCTCGCCGTCCTTGCTCGAAAGGGTGCCGCCGGCGCTGTTGTCCAGGCTCCCGCCTGTCACCGTCAGGCCCTGCCATCCGGAGAGCAGGCCGGCGCCGGCGTTGCCCAGCGCGTCGGCGTCCAGGCGCAGTTTCCCGGCGCTGATGATGCGCCCCTGCTGGCCGTTGTCGATGCGCCTGGCCAGCAGCTCGAAGCCCTGCTGGCTGGAAATCTCGCCGCCCTGGCGGTTGTCGAGGACGTTCAGCCGCTCGATGCTCAGCGGGCCGCGGGCACTGATCAGGCCGCCCTGGTTATCCAGGTCGCCACCCCGCAGGTCGAGACTGACGCCGCGCTCGCCGATCAGCCGGCCCTGGCGTTGCACCAGGCGCTCGACCGTCAGGCGCAGGTCGCCCCGGGCGGAGATTTCGCCGCCGTCGGCGGAGTCGACGCGCCCTGCCGTCAGTTCCAGTTCGCCGTCGCTGGTCAGCAGGCCGCCACGGTTGTCCAGGTTGGCGGCGCTCAGGCGCAGCGACTGCTTGCCACTGAGGGCGCCGCCACGGTTGTCGAGGTCGGCGCTGCTGACGTCCAGCACGCCCTGGCTGATCAGTTGGCCACCCTCGGCGTTGTCCAGCGCGCCAGTGACGACGGTCAGGCCGGCGTTGCCGGAGAGCAGGCCCTTGCCGCTGTTGTCCAGCGAGGCGCTGGCGAGCGTCAGGCGGGCGCCGGAAACGGTGCCTTCGGCGTGGTTGTCCAGCGCGCCGTCGACGCGCAGGTCGATGCCGGCGCGGCTGGCCAGGGTGCCCTTGGCGCTGTTGTCCAGGCGAGCGGCCGCGATGTCCAGGCCGGCGGCGCCGGAGATCACCCCGGCCAGGCTGTTGTCCAGGGCCTGGGCGATGCGCAGGGTCAGGCTGGCGGCGCCGATCAGGCGCCCGCCGCGGTTGTCCAGGCTGGCGGCGGCGAGGGTGAAGGCGCGGTCGCTGGAGATTTCCCCGCCGGCGCCGTTGTCCACCGCGCCGAGCTGGCGCAGCAGCAGCGCGCCGGGCGTAGCGATCAGGCCGCCGTCGCGGTTGACCAGTGTGCCGCCATTGAGGTCGAGGGTGACGCCGGTTTCGCTGACCAGGACGCCGCCTCCGCGCTGGTCGAGGCCTTTCAGGTTGGCGTCGAGCAGGCCCTTGGCGCTGACCCGGCCCTGCTGGCCGTTGTCCAGCCGGGCGGCCACCAGGGTGATGCCGGCGTTGCTGCCGATGCCGCCGTTGCGGCTGTTGTCCAGCACGCCGGTGCGGATATCCACCGCACCCTTGGCGCTGATCACGCCGGAACGGCTGTTGTCGAGGCTGGCGCCCTTCAGCGTCACGCCGGCATCGCTGAGCAGCCTGCCGCCCTGGTTGTCCAGCACGCCGCCGAGGCTCACGCTCAGGCTGTTCTGGCTGTCGAGCCGCCCGCCGTCGCCGTTGAACAGTTCGCCGCCGTCCAGGCTCAGGCCGTCGCGCCCGGCCAGCACCCCCTTGGCCTGGTTCAGCAGGCGCTGCACGGTGAGGCGCAGGCCGCTGTCGCCGATAACCTTGCCGCCGCGGTTGTCCAGTTGCTCGCGGGCGTTCACGGCGACCTTCGAGGTGCTGGAAATCTCGCCGGCGCGGTTGTCGACCTGCCGCGCCTCGATAGCGATGCCGCCATTCGCGGCGATCAGCCCGGACTGGCTGTTGTCGAGCGTGTCGGCCGCGACCTTCAGGGTCTTTTCGCTGACCAGTTCGCCACCTTGCTGGGCCAGGCTGCCAAGCGTCGCCTGCAGGTCGCCCTTGGCGGCGATACGCCCTCCGGCGTTGCCGACGGCGTTCGCTGCGAGGTCCAGGCGGCCATCGCTGAGCAGCTTGCCACCCTGGTCGTTGCGCAGGCTGGCGACCTCCACGCGCACGCCAGCCTTGCCGCTGGCGCTGCCGCCGTCGCGGTTGTCGAAGGCGCCTCCCGTGGCGCTCAGGCCGGCGTCGGCCACCAGCACGCCGCCACGGTTGTCCAGGCTGGCGCCGTGGACGTTCAACTCGCTGCGGCTCGACAGCAGGCCGCCGGCGCGGTTGTCCAGTTGCCCCACCGTCACGCGCTGCGCGCCCTGGCTGAGCAGGTTGCCTTCATCGCGGTTGTCCAGCAGGCCGCCGAGGCTGACCTCCAGGCCGCCCCGGCTGCTCAGCGTGCCCTTGCCGCTGTTGTCCAGGCTGCGCGCCCGCAGGTCGAGGCGGTTGGCCGCGGAGAACAAGCCGAGGCGGTTGTCGATGGCACCGCTGGCGACCACCAGCAGGTCGTCGCCGATCAGCTTGCCGCCGCGATTGTCGAGGCTGCCGACGCGGGCCTCGACGCGCTTGCCGGAGACTTCGCCGTCTCCCCGGTTGACCAGCGCCTGGGCGCTGACGCGGGTGGACTGCTGGCTGCCGAGCAGGCCTTGCTGGCCGTTGTCGAGCGTCGCCGCGCCGACCTCCAGGTCGTTCAGGCCGATCACCTGGCCGCCACGGTTGTCGAGATCGCCACGGGTCTTGACCACGGCGCGGTCCCGGCTCTGCAACAGGCCGTCCTGGCGGTTGTCCAGGCTGCTCGCCTCGACCCGCAGTTCGCCCTCGGCGAGCAGCTTGCCGCCACGGTTGTCCAGGTGCCCGGCGTCGACCCGGACGGTCGCCCCCTTCAGGCTGCCGCCCTGGTTGTCCAGCGCCTGGCTCGCCTTCGCTTCCAGCGCGCGGCTGGCCACCAGGCTGCCGGCGTTGCGCAGGGTGCCGCTGCGCAGCTCGAGGTCGCCGCGCGCGTTGCGCCGCTCGTCTGGCTCGACGCCGGCTTCGATCACCCCGGCGTTGTCGATATGCGCCGCCTCCAGCGCGATGCGTTCGCGCGCCGCCAGGCTCTGCCGGTTGACCAGTTCCTCCGCGCTGCGGATCTCGGCGCTGCCGCCGGCGTAGGTCTTGCCATTCAGCTCCACGGCCTGGGCCGCGATCTTCAGGTCGCCCTGGCTGGAGGCCTGGGCCAGGCTCAGCTTGCCGCTGGCGTCGATGCGGATGTCGCCGCCGCTGGCGGCCATGTCGCCGGCCAGCCGCACCCCCACGCCCTGCTCGGTGCCGACCAGGCGGATCGCCCCGGCGTACATCCCGCCCAGCGCCGAGCTGTCGATCGCCAGCTGCGGCTTCTCGCTGCCATCGGCGGCGCGCGGCGTGGCCTGCAGGCTGTCGGCCTGGACGTCGTTGCGGCCGGTGACGATGTTGAGGTTCTTCGCGTAGAGCTTGGCGTTGAGCTTGGCGCTGCGGGTGATCAGGTCGAACTGTTCGAGGTTGCCGACGTTCAGTTCGGCGCCTTCGACGACGATGTCGCCGCCGTCCACCTGGAAGCGCTCCAGGCGCTGGCCGTCCATGATCGGCTTGCCGGTGGTGAGGGTCGCGCGCGGCGTGTTGATGAAGCCGCAGCCCTGGCAGGTGATGCCGTGCGGGTTGGCGACGATCACCCGCGCCGACTGCCCGGCCACCTCGGTGTAGCCGGCCAGGGTGCTGCGGTTGCCGCCGGTGACCTGGTTGAGGATCACCTGCGCCGCCTGGCCCTTGAGGTTGGGGTTGCCGAGGATGATCCCGCCGAGCTGGGTACCCTGGGTCTTGCCGGTGGCGTTGTTGAGGATCAGCCCGTTGGCGCCGACGTTGTAGTCGCGGAAATGGTTGTTCGACAGCCCGGCGCCGTTGGGCGTGGCGATATTGACGACGGGCACGCCGTTGCCCGCCTGGCCCAGGCCGGTGTTGCCGCCGGCGGCCTTGTCCAGCGCCAGCCCCGCCGCCGCGGCGACGATCGGGTTGAGGAACAGGATGCCGGCCAGGGACAGGGCGATGCACTGGTTCAGCGGGCTGCGGATGTCCATATCGTTACTCCTTGGCGGGTAGGGGCCCGGCGAGGTTAAGCAAGGTTTTCCAAGGAAAGGGCCTCGATGCAGGTAGGCGCTTTCCTAAAGCGTTCAGGAGGTCGCCGCGTCTTCAGAAGAACGCGTCGACCCGGAAATAGATCGGGTGCTCGCGCCGCTCGATGGCGCTGGGCCGCTCCAGCGAGCGGGCGAAGCCGACGCTGGCGGCGAAATAGCGGCCGCGGGCATCCAGTTCGATGGCGTTGCCGCTCATGCGCCCGCTGGCGCCGTCGTTGTAGCGGTCGTGGCGGATCACGCCGACGTCGTAGGCGAAGGCCACGCCGTATTCCTGCAGCCAGGGCCGCAGCGGCGCCCACTCCACCGCGCGCCGCCAGCGCAACTGGTTGCGCCAGTAGCCGCCGCTGTCGCCGGTCAGGGTCTGGTCCTTGAAGCCGCGCACCGAGCTGTTGCCGCCGAGGCTGATGCGCTGCGGGCTGAACAGCACGTCCTCGCTCCTCTGCCCGGTGGCCAGGCTGTCGAAGCTGAAGCGCTCGCCCCATAGCTGGAACGGCTGCAGGTAGCTGAGGGTCAGGCTGTACTTGTCGTAGCGCGCATTCGGATCGCCCGCCTGCGGGTGGCCGCGACCCTGCGCGCCAAGGGCGCCGATGCCCTGCTGCCAGCCGAGGTCGAGGTAGACGAAACCGCTGCCGATCCGCCGGCCATGGTTGAAGCCGAGCTGGGTCTCGGTGATCCGCGTGCTCTGGTCTTCCAGGCGGGTGTCTTCGACATAGTTGTTGGTGCGCTGGTGGCTGAGCCCCAGGCTCATGGCGGTCTTGCTCACACCGTCGCGGTGCAGCACGCGTTCGGCGCGGAACTGGTGGCTGCGGCTGTCGCCATCGAGCTTGAAGGGGAAGCCGCTGGCCTCGTTGCGCGTGCGGTAGTCGCTCTGGCTGTAGCCGTAGGTGAAGGTCCACCAGCCCCAGGGCAGGCTGTAGAACAGGCTCTGGCTGTCGGAATGGCGCCAGCGGTCGGTCACCGCGTCGCGGTTGGCGCGCAGGTTGAGCTGGTCGGCCAGGCCCAGCGGGCTGTCCCAGTCCAGGCCCAGGCCCATCTGCTGCTCGCCGGTACTGACGTCGCCGTCGTTGTTGCGCGTGGCGGAGACCCGCCAGGGCTTGTCGCGCTCGCCCTTGAGACGCACCCGGCTGCCGCCGACCTCGCTGCCGGGCACCAGCTCCAGTTGCGCCTGGCGCGACGGCAGGCGGCTCAACTGGTCGACCAGTTGCTCCAGCTCGCGCAGGTCGAGCAACTCGCCAGTCCTGCCCGGAAAGCTCATCGCCAGTTCGCGCGGGCTGGCCAGCGCGGAGCTGTCCAGGCCCTCCAGGCGGCCTTCGACGACGATGATGCGCAGGGTCGCGGAGGCCAGGTCCTGCTGTGGCAGGTAGGCACGGGTGGTGACGTAGCCGCGATCCAGGTAATGGTCGGTGACGGCCTTGAGCAGCGCATTGAGCTGGCCGACGCCCAGGCAGCGCCCCTGGTAGGGCGCCAGCAGTTGGCGACGCGCGCTTTCGCCGAGGTGCCCGGCGCCTTCCAGCTCGATGCGGCGGATCTCGAAGCAGCGCTCGTCGTCGCCGGAGGCATCCGCAGCGGCGGGCGCTCCCTTGCCGGGCAGTTGCTGGAGTTCCTCCAGGCGCTTGCGCTGTTCGTCCAGCAGGCGCTGCTGGCGGTCGCGGATCAGGTCGCGGTCGCCGGGGGAGGTGAAGGGGGCGGCGCTGGCCATGAGCGGCAGGCACAGGAAGATAAAGGCCAGGCGATGGAGAGCCACGATTTCATTCCTTGAAATACAGAAAGGCGCGATGTTGGCCCAGCGGCTACAGCGGGTAAGCAGGAATATTCCGAAATCCGTCTTCCATGAGTCGGACAATCCGGAGGTAAGGCACAAGGCCATCTGGGCGTGCCGAAAAACCTAACACAGACTTTTGGATTAATCCGTTAGATGGCACGCTTTCTCGACGAACTGCAACAAGACCCATCGTTGGCAGGGTACTCATCGCGGCAAAAAGAAAGGGCCGGCTCCCATGGGAAAGCCGGCCCCGGATACTGCTCGTCGCAGGCGCTGCATCAGCCGCGCTGGTAGACGATTTCCTTGGTGCCGCCGTCGCAGGTGCCGACTACCTTCTTGTCGGTGACGCTGCCCTTGTCGACGATTTCCAGGGTGTAGGCAGGAACGCCGTTGGCCTTGATCTTCGCATCGATCTCGGCTTTCAGTTCCTCACAGGGCTTGGCGGCGAATGCGCTGCCCGCCACGGCAAACAGGCCGACTGCCAACATCAACTTCTTCATGAACACATTCCCTCGTTGCATGGATGAAGACCCGAACGGGTCAGGCTTGCCAAATGCGGCAAGGTTGAGACGAGCGCGCCGCCCATGGAGGCACGCCGCCCTCATAGCCTGTGCATGATCCGGCGAAGCGGAAAGACACGGCGGCCTTTCCAGGGCGCAGGCGATCGTGGACAGGTTTCCAGGGTGCCATCAGCTATTGGCGATACGGAACCCTACTTTCAGGGTCACCTGGTAATGGCCGACGGCGCCGTTCTCGATGTGCCCGCGGGTATCCACCACCTCGAACCATTCCAGATGCTGGATGCTCTTCGCCGCTTCGGCGAGGGCGTTGTTGATGGCGTCCTCGATGCTGGTCTTGGACGAGCCGACCAGTTCGATCTTCTTGTAGGTGTGGTGATTGGACATGAACTCTCTCCCCGGACGATGCCTGGTTCTTCGCGCCCGGCGGGCGCCTCTGTTCAATGGACACTAGCCGAGCCGGAAAAGTGCAGCAAATCGCCAGCGCTCAGCCTGCCAACTGCTCCCGCAACCATTGCGCCAGGCGCCCGGCACGCGGATCGTGGAGGCGTGCCGGTACCCACAGGGCCAGGCGCGCATCGGTCTCGATGAAGCCCCAGGGCGCCGCCAGGCGGCCCGCGGCGAGATCGTCGCGGACCAGCGCCTCCGGGGCGATGGCCACGCCGAGGCCCGCCACCGCCGCTTCCAGCAGGTAGTAGAGATGCTCGAACCCCTGGCCATAGCGCAGCGCCTCCGCCGCCAGCCCCTGGCTCGCGGCCCAGGCCGGCCAGGCCTGGGGTCGCGAGGCGGTATGCAGCAGCGGCTCCTGCAACAGCCGCGCGGCGGGCGCCTGGGCCAGGCCGGTTTCCTGCGCCAGGCGCGGGCTGACCACCGGGCCCATGCGCTCGGGCGCCAGTTCGAAGACCTGCATGTCCGCCGGCCAGGGCGGCTCGGCGAACCAGAGCATGGCGTCCAGGCCGGGACGACGCGGATCGAACTCGCCCTCGCTGGTGGACAGTTGCAGGCGCAGGTCGGGGAGGGCACGGTTGAGCTGGTCCAGCCGCGGGATGAACCAGCGCGCCAGCAGGCTGCCGGGTACGCCGAGGACGAACGGGGCCTCGGCGGTCTGCCGGCGCAGCTCGGCACAGACGCCACGCAGTCGCTCGAACGCATCGCCGCAGGCGTCACGCAGGCGAACGCCGGAATCGGTGAGTTTTACGCCGCGTCCATCCTTGCCGAACAGGGCCACCCCGAGATCGTCCTCGAGCAACCGCACCTGCCGGCTCACGGCGCCATGGGTAACGTGCAGTTCCTCGGCCGCCAGGCTGATGCTGTGCAACCGGGCAGCGGCTTCGAAAGCGCGCAGGGCATTCAGGGAGGGCAGGTCGCGGCTCATGGCTATTCGTGAGTTTTCCTGACAGGTTGGCGCAATCTTATCGGTTTCTTTTGCCCGGCGGGGGGATTAGATTCTGCCCATACGTCATTTCCTGGAGCCCTCCATGACTTCCTATCGCAACGGCCCCGACGCCAAGGGCCTGTTCGGCCGCTTCGGCGGCCAGTACGTCGCCGAGACCCTGATGCCGCTGATCCTCGACCTCGCCCGCGAGTACGAGAAGGCCAAGGACGACCCGGCGTTCCAGGAGGAACTGGCCTACTTCCAGCGCGACTACGTCGGCCGGCCGAGCCCGCTTTACTTCGCCGAGCGCCTGACCGAGCACTGCGGCGGGGCGAAGATCTACCTCAAGCGCGAGGAGCTGAACCATACCGGCGCGCACAAGATCAACAACTGCATCGGCCAGATCCTCCTGGCCCGGCGCATGGGCAAGAAACGCATCATCGCCGAGACCGGCGCCGGCATGCACGGCGTGGCCACCGCCACCGTCGCCGCGCGCTTCGGCCTGCAGTGCGTGATCTACATGGGCACTACCGACATCGACCGGCAGCAGGCCAACGTCTTCCGCATGAAGCTGCTGGGCGCCGAGGTGATCCCGGTGACCGCCGGCACCGGTACCCTGAAGGACGCCATGAACGAGGCGCTGCGCGACTGGGTGACCAACGTCGACAGCACCTTCTACCTGATCGGCACGGTCGCCGGCCCGCATCCGTACCCGGCGATGGTCCGCGATTTCCAGGCGGTGATCGGCAAGGAAACCCGCGAGCAACTGGCCGAGAAGGAAGGGCGCCTGCCCGATTCGCTGGTCGCCTGCATCGGCGGCGGCTCCAACGCCATGGGCCTGTTCCACCCGTTCCTCGACGACGCCGGGGTGCAGATCGTCGGCGTGGAAGCCGCCGGCCACGGCATCGACACCGGCAAGCACGCGGCCAGCCTGAACGGCGGGGTTCCCGGCGTGCTGCACGGCAACCGCACCTTCCTGCTGCAGGACGCGGATGGCCAGATCATCGACGCACACTCCATCTCCGCCGGCCTCGACTATCCCGGCATCGGCCCGGAACACGCCTGGCTGCACGACACCGGCCGCGTCGAGTACACCTCGATCACCGACGACGAAGCCCTGGAGGCCTTCCACACCTGCTGCCGCCTCGAAGGCATCATCCCGGCGCTGGAAAGCTCCCATGCCCTGGCCGAGGTCTTCAAGCGTGCGCCCAGCCTGCCCAAGGAGCACATCATGGTGGTGAACCTGTCCGGTCGCGGCGACAAGGACATGCAGACCGTCATGCACCACATGCAACAGGAGTCGAAAGCATGAGCCGCCTGCAGACCCGCTTCGCCCAGCTCAAGCAGGAAAACCGCGCCGCCCTGGTGACCTTCGTCACCGCCGGCGACCCGGACTACGCGTCTTCCCTGGAAATCCTCAAAGGCCTGCCGGCGGCCGGAGCCGACGTGATCGAACTGGGCATGCCGTTCACCGATCCGATGGCGGACGGCCCGGCCATCCAGTTGGCCAACATCCGCGCCCTCGAAGGCGGCCAGACCCTGGCCAGGACGTTGCAGATGGTCCGCGAATTCCGCAGCGGCGACAGTGAGACGCCCCTGGTGCTGATGGGCTACTTCAACCCGATCCACCACTACGGCGTCGAACGCTTCATTGCCGAGGCGAAGGAGGTGGGGGTGGACGGCCTGATCGTGGTCGACCTGCCGCCGGAGCACAACGAAGACCTCTGCCACCCGGCCCAGGCCGCCGGCCTCGACTTCATCCGCCTGACCACCCCGACCACCGGCGACCAGCGCCTGCCGACGGTGCTCGAAGGCAGTTCCGGGTTCGTCTACTACGTGTCGGTGGCCGGCGTCACCGGCGCCAACGCGGCGACCCTGGAGCACGTCGAGGAAGCAGTGGCGCGCCTGCGCCGGCATACCGACCTGCCGATCGGTATCGGCTTCGGCATCCGCAGCGCCGAACACGCCGCCGCGGTCGCGCGGTTGGCCGACGGCGTGGTGGTCGGCTCGGCGCTGATCGACCGGATCGCCAAGGCCCGCGACAATGCCCAGGCGGTCAAGGATGTCCTCGCCCTGTGCGGCGAGCTGGCCGAAGGCGTGCGCAACGCACGCTGACAGACCCTGACAGCGGCATTCTCCAGGCGCAGGCAACCCGCTGCGCCTGGCCTTGCGTTGCACGCTGCCAGAACCGTGAGGAAAAATTCACGGTCACTTTCAGAAACGTCTTATTGTCCGCCGACTCTGCCGAAGCCTTGAATAGCGCCTCACCCAAATAGCCAACGCATTCAAAGAAGGTTCGCATGAGTAAGGTGCTGATCGTCGATGATCATCCCGCTATCCGCCTGGCCGTGCGCTTGCTGTTCGAGCGCGACGGTTTCACCATCGTCGGCGAGGCCGACAACGGTGCCGAAGCCCTGCAGGTAGCCCGCAAGAAGTCTCCCGACCTGGCCATCCTGGACATCGGCATCCCCAAGATCGACGGTCTCGAAGTGATAGCCCGCCTGAAGTCCCTGAAGCTGGACACCAAGGTCCTGGTCCTGACCCGGCAGAATCCGGCGCAGTTCGCCCCGCGCTGCCTGCAGGCCGGCGCCATGGGCTTCGTCAGCAAAAGGGAAAACCTCTCCGAGCTGCTGCTCGCCGCCAAGGCCGTGCTGGCCGGCTACATCCACTTCCCCACCGGGGCGTTGCGCAGCATCAACCAGCAGAGCCGCGACAACGAGGCCCGCATGCTGGAAAGCCTTTCCGACCGCGAGATGACCGTGCTGCAGTACCTGGCCAACGGCAACACCAACAAGGCCATCGCCCAGCAGCTGTTCCTCAGCGAGAAAACCGTGAGCACCTACAAGTCACGCATCATGCTGAAACTCAACGCCCATTCCCTGGCCGGCCTGATCGATTTCGCCCGCCGCCACGAGCTGATCTGAGGATCCCATGCGAACGTTCGACCTGACCGCCGCCCTGGGCGACCGCGCCAACCAACCGGAGATCAGCCGCCTGCTCGTCGCGCAGCTGATGACCAGCAACAACGAAGACACCCGCAAGCTGCGACGCGCCCAGGAGCGCGAGCAGACCCAGGAACTCAACGAGCTGGCGCACCGCCTGGCGGGCATGGCCTCGCTGATCCACGCCCACGCCGTGGAACGCGCCTGCCACCAACTGGAGATCGCCTGCGGCGAAAGCTCCGTGCGCAAGCTCGCCGATGCCGTCGACGACCTGGTGACGGCACTGGGCGAGCTGCAATGCGAACTGCACGACTGGATGACGATGACCGCGCCTCAAGGCACGGCGAAGTCATAGCGTTGCGGGCCTTCGTCCAGGATCGACAGGTCCAGCGGGCGAATGGCTCCCATCCAGATGGCTCGGTCGCGATGGTCGAGCAGATCGTTGCCGGTAACCGGGTGGATGAACACCACCAGGTCCTGCCGATGGATGGCCAGCCAGGGCACCAGCTCGCCGAACACCTCGGGAGCGAACGCCAGCTGGCAGCTCCAGTCCGGATGCGGCCCTACCGGCCGCTCATGGACCCGCCCCATCTTCAGCGGAAAGCGCCGCGCCGCCTCTTCGCAAAGGGCGCGGGCTCGCTCGATGCTCTGCGCATCGAAATAGACGTGAGCATGGAAGCCCTGGATGCGGGGGGTGGAATACTCGTTCATCGTCACCTCTTCAAGCGCCGCCGGCCTGCAACTCGGCCTGCAGCCAGTCGACGAAACCGTCGACCAGCCGCTGGCGCCGCTTGCGCTCCGGCAATACCGCATAGTACCCGTATCGCGACAGGCAGCTCTCGCCAATGGGCCGGCAAAGCAGCCCCTGTTCGAGCAGGCCGTCGACCAGGTGGCGCCAGCCGATGGCCACGCCCTGGCCGGCGATGGCCGCCTGGATCAGCAAGGTGTAGTTGTCGAAGCTGAGCACCGCCGGAATCGGCTGCCGATCGATGGCCAACGCTTCGAACAACGCCGGCCAGTCGAACCAGCGGGCGTGCTGCGCCGGCTTCAGATGCAGCATCGGCAGGCGCGCCAGGTGCGCCTTGGCCAGCGGCAACTGCAATCCCTCGACCAGCCGCGGGCTACAGACCGGGAACACCTCCTCGCGAAACAGCCGGTGCGCTTCGCCGTGCTTGGAACGACCGTCGCCGAACAGGATCGCCACGTCGATATCGCCGCGCTGGCCGGCCAGGCCGCGCTCGCTGGTCACCAGGCTCACGTCCAGGTGCGGATGGGCCTGATGGAAGCGCGGAAGGCGCGGCATCAGCCAGTAGGCAGCGAAGGCGTAGTCGGTGGCCACCTGGAGCACCTCGTGGCGCTGGCGCGCGCCCAGCGCGGCGATGCCGGCATCGATCGTCTCGAGGCCGGCGGCCACGTGGCGGAGCAGAAGCTGGCCGGCGTCGGTGAGCACGATGCCTCGATGAACGCGCTGGAACAGAGGGGTCGCCAGCTCTTTCTCCAGGCGTTTGATCTGCTGGCTGACCGCAGGCTGGGTGGTCCCCAGTTCCTCGGCGGCAGCGGTGAAGCTGAGTTGGCGGGCGGCGGACTCGAATACCCGGAGCAGGTCGAGGGATGGCGGCATGAGGTGTTCTCACATAAGCCCGGCTTATCCAACGCATCCAGCCCCATGCGGTTTACCAGGGATTTCGATGCACTGATGATCGACGCAGCACTATCGCATAACCCAATCGCATGGGATAAGCCGCCCGATGAAGACCTCGCCGAACATCCTGTTCATCATGGCCGACCAGATGGCCGCGCCGCTGCTGCCGCTTCACGATCCGCGCTCGGCGCTGCGCATGCCTCACCTCTCGCGCCTCGCCGAACGGGCCGTGGTGTTCGACTCGGCATACTGCAACAGCCCGCTCTGCGCGCCGTCGCGCTTCACCCTGGTCAGCGGTCGCTTGCCTACCCGCATCGGCGCCTGGGACAACGCTGCCGACTTCGCCGCCGATACCCCCACCTACGCCCACTACCTGCGCAACCTCGGCTATCGCACGGCGCTGTCGGGCAAGATGCACTTCTGCGGTCCCGACCAGTTGCACGGCTACGAGGAACGCCTGACCAGCGACATCTATCCGGCGGACTATGGCTGGGCGGTGAACTGGGACGAGCCGGAGGTGCGCCCGAGCTGGTACCACAACATGTCCTCGGTTTTGCAGGCCGGTCCCTGCGTGCGCACCAACCAGCTGGACTTCGACGAGGAGGTGGTGTTCAAGGCCCGCCAGTACCTCTACGACCATGTTCGCCAGCACGCCGGCCAGCCATTCTGCCTGACCGTGTCGATGACCCATCCGCACGACCCCTACAGCATCCCGGCGAGCTACTGGAATCTCTACCGCGACGAGGACATCCCGCTGCCGCGCCAGCGCTTCGCCCAGGAGGAGCAGGACCCTCATTCGCAACGCCTGCTGAAGGTCATCGACCTGTGGGACAAGCCGTTGCCCGAGGAGCGCATCCGCGCCGCCCGGCGTGCCTACTTCGGCGCCTGCAGCTACGTCGACGCGCAGATCGGTGCGCTGCTGGCGACCCTGGAGGAATGCGGGCTGGCCGACGACACCATCGTGGTGTTCTCCGGCGACCATGGCGACATGCTCGGCGAGCGCGGCCTCTGGTACAAGATGCACTGGTTCGAGATGGCCGCGCGCGTGCCGCTGCTGGTCCATGCGCCGGCGCGCTTCGCGCCGCGCCGCATCGGCGCTTCGGTATCCACCGTGGACCTGCTGCCGACCCTGGTGGAGCTGGCCGGCGGCCAGGTCGATCCACGCCTGCCGCTGGAAGGCCGCTCGCTGCTGCCGCACCTGCGCGACGGCAGCGGGCATGACGAGGTGATCGGCGAATACACCGCCGAGGGCACCCTCAGCCCGCTGATGATGATCCGCCGCGGCGACTACAAGTTCATCTACTCCGAGCAGGACCCCTGCCTGCTCTACGACCTGCGCAACGACCCGCAGGAGCGCGAGAACCTCGCCGCCAGTCCGGCCCATCGCGGAACGTTCGAGGCGTTCCTCGACGAGGCCCGGCGACGCTGGGACATCCCCGCGATCACCCGCGCCGTACTCGACAGCCAGCGCCGCCGACGCCTGGTGGCCGCCGCGCTGGCGCGAGGACGGCTGGCCAGCTGGGACCACCAGCCGTGGGTCGATGCAAGCCAGCAGTACATGCGCAACCATATCGACCTGGACGATCTCGAGCGCCGCGCGCGCTTCCCGCAACCCTGAGCACGAGGGCACTTCCATGAACCGGCTTCCCACCTGCCTGCTGGCCGCCACCCTGTTCCTGGGCAGCGCCTCGCTATACGCCGAAGACCCCGCCTGTGCCCGCGTCAGGCTGGCCGATCCAGGCTGGAGCGATATCGCGGTAACCAACGCCACTGCCGCGTTTCTCCTGGAAAGCCTCGGCTACCAGGTGAAGATCGATACCCTGTCGGTGCCGATCATCTATGGCGGCCTGCGCGACGGCCAGGTGGACGCCTTCCTCGGCGGCTGGATGCCCGCGCACCAGGACTATCACGACAAGTTCGTCGCCAGCGGCCAGGTCGAACGCCTCGGTCGCAACCTCGACGGCACCCGCTTCACCCTGGCGGTGCCGCGCTACGTCTGGGACGCCGGCGTACACCGCTTCGAGGACCTCGCCGCGCAAGGGCAACGCTTCAACCGCAAGCTGTACGGGATCGGCTCCGGCGCGCCGGCCAATCAGTCGATCCAGAAGATGATCGACGCCAACCAGTTCGGCCTCGGCGACTGGAAGCTGGTGGAGTCCAGCGAGCAGGCGATGCTCGCCGAACTCGGCCGGGCCGAGAAGCGCCAGCGCTGGCTGGTGTTCCTCGGCTGGACGCCGCACCCGATGAACATCCGCCATGACCTGCGCTACCTGGAAGGCGGCGAGCAGTACTTCGGCGACCGCGGCCAGGTCTACACCCTGGCACGCAAGGGCTACGCCGCGCAGTGCCCGAACCCGGCGCGGCTGCTGGCCAACCTGCGCTTCGACCTGGACATGGAGAACCGCCTGATGAGCGACGCGCTGGAAGGCACGGCGACTCCGGCCTCGGCGACCCGCGCCTGGCTCAAGGCCAACCCGCGGGTGCTCGAGGCCTGGCTGCAAGGGGTGACCAGCCGCGACGGCGGCGACGCCCTGGCCGCGGTTCGCGGCCAGCCATAGCGCCATGTGGACGCGCTTGCTGCCGTTCCTCGCCTGGCTACCGGGGCTGCACCGGGGCATGCTCGGGCGCGAGGCTTGGGTCGGCCTGAATGGCGCAATCCTGGCACTGCCGCAATCGATGGCCTATGCGCTGATCGCCGGCCTGCCAGCGGAGTACGGCCTGTACGCGGCGATGCTGCCAGTGGCGATCGCCTGCCTGTGGGGCTCGTCGCGCCACCTGGTGAGCGGTCCCACCGCGGCGATCTCGGTGCTGCTGTTCAGTTCGGTGGCCCCGCTGGCGCCGCTGGGCAGCCCGCAATACGTCCAGGCCGTGCTGCTGCTGACCTTTCTCGCCGGCGCCTTCCAGTGGCTGCTCGGCGTCCTGCGCGTCGGGTCGCTGGTCAATTTCGTCTCGCATTCGGTGATGCTCGGCTTCACCCTTGGCGCGGCGCTGCTGATCGTCCTCGGCCAACTGCCCTATCTTCTCGGCCTGGCCGCGAGCGGGGAGGGCGCAGCGCCGGGAAACGGCTGGCGGCTGCTGGCGCGGTTCGCCGAGTTCGATGGCCCATCGCTGCTGGTGGGCGGCTTCAGCTTCGCGCTCAGCCTGCTGGTCAGGCGCCTGCGACCGCGCTGGCCGGCCCTGCTGCTTGGCTTGCTGGGCGGTGCCACGCTGGTCTGGGCGCTACCCGGGACCTTCGCCTCGGTAGCCCATGTGCAGGCCTTATCGAGCGCACTGCCGGGCTGGAATCCGCTGGTCTTCGATTCCCGATCGATCCTCGACCTGCTACCTGCGGCGGTGGCCTGCGGCATGCTCGGGCTGGTCACCAGCCTGTCGATCGCCCGCGCCCTGGCCGCGCGCCAGGGAGACGCGTTCGATGCCAACCAGGAGGTCCGCGCCCAGGGCCTGTCGAACCTGCTCGGGCCTTGGCTGTCGGCGAGCCTGTCGGCGGGCTCCTTCACCCGCTCCGGGCTGAATCTGGAAGCCGGTGCGCGCTCCCCGCTGGCGGGTGCGTTTTCGGCGCTCTGGGTGGCACTGCTGGCCGTGCTCGGTGCGCGCCTGATCGAGCATGTACCGTTGCCGGCGATGGCCGCAGGCATCCTGCTGATCGCCTGGGGCCTGATCGACCGCCCGGCGCTCCGCGCGCTCTACCGCAGCGGCCGCGCCGAATGCCTGGTGGCCGGCCTAACCGCCCTGGCCACGCTGCTGTTGCCGCTGCAGAACGCCATCTACGCGGGAGTGCTGGCGTCGCTGGTCTTCTACCTGCGGCGCACCTCGACACCACGCGTACTGCGCCAGCGCAACGACGAGGAAGAAGTGCTGCGCATCGAAGGCTCGATCTTCTTCGGCGCCTGCGACTACCTGCAACGCCTCATGCGCCAATGCGACAGGCCACGGCTGGTGCTGGACGCCCGCCAGGTGAACTTCATCGACTTCGCCGGCGCAGTGCTGTTGCAGCAGGAAGCCCGCCGCCTGCACGCCGAGGGCCGCCGCCTGGTATTGCGCCACGCCCGCCCGCAGGTCCGCGAAGCGCTGGGCCGGCAGGCCGACGAAGGCTGCCGCCTGCACTACGAAGGCTGACGCTCAGGGCGCCGCCGGCGATGTCGGTGCGCTGTCGCCGGGCAGCAGTTGCGGCGATTCCCGCTGCAGCTTGTCGCGCATCATCTCCAACTGTCCAAGGGCGGCGCGAGCCTCGTCGATTTCCTCGGCGCTGCGCTCGCCACCCTGTTCGGCCGCCTCGATCCGCGCGCGGATTTCCGGTATCTGCTGTACGCCGCTGGTGTAGGCCTGTACCAGTTCGCGGGTCTGTCGTTCCTCGAAGGCCTGGTACTGCTTCGGATCGGCCAGCTCCTGCGCCGTCGCGCCCTGGCGTGGTTGCAGGCCGCCGAGCGGCGGGCTGCGCGGGTCGCCCTCGTCGCGCAGCATCTGCATGAACTGGATCGCCTGCTCGCGATCTAGTTCCGCCGCCGGCGGCTCCGCCTCGTACGCAGGTGCTGCCGCTTGCGATCGCACCGGCGCCAGCGGCGGCGGACGGTCGTCGACCGCGGGCAGTGCCGCAACCGTCCTGGCTGGCGACGGAGAAGACGAGGAAGCGGCCATATCGGCAGGCGCCAGCAACACGCCGGCGCAGGTCAGGGCGATCGCCAGCCCGCTGCAGCCGAGGGCAACGCCGAGCCAGCGCTTCACAGGCCTTCCACCCTGGCGCCGGCCAGCAGGTTGCGCAGGCGCGTCTCGAACTGCGCTGCCAGTTGCTCGCGCGCCACCGCCTGGTTCACCTCGAAGCGCACGCTGCGGTCGTCGAGGGGCAACTGGCGATCCTTGCGGCTACGCACCCGGACGATCTCGAACGCGCCGTCGATGCGCATCGGCTGGGAAACCGTATCGGCCTTCTGGATCAGCGCAGTCTTGCGCAGCAGGTCGAGCCGGCCGTCCTGGGGCCGTATCAGGCCTAGGTCGCCGGGCGGGTCGCGGTCCCTGTCGTCGGCCAGGGAATAGCGGCGTACCGCCTCGTCGAAGGCCAGGCCGCCGCGCAACTCGGCGTAGACCTTGTCCGCGCTCGCCTGGTCGGCCAGGCGGATATGCGCCGCCTGCACCTGCGCGACGTTGCGGTAACGCTCCAGGTTGCGCCGATAGTAGGCCTCGGCGTCCTTGTCGCTGACCTTGCCGGCGAGTTCCCGCAGCGCATCGGACTCATGGTGGAAATCACTGTAGAGGCCGATCTGGTGCAGATAGCGATGGCGCACCAGCTTGTCCCGCACCAGGGTCCTCACGCCCTGCCGCTCTGCCGGGCCGAAGCCGTCCCGGGCCAGGCGGTACCAGAGGTAGTCGCGGCGGATGCGGGTCTGGACCTGGCGCGCCAGGTAAGCGAGGTTGCCCTGTTGCAATTCCACCTGGCCCTGGACGTTGTCGCCTTCGTACAGCGATAGCAGGTCGAGGACCTGTGCCGGCTGGCCGGGAAACTGCCAGCCGATCAGCTCGACCCCGGCCGCCTCGCGGCGCTGCGTCTCGTCCAGCAGCAGGCTGTTTTCCACCAGGCCGCGGCTCCTCGGCGCCAGCACCTCGCGTAAACGCTCCGCGCTCAGGGCCCGGGGCTGGCGCAGGTATGGCCCGAGGTCCTCGCGGTAGCGCCTGCCGTATACCTGTTCGAGCAGGTTGCCGGCCTCGATCTCCACGCTGGCGTCGAGATCGGCGCGGCTCTGCGCGGTGAGCTGGTCTTCCACCGCGCGCGCCAGCAGGCGGTTTTCCACCAGGCCACGGCGCAACTGCTGCGGGTCGGTGTTGAACTTGACCCGCGACAGGGCCTGCTCGAGCAAGTCGATGCTTCTCCCCGGCAGCACCTCGCCGTCGATCCGCAGATCCTGCGGCGCCTTGGCGGGGACGCCATGGGCGCTCCACGCCAGCAGCCCGAGGACGATCCCGCACAGTGCGCGACGCCAGCCCCGGGCGCGATCAGAGAGCAGTCGGTGCATCGAAGCTGTTGGCGCCCTTGGTCAGTACGGTGACGGTCAGGGCGATGGACTCGGGAATCAGCTCCTTCGCCACCCGCAGGCGCGTCTCGTAGCTGGTGTCGTAGAGCGGCTCGGGGCGCGCGTAGGCGACCTGGCCGGTCTGGGTGAGCAGGTCGCGGATGCTCTTGCTCGGGTCGTAGCGCCCCACCAGGTTGGCCACCGCCGCCGGGTCGTTGAGCTTCTCGCTGGCGTAGTGGTCGTCGACCCAGCCTTCCCAGCTGGAATGGCCGTTGGCCGAGGTGATCCACACATGGTGCGGCTGGGCCACGTCGCCGGTGGCATGCAGGGCATAGCCGATGGTCTGCAGCGAAGGCGCGGCGCGGAACTGCTCGAACCAGTAGGTGGCGAGGTTATCGATCGGCTGGAAGGCGGCGGTCTGGAAGTCGCCGTAGTGCTCCTGCCAGTCCGAGCGGGTGCCCTGGCGGTAGTGCGCCTCGGTGGTGTCGAAGTCCTCGCGCTTCAGCTCGCGGTTGTAGAGATAGACCATGGCGTACCAGTCGACGTCGGCGATGCCGCCGTCGACCTTGTGGTAGCGGTAGTCGTAGCCGCCGTGGGGGTTGCCATGGGAGTCGCCGTCCCGGGCCAGGTTGAGGAAGTGCCAGTACGAGGTGTAGTTGACGATGCCCGAAGCCGCGCCCCACAGCGGCGCGTGTTCGTAGCCGACCCACCAGCCCCCGAGACGGGTGTCCTTGAAGTCGTCCACGTCGAAGGCCGCCTGGCCGAGGATCTCCCCGGCCTGCGCCTCGCTGCCGGCGGCGCTCACGTAGAACCGGTAGGCCTGACGCATCTCCTCGGTGGCGTAGGAGGAGTTCATGAAGGCCAGGGCGTCCTTGACGATGTTCTTGTGGGTCGGTTGCGACCAGGCGTTGGCCTGGCTGGCGATGGCGCAGATGCAGAGACCGGCGGCCAGGCGGGCGAAGGTTTTCATCGGCAGCGCTCGAGAGTGAGTGAAGCCTGAAGTCTTAACCCGGTTTTGTGATTCCTACATGTCAGATGGAAGCCAACTTGAGACGTACGTCTCAAATTCCGCCTGACAACTCAGACAGTTGCCAACTGTCGGCGCAGCGTCTCCAACACTGGCGCCGAGGCAGGACGCACGCCGCGCCAGAGGAAGAATGCCTCGGCGGCCTGCTCCACCAGCATGCCCAGGCCATCCAGGGTACGCGCCGCACCGCGTTCGGCGGCCCAGCGGTTGAAGGCAGTCGGTTCCTTGGCATACATCATGTCGTAGCAGACGGTACGGCCGGGCTCGATCACGCTCTGCGCCAGCGGCGGCACGTCGCCGGCAAGACTGGCCGAGGTGCCGTTGACGATCAGGTCGAAAGGCCCTTCGACCTCGGCGAAACCGCAGCCGTGCACCGCGCCGAGGTCGGCGAACCGCTCGGCCAGGTCCACGGCCTTCCGCGCCGTGCGGTTGGCGATCAGCAACTCCGCCGGGCACTCGCCGAGGAAGGGTTCGAGCACCCCACGCACCGCACCGCCGGCGCCGAGCAGGAGAACCCGCTTGCCGCGCAGCTCGACCCCGGCGTTCGCCGTCAGGTCCCGCAGCAGGCCGGCGCCGTCGGTGTTGTCGCCGCGCAGGCGACCGTCGGCGAGGCGGATCAGGGTGTTCACCGCCCCGGCCCGGGTGGCCCGCTCGCTCAACTCGTCCACCAGACGATAGGCCTCTTCCTTGAACGGCACGGTGACATTGGCGCCCTTGCCCTGCTCGAAGAAGCGCCGGGCGAACCCGGGGAAATCGTCCAGCGGCGCCAGTTGCGCGTCATAGACCAGCGCCTCGCCGGTCTGCTCGGCGAACAGGCGGTGGATCAGCGGCGACTTGCTGTGGCCGATGGGGTTGCCGAATACGCAATAGCGGTCCATGGGTCGTTCCTTTGCCGGAGTGGGACGGGACGAGCGGACTCGTCCCCTGCGGGCGGGTCAGGGCTGGCCGGCGAGCCAATCGCGGTCGGCGAGGAAATACTCGGTCAGGCGCGCTTCCTCGCTGCCCGGCTCGGGTTTCCAGTCATAGCCCCAGCGCACCTGCGGCGGCAACGACATCAGGATCGATTCGGTACGGCCGCCGGACTGCAGGCCGAACAGGGTGCCACGATCGAAGACCAGGTTGAACTCCACATAGCGACCGCGACGATAGGCCTGGAACTCTCGCTGCCGTTCATCGAACGGCGTGTGCTTGCGGCGCTGGACGATCGGCAGGTAGGCGTCGATATAGGCATCGCCGATGGCGCGGATGAAGGCGAAGCAGGTGTCGAAGTCCCACTGGTTGAGGTCGTCGAAGAACAGGCCGCCGATGCCGCGCGGCTCGTTGCGGTGCTTGAGGTGGAAGTAGCGGTCGCACCATTCCTTGTAGCGCGGGTAGACGTCCGCGCCGAACGGCGCGCAGGCGTCGCGAGCGACCCGGTGCCAATGCACGCAGTCTTCCTCGTGGGCGTAGTAGGGGGTCAGATCGAAGCCGCCGCCGAACCACCAGACCGGCTCCTCGCCTTCCTTCTCGGCGCAGAAGAAACGCACGTTGGCATGGGACGTCGGCACGTGGGGGTTTTCCGGATGGATCACCAGCGACACGCCGAGCGCCTGGAAACCGCGCCCGGCCAGTTCCGGCCGATGGGCGCTGGCCGAGGGCGGCAGGCTATCGCCGAAGACGTGGGAAAAATTCACCCCGCCCTTCTCGATCAATGCGCCGTCGCCGATTACCCGCGTCCGTCCGCCGCCACCGGCCGGACGCTCCCAGGCGTCCTCGGCGAAGCGGGCCTTGCCGTCCTCCGCCTCGAGGGCGGCGCAGATGCGGTCTTGCAGGTCGAGCAGGTAGGTTTTGACAGCGGCGATACGGTCGGTCACGGAGTTCACCTTGGAGCGGGGAGGCCACGCGGGGCGCGGGCTGGCGACGAAACGAGGGCACAAGCATACCACCCTGGATGGGTAGCCGGCGCTTGACGGCCGTCAAGGGGAAGGCTTGGATGAAGGCCTTTACCCAGGGTCGCCCACCCGGCGCGACCGTCCGAAACCCTGACGAAGCAGGAGTTCCAGCATGGCCAAGCGCATCCAGTTCGCTGCCTACGGCGGCCCCGAAGTCCTCGAATACCGCGACTACCAACCCGCCGAGCCGGGCCCCCGGGAAGTCCGCGTGCGCAATCGCGCCATTGGCCTGAACTTCATCGACACCTACTACCGCAGCGGCCTCTATCCGGCCCCCGGCTTACCCTCGGGACTGGGTAGCGAAGGTGCCGGCGAGGTAGAGGCGGTGGGCAGCGAAGTGACCCGTTTCAAGGTCGGCGACCGCGTCGCCTACGCCACCGGCCCGCTGGGCGCCTACAGCGAACTGCATGTGCTGGCGGAGGAGAAGCTGGTCCACCTGCCCGACGGCATCGACTTCGAACAGGCCGCCGCGGTGATGCTCAAGGGGCTCACCACCCAATACCTGCTGCGCCAGACCTACGAACTGCGGGGCGGCGAAACCATTCTCTTCCATGCCGCCGCGGGCGGCGTGGGCCTGTTCGCCTGCCAATGGGCCAAGGCCCTTGGAGTGCAGCTGATAGGCACCGTCAGCTCGCCGGAAAAGGCGCGCCTGGCCAGGCAGCACGGTGCCTGGGAGACCATCGACTATAGCCATGAGAACGTGGCGCGGCGGGTGCTCGAACTGACCGACGGGAAGAAGTGCCCGGTGGTCTACGACTCGGTGGGCAAGGATACCTGGGAAACCTCGCTGGACTGCGTGGCGCCGCGCGGCTTGCTGGTCAGCTTCGGCAACGCCTCGGGGCCGGTGACCGGGGTCAACCTTGGCATCCTCTCGCAGAAGGGTTCGCTGTACGTGACCCGGCCGACCCTGGGCAGCTACGCCGATACCCCGGAAAAACTCCAGGCGATGGCCGACGAGCTGTTCGGCCTGATCGAGCGCGGCGACATCCGCATCGAGATCAACCAGCGCTTCGCCCTGGCCGAAGCAGCCAGGGCGCATACCGAACTGGCCGCACGGCGAACCACTGGCTCGACCGTACTGTTGCCCTGAAGCGCGTACTCAGGCCGGGCGGATGACCTGTCCGGTCACCAGGTCGCGGATCAGGCTGGGGTTGCGGCGCCCGCCAAGGGCGCCGCCGAGGATAGCGTCCAGCTCGTCGTGGAAGTATTGCTCCACCCGCAGCCGCGTGCGCGCCGCCGGGCGCCCGGCCGGATTGGCCGAGGTGGAGATCAGCGGACCGGTGAGATGGCACAGTTCCTGTACCAGGGGATGGTCGGTGACCCGCACGGCGACGCTCTCGTGGACGCCGGTGACCCACTCCGGCAGGCGCTCCTGGTGCGGCACCAGCCAGGTGTTCGGCCCCGGCCAGGTACCGGCCAGGCGGTCCAGCCAGACGTCCGGCAGGTCTTCGAGAAGGAAGTCGAGCTGGTGGATGTTCGCCGCCACCACGATCAGGCCCTTTTCCACCGGCCGCGCCTTCAGCGCCAGCAGGCGATACACCGCATCCTCGTTCCACGGGTCGCAGCCGAGCCCCCATACCGCCTCGGTGGGATAGGCGATCACGCCGCCCTCGCGGACGACCCGGGCGGCGCATTGCGCACGAAAGCTGCTGATCATCGACTCACTCCAGCGGACAGGGTGCGCGAAGTGTACGGTTTCAGCCGGAGCGATGCACCCAGGTGCCGGCCTCGCAGGCGACCCGGCCGTCGAGTTCCAGTTCGCTGAGCGTCGCCAGCACATCGGGCAGCGTCATGCCGCTGGCGGCGGCCAGGCCTTCGCTGGTGTAGGGCGCGGCGCGCAGCAGCGCCAGCAAAGGGTGGGGCAGGGGCTGCGCCGGCGCTTCCGCTGGCTCCGCCTGCGCCCAGCCGCGCAGTGCTTCGAGCACGTGCCCGACGCTTTCCACCAGCAGCGCGCCATCGCGAATCAGTTGGTGGCAGCCACGTGCGCCGGGATGGTGGATGGAACCCGGAATGGCGTACACCTCGCGCCCCTGTTCCGCCGCCAGCCGCGCGGTGATCAGCGAGCCGCTGGCGGGACTTGCCTCGACCACCAGCACACCCAGCGAGAGTCCGCTGATGATGCGGTTGCGCCGGGGAAAGTTTGCCGGCAGCGGCGGGCTGTCCAGCGGCAGCTCCGAAACCAGCGCGCCGCCACCCTCGACGATGCGCCGCGCCAGCGCTTCGTGGCGCCGCGGATAGAGCCTGCGCAGGCCGGTGCCGAGGACTGCCACGGTCGCGCCGCCAGCCTCCAGCGCGCCCTCGTGGGCGGCGCCATCGATGCCCAGGGCCAGCCCGCTGGTGATGGCGAAGCCGCCCTGCGCCAGGCTGCGCGCAAAGCTCCGGGCGGTGCCCAGCCCGGCGGGGCTGGCGCGGCGGCTGCCGACCATCGCCAGTTGCGGCCGTTCCAGAGTCTCCGGAGCGCCTTCGACGTACAGCAGCGGCGGGGCATCGGCGACTTCGGCGAGCAGTGCCGGGTATCCCGGGTCGTCCCACATCAGCAGGTGCCTGCGCGGACCTTCCAGCCAGCGCAGGGCTTCACCCGCCGCTTCCCGCACCGCCGGGCTGCGCCGCGCGGCGGCGGCCTCGGCAGGCACTCCCAGGGTGCGCCAGGCGCCGGCTGGCGCGGCAAGCGCGGAAGAGGCCGAACCGAAGGCCTCGATCAAGCGCAGGAAGCGCATGGGTCCCAGTTCGGGCAGGCCATGCAGGCGCAGCCGTGCTTCCAGTTCGGCTGGAGAATGGTTCTTCATTGCGACTCATCCATAGCAGGCAGGTCCATCGCTGACAGGAAGAGGGGAAGGGTCCGGCTTCCATCCTGGAAACCGTCGTATGAAATTTCCTTCCCCCAGAAACGCGAAACCCCCGCCGAGGCGGGGGTTTCGAGTCAGGGATTCTGCACCCTGTCGGTTACCGAGAGCGGCCTGCTGGCCATCAGAACCAGGGCGTAGCTCAGCTTCTTGTAGGTACGGAACACCATCAGCAGGCCGGCGCGTTCGTCGGGAATCTTCACCGACTCACCGGTAACGCGGTCGCGCACCGTCTCGCCGACCTTGTAGATCGCCAGCACGTTGCCCTCGGCCAGCCCGTCGCGCTGGCCACGGTTCAGGGTGACCACGTCGAACTGGCCGATCTGGGTCACGCCGCGCGGTACGTCGATGATTTCGCCCTTCACCTCGCGGCTCGGCTCGCCGGGCATGAAGGTGGAATTCACCGCACGCTCCTCGGTGGGGAACAGGCGGTCGCCCAGGCGCACTTCCTGGGTGGTGCGGGTCAGCGCCAGGGTCGCGACGTCGCCTTCGGTGGCCACCACCTCGCCGCCGCCGATGTCGTCGGCGTTGATGCCGAGGACTTCCTTGGTCTTCGGATCGATGTAGACCTTGCCCTGGCGGAAGATGCCATAGGCCGGCTGGCCGTCGGCGAACTTGCCGCGGGCATAGATGCGGTCGCCGGTGCCGCTGACGATCCGCTCGGCGTTGCCGGCGACGATGTACGGCGCACTGGTGAAGGTCTTCTCGTCATCGACGATGCGGTTGGCCAGCAGGAAGCTGTTGATCTTGTCCAGCGGGATGGTCGGGATGGCCTCGGCGATCGGCGTGCTGCGGATCTTCGGCGACAGCTTGATGGTCCCGCGCGATTCGCCACGGTTCAGCACCAGGCGCGGCTGGCCATCGACGTAGACCAGGCTGAGTGTGTCGCCGGGGTAGATCAGGTGGGGATTCTGGATCTGCGGGTTGGCGTGCCAGAGTTCCGGCCACTTCCATGGCTGGCGGAGGAATTTCCCCGAGATGTCCCACAGGGTATCGCCCCTGACCACCGTGTAGCGGTCCGGATGCCCTTCCCTGAGGTCGACCTGGGCCTGCGCCAGACCGCTCGCGGCAAGGAGCAGAAGGGCGACTAGTGATTTCCTCATGCAGTGAATCCCTTTATCATGTCGACATACGCGAAACGCCCGAAGCCCGCGAGAATCGCGGTCTGAAGCCGTTTTCAAGCTGCGCGCCATCTTAGCAGCGGATTTTCAATCGATTCCACAAGTGCATCACAAACGCATATGGCCATCCTGAACATTCTCGAATTCCCCGATCCGCGCCTGCGGACCATCGCCAAACCGGTGGAGGTGGTCGACGACGCGGTGCGCCAGCTGATCGACGACATGTTCGAAACCATGTACGAAGCCCCGGGCATCGGCCTCGCCGCGACCCAGGTGAACGTGCACAAGCGCATCGTGGTCATGGACCTCAGCGAAGACAAGTCCGAGCCGAGGGTATTCATCAACCCCGAGTTCGAACCGCTGACCGAGGATATGGACCAGTACCAGGAAGGCTGCCTGTCGGTACCCGGCTTCTACGAGAACGTGGACCGACCGCAGAAGGTCCGGATCAAGGCCCTCGACCGCGATGGCAACCCCTTCGAGGAAGTCGCCGAAGGCCTGCTGGCGGTATGCATCCAGCACGAATGCGACCACCTCAACGGCAAGCTGTTCGTCGACTACCTGTCCACCCTCAAGCGCGACCGCATCCGCAAGAAGCTGGAAAAGCAGCATCGACAGCAGGCGTGACCCCATCCCCCAAAGGCTTGCCCCGGCAAGCCTTTTTCTTTTAGCGAGCCCCGCATGAGCCAAGCATTGCGCATCGTCTTCGCCGGAACCCCGGAATTCGCCGCCGAGCATCTCAAGGCCCTGCTCGACACCCCACATCGGATCGTCGCCGTCTACACCCAGCCTGACCGGCCGGCCGGCCGCGGGCAGAAACTGATGCCCAGCGCGGTGAAGAGCCTGGCCCTGGAGCATGGCCTGCCGGTCATGCAGCCGCAGAGCCTGCGTAATGCCGAGGCCCAGGCGGAGCTGGCGGCCCTGCGCGCGGACCTGATGGTGGTGGTCGCCTATGGCCTGATCCTGCCCCAGGCGGTACTCGATATCCCGCGCCTGGGCTGCATCAACAGCCACGCCTCGCTGCTGCCGCGCTGGCGCGGCGCCGCGCCGATCCAGCGCGCGGTGGAAGCCGGCGACGCGGAGAGCGGCGTCACCGTGATGCAGATGGAAGCAGGGCTCGACACCGGCCCGATGCTGCTCAAGGTGAGCACGCCGATTTCCGCCGCGGACACCGGCGGCAGCCTGCACGACCGGCTCGCCGCGCTCGGCCCGAAAGCGGTGGTCGAAGCCATCGCCGGCCTGGCCGCCGGCACCCTGCATGGCGAGGTCCAGGACGACGCCCTGGCCACCTACGCGCACAAGCTGAACAAGGACGAGGCACGCCTCGACTGGAGCCGTCCGGCCGTCGAACTGGAGCGCCAGGTCCGCGCCTTCACCCCCTGGCCGGTCTGCCACACCAGCCTCGCCGATGCGCCGCTGAAAGTCCTCGGCGCCAGCCTGGGGCAGGGTAGCGGGGCGCCCGGAACCATCCTCGAGGCCAGCCGCGACGGCCTGCTGGTCGCCTGCGGCGAAGGCGCCCTGCGCCTGACCCGCCTGCAAGTGCCGGGCGGCAAGCCACTGGCCTTCGCCGACCTCTACAACAGCCGTCGCGAGCAATTCGCCGCCGGCCAGGTGCTCGGCCAATGAACCCGCGTCTCGCCGCCTGCCAGGCGCTGGCCGCGGTGCTCGCCGGACGCGCCTCGCTGTCTGGCGCGCTGCCGCCGCAACTGGACAAGGTCGCCCCGCGTGATCGCGGCCTGACCCAGGAGCTGGCCTTCGGCGCGGCGCGCTGGCAACCGCGCCTGCAGGCCCTGGCCGCGCGCCTGTTGCAGAAGCCGTTCAAGGCCACCGACACCGATATCCACGCCCTGCTGCTGATCGGCCTCTACCAGCTGCTCTACACGCGGATTCCGCCGCACGCCGCGATCGGCGAGACCGTCGGCTGCGCCGACAAGCTGAAGAAGGGCTGGGCCAAGGGCGTGCTCAACGCCGTGCTGCGCCGCGCGCAGCGCGAAGGCGAGACGCTGCTGGCCGAGGTCGACCGCGATCCCTCGGCGCGCCTGGGCCATCCGCGCTGGCTGCTGAAAGCGCTCAAGCAGGCCTGGCCGGAGCAACTCGACGCGCTCTGCGCGGCGAACAACGCACACCCGCCGATGACCTTGCGGGTCAATCGGCGCCACGGCGAGCGCGATGCCTACCTGGCCGAACTCGCCGAAGCCGGGATCAAGGCCCGCGCCTGCGACTACAGCCGCGACGGCATCCAGCTCGCCGCGCCGCGCGACGTACGCGAACTACCGGGCTTCGCGGAGGGCCGCGTCAGCGTCCAGGACGAAGCCGCGCAACTGGCCGCCGAGCTGCTCGAAAGCGCGCCCGGCCAGCGTGTCCTCGACGCCTGCTGTGCGCCTGGCGGCAAGACCTGCCACCTGCTGGAAACCCAGCCGGGACTGGCCGAAGTGGTCGCCGTCGACCTCGAGGAGAGCCGCCTGGTAAGGGTCCGGGAAAACCTCCAGCGGCTCGGCCTGCAAGCCAGCCTGGTCGCCGCCGACGCCAGGGCCACCGGGGAGTGGTGGGACGGCAAGCCGTTCCAGCGCATCCTCCTCGACGCGCCGTGCTCGGCCACCGGGGTGATCCGCCGCCACCCGGACATCAAGCTGGCGCGCAAGCCGGAAGACATCGCCGCCCTGGCGCACCTGCAGGGTGAATTGCTCGACGCGCTGTGGCCTACCCTGGAAGTCGGTGGCGTACTGCTCTACGCCACCTGTTCGGTGATGCCGGCGGAAAACAGCGACAGCATCGCCGCCTTCCTCGCCCGCACGCCCGGCGCCCGCGAACTGGACCTTCCCGGCCCCTGGGGCATGAAACAGCCCCACGGCCGCCAGTTGCTGCCGCAGGTGGAGGGCCACGATGGCTTCTACTATGCCAAGCTGATCAAGATATCCGCCCGTTGATCGAAACCTGACGAGCCGTTTCCTGCCATGAAAATCATCATCCTCGGTGCCGGCCAGGTCGGCGGCACACTGGCCGAGCACCTGGCCAGCGAAGCCAACGACATCACCGTGGTCGACACCGACGGCGACCGCCTGCGCGACCTCGGCGACCGCCTCGACATCCGCACCGTGCAAGGCAAGGCCTCGTTCCCCACGGTGCTGCGCCAGGCCGGCGCCGACGACGCCGACATGCTGGTGGCGGTGACCAATAGCGACGAGACCAACATGGTCGCCTGCCAGGTCGCCTACACCCTGTTCAACACCCCGACCAAGATCGCCCGCGTCCGCGAGCCGGCCTACCTGACCCGTACCGGGCTGTTCGACAACGAGGCGATCCCGGTGGACGTGCTGATCAGCCCGGAGCAGGTGGTCACCAACTACATCAAGCGCCTGATCGAACACCCCGGCGCGCTGCAAGTCATCGACTTCGCCGAGGGCAAGGCGCAGTTGGTCGGGATCAAGGCCTACTACGGCGGCCCTCTGGTAGGGCAGGAGCTGCGCCAGCTGCGCGAGCACATGCCGAACGTGGATACCCGCGTCGCCGCGATCTACCGCCGCAACCGGCCGATCATTCCCCAGGGCGACACGGTGATCGAGGCCGACGACGAAGTCTTCTTCATCGCCGCCAAGGCCCATATCCGCGCGGTAATGGGCGAGATGCGCAGGCTCGACGACAGCTACAAGCGGATCATCATCGCCGGCGGCGGCAATGTCGGCGAGCGCCTGGCCGAGGCCATCGAGAGCCGCTACCAGGTAAAGATCATCGAGCGCAGCCCGCTGCGCTGCCGGCACCTCTCGGATACCCTGGACAGCACCATCGTGCTCAACGGCAGCGCTTCCGACCGCGACCTGCTGCTGGAGGAAAACATCGGCGAGACCGACGTGTTCCTCGCCCTGACCAACGACGACGAGGCCAACATCATGTCCTCGCTGCTGGCCAAGCGGCTCGGCGCGAGCAAGGTGATGACCCTGATCAACAACCCTGCCTATGTCGACCTGGTGCAAGGCGGCGAGATCGACATCGCCATCAGCCCGCAACTGGCGACCATCGGCACCCTGCTGGCCCACGTTCGCCGCGGCGACATCGAGAGCGTACACTCGCTGCGCCGCGGCGCAGCCGAAGCGATCGAAGTGGTAGCCCATGGCGACGCCAAGTCGAGCAAGGTGATCGGTCGCTCGATCAACGAGATCAAGCTGCCGCCGGGCACCACCATCGGCGCGCTGGTGCGCGACGAGGAAGTGCTGATCGCCCATGGCGACACCCGCATCGAGAGCGGCGACCACGTGCTGCTGTTCCTGGTCGACAAGAAATACATCCGCGACGTCGAGCGACTGTTCCAGGCCGGCCTGACGTTCTTCTGAGGCACGCCCTATCGCGAACGGCGATAGGGCTTCGGCCTACGAACACCAAGGGGCCGCGTGCCTCCTTCGCAACGGCCGAATCCCTCTGTTCCGTGCAAAGCCTGGCCGGAGCCGGGCACAATGGCCGACATCGTTGGAAGAGGGCAGGATGATGATCGAAGGTCTGGAAAAGATGCTGGCCAAAGGCGTGGACAATGCGCTGCTGCGCTTCGGCCTGGGCAAGGGCTACCTGGACGCGGGCGACGCCGAACGCGCGGCGGAACACCTCCAGCGCTGCGTAGAGCAGGACCCGAAGTATTCCGCCGGCTGGAAGCTGTTGGGCAAGGCGCGCCAGGCTGCCGGCGATCTCGCGGGCGCCCGGCAGGCCTGGGAGCAGGGCCTGGCAACTGCCGCGACGCATGGCGACAAGCAGGCCGAAAAGGAAATGACGGTGTTCCTGCGCAAGCTCGACAGGGCGAGAACCTGAGCGTCCGGCCAAGGCTTGCGCAGCGCGTTCTCGCCACCCGCCGGCCGGAGTTCCGGCAGACGGGTCGGGCGTGCTCATCGAGCGCTGGCAGAACGGTTCGAGCACGCCCCGACGACACTTTTACAAAGACCTGATCCACACATTCGTAGGCAACTTCTGTCAACGATGTAGCCTGCATCCCGAACGCCCAAAACCCCATTGAGCGACCGCTGCCGGCCCTCTAGCTTCGACTCATCGCTTCGGTCCAAGCCCGAACGCGACACCTGACTTCAACTACTTTTCCGGAGCCAACATGTCGAAGCAAGAGCGTTCAGTCCCGTCCTATGTCGAATACCCATACGAGCAAGCGATTCTCTACGTTCACCGGAACGCCTCCGCCAATGAGATGCTCGAATCCGTACAGGAGCGCCTCAGGGCTCTCCTCGGCCTCCTCCATGCCTTGGAAAGGATCGAAGTGCGGACGGGGCAGGGCGTTCCCATTCAGCGCGTGGCGCACATCCTGGTCACGCTCGGCGGCGATGCCCTGACGCTGCTCACGGCCGCGCACCGGGCTACCACCTCCTGAACGAAGAAGGGCGCAACGGTCATCACGGCCTGTTGCGCCCTTCCTCCAGATTGCCTCGATGAGCCTCAAGCGTTGCTCTGCGGCCGCCCCGGCAGCATCTTCAGGATGCCGTTGAGTAGCATGCCGTAGAGCGGCACGAACAGTAAAAGACTGATACTCAGCTTCACTCCGTAGTCCACCGTGGCGATTTCCACCCAGTGCTGCGCCATGAACGGATTGTCGCTACGCCAGAACGCCACGAAGAAGAAGGTGAAGGTGTCCAGCAGGTTGCCGAGGATGGTCGAGGCGACTGGCGCGGTCCACCAGTGCCGGGAACGACGGAGGCGGTCGAATACCTGGATATCGAGGATCTGTCCGAGCACATAGGCGAGGAAGCTTGCCAGGGAGATCCGGGCGACGAAGGTGTTGAACTCGAGCAGCGCAGAGAAACCACGGAACGCCGCTTCCTGGAATAACACTGAGACTACGTAGGAGGCGATCAACGCCGGGATCATGACCCGGGCGATGACCAGCCGGGCAGGGCCCTTGCCCAGCAGGCGCACGGTGAGGTCGGTAGCCAGGAAGATGAACGGAAAGCTGAAGGCGCCCCAGGTGGTGTGCCAGCCAAACAGGGTGATCGGCAACTGCACCAGGTAGTTGCTGGCGATGATGATGAAGATGTGGAAGGCGATCAGGCCGGCCAGGGTGCCGCGCCAGGCCGCCGGAGAAGAGGCTGACATGTACTGTCCTTTTTGCGCGATGGGGTGAGGGAACCCATGCCCGGCACCATGCCGAGCGGCGCGCATTCTAGCCGATAACCGGCAGCGGTTTCGCCCACTCTGTGATCAGTGGCTCATGCCTGGGGTTCCACGTGGAACACCACCGTTCACGCTTCGCTGAGAAAGCGCAGGCCGACGCCTTCCGCATCGACTCGCACGACTTCCATCTGCAGGATCGGCGCGTCGATCGGCAAGTCCTGTACCTGGCCAGTAACGACACTGCCTGTTGGGAGCTGGGTCAGCTCCGGGTGTTTGACATAGACCCCGGTGTCGGACAGGTCGCGTGTCTGCGCCATCAGCTCGCCAAATAGCGGGTGACTGATACGGATTCGGCACTTGAGCGGGGTTCGTGGGTATTGTCGTTGATTATCCATCGAGTCCCTCGGGACCTGCGGAGGAGGCGGCAGAGCTGAGCATAGTACCCGGATATGAAAAAGGCGTCTTCCGACGCCCTTTCCTCAGTACCATTTTTTCTCGCCATCCGGGCGGTTCTTGAAGCGTTTCATGCTCCACATGTACTGGCTGGGATAGGCTCGTACATACTTCGCCAACTCGCGGCTCATGGCTGCTACAGACACTTCCAGGTCCTTGTCGTACATGTCCGCCGGAGCCGCTTCGAGGATCACCTTGTAACCGCTACCATCGGGCAGGCGCACCGCATGGAAGAACACTCCACGCGCCTTGCCGCGTGAAAGCAACTGCGGGACGAACTTGCTGATCAATGCAGTGGTGCCCAGGTAAGGCACGAAGAGCCCAGCGGTACGCGCGGGCTCGGGGTCGGCGGGAATTCCTACGCAACCGCCTTTCTTCACTTCCTTGATGACGCTGAGGATACCCTCCGGAGTGGAAGGTGCGACGCGGTTGCCCAATTGCACGCGTTGCTTCTTCAGCAATTCGTCGACTGCCTTCAGCTTGGGCGGACGATAGAAGATGATCGGCTTGGCGTAGGAACAATAGAAGTGGTTGAGTACTTCCCAGTTTCCCAGGTGACTGGTAATGCCGACCAGACCATCGCCGGAAGCCAGCGCTTCCTCCAGCACCTCCATGCCTTCGACCTCGCGGATGTATCTCAGCGACTTTTCAGGCGGCCAGATCCAGGCGCAGGCACTTTCGGTGAGGGTCCGGCCAATATCCATCAGGCTTTGTCCGACCAGCTTTTCCAGTTCGGTTTCAGACAACTCGGGGAAGCACTTGGACAGGTTGATCCGCACTACCTCGCGGGATCGATTCGGCAATTTCCACATCAGCCAGCCTATGCCGGCCCCGACGCCTTGCACGGCACGCCAGGGCAATAACGCGAACAGGCGTAGGGCCCCCACCACCAGGGCACCTTTGAATTTCTCCACGAAACACTCCTCGCTCGACTCGAACGCGCATTGTACGCCAGGAAGAAGGCGAGGGCGGCAGCCAAGGAAGCGGGGCGACCAGCTATGCTGCGCGCCGATGTTCCACGTGGAACATCCGAACGCATCCGTCAGGGAGCGCCCGGCTAGCCGACGAGTTGGGCGTAACGGTCGCAGTCCTGGGTATGGTCCATGACCATGCCGCTGGCCTGCATGAAGGCGTAGCAGATGGTCGGCCCGACGAAGTTGAAGCCGGCCTTGCGCAGCGCCTTGCTCATGGCCTCGGCTTCCGGGGTAATCGCCGGCACCTCGGCGCGACCAGCGAAATGGTTGATCTTCGGCTGGCCGCCGACGAAGGACCAGAGGAACCCAGCCGGGTCATCCAGCTCCAGCCAGGCCTGGGCGTTCTGCCGCGCAGCGTTGAGCTTGGCCCGATTGCGAATGATGCCGGGGTCGAGCATCAGTTCGTCGATCTCCGCGTCGCTCATCTGTGCCACCCGCTGCACGTCGAAGCCGAACAGCACCTCGCGGTAGCGCTCGCGCTTCTTCAGCACGGTGATCCAGGACAACCCGGCCTGGAAGCCCTCCAGCAGCAGAAGTTCGAACAGCGCGTCGGGATCGCGCTGCGGCACACCCCACTCCTCATCGTGGTAGGCCATGTAGAGGGGATCGTCGTTGCACCAGAAGCAGCGTGGCATAAGGCTTTCCGTGGTTTTCCAGGGATCGGGGGGACGGGCGAGGCGGCGCGGGAATCGGGTATACTTCCGCGTTTTGTATCGAAGCCTCAGCACAGGTGAATTTCGTGAGCCAGACTACGCCCGCCGTGCGCACCTTCCAAGACCTGATTCTCGCCCTGCAGAACTACTGGGCCGAGCAGGGCTGCGTGGTGCTGCAGCCCTACGACATGGAAGTGGGCGCCGGCACCTTCCACACCGCCACCTTCCTCCGCGCCATCGGCCCGGAGACCTGGAACGCCGCCTACGTCCAGCCGAGCCGCCGCCCCACCGACGGTCGCTACGGCGAGAACCCCAACCGCCTGCAGCACTACTACCAGTTTCAGGTGGTCCTGAAGCCGAACCCGGAGAACTTCCAGGAGCTGTACCTCGGCTCGCTGAAAGCCATCGGCATCGACCCGCTGGTCCACGACATCCGCTTCGTCGAGGACAACTGGGAGTCGCCGACCCTCGGCGCCTGGGGCCTGGGTTGGGAAATCTGGCTGAACGGCATGGAAGTCACCCAGTTCACCTACTTCCAGCAGGTCGGCGGCATCGAGTGCTATCCGGTCACCGGCGAGATCACCTACGGCCTGGAGCGCCTGGCCATGTACCTGCAGGGCGTGGACTCGGTCTACGACCTGGTCTGGACCGACGGCCCGTTCGGCAAGGTCACCTATGGCGACGTGTTCCACCAGAACGAGGTGGAGCAATCCACTTTCAACTTCGAGCACGCCAACGTGCCGAAGCTGTTCGAACTGTTCGACTTCTACGAAAGCGAAGCCAACCGCCTGATCGCGCTGGAGCTGCCGTTGCCGACCTACGAGATGGTCCTCAAGGCTTCGCATACCTTCAACCTGCTGGATGCGCGGCGCGCCATCTCGGTCACCGAGCGCCAGCGCTACATCCTTCGCGTGCGTACCCTGGCCCGCGCCGTGGCGCAGAGCTACCTGCAGGCCCGCGCGCGCCTCGGCTTCCCCATGGCCACCCCCGAATTGCGTGACGAAGTACTGGCCAAGCTGAAGGAGGCCGAATGATGAGCGCCAAGGATTTCCTGGTCGAACTGGGCACCGAAGAGCTGCCGCCAAAAGCCCTCAACAGCCTCGGCGAAGCCTTCCTCAGCGGTATCGAGAAGGGCCTCAAGGCTGCCGGTCTGAGCTATGCCGCTGCGCGTTTCTATGCGGCGCCGCGCCGTCTCGCCGTGCTGGTCGAGCAACTCGCCGTGCAGCAGCCCGACCGTACCGTCAACCTAGACGGTCCGCCGCTACAGGCCGCCTTCGACGCCAGCGGTAACCCGACCCAGGCCGCCCTGGGCTTCGCCAAGAAGTGCGGCGTGGATCTGCAGCAGATCGACAAGAGCGGTCCGAAGCTGCGCTTCAGCCAGACCATCGCCGGCCAACCGGCCGCCGGCCTGCTGCCTGGCATCGTCGAGGCCTCGTTGAACGAACTGCCGATTCCCAAGCGGATGCGCTGGGCAGCTCGCCGCGAGGAGTTCGTGCGTCCGACCCAATGGCTGGTGATGCTGTTCGGCGACGATGTGGTCGAGTGCGAGATCCTCGCCCAGAAAGCCGGGCGCGAATCCCGTGGCCACCGCTTCCACAATCCGGACAATGTGCGTATTTCCAGCCCGGCAGCGTATCTGGAAGACCTGCGCGGCGCTCATGTGCTGGCCGATTTCGCCGAGCGCCGCGAGCTGATCGCCAAGCGCGTGGCCGAACTGGCCGCCGAGCAACAGGGCAGCGCCATCGTGCCGCCGAGCCTGCTCGACGAAGTGACTGCACTGGTCGAGTGGCCGGTGCCGCTGGTCTGCTCCTTCGAGGAGCGCTTCCTCGAGGTCCCGCAGGAAGCCCTGATCACCACCATGCAGGACAACCAGAAATACTTCTGCCTGCTGGACGCCAACGGCAAGCTGCTGCCGCGCTTCATCACCGTCGCCAACGTCGAGAGCAAGGCGCCGGAGAACATCGTCAGCGGTAACGAGAAGGTGGTTCGCCCGCGCCTCACCGACGCCGAGTTCTTCTTCAAGCAGGACAAGAAGCAGCCGCTCGAAAGCTTCAATGAGCGCCTGCGCAACGTAGTGTTCCAGGCCCAGCTCGGCACCGTGTTCGAGAAGGCCCAGCGCGTCTCCGGCCTGGCCGCCTACATCGCCGAACGTATAGGCGGCAATGCGCAGAACGCCGCGCGCGCCGGCATCCTGTCCAAGTGTGACCTGGCGACCGAGATGGTCGGCGAGTTCCCCGAAATGCAGGGCATCGCCGGCTACTACTACGCCACCCACGGCGGCGAAGCGGAAGACGTCGCCCTGGCCCTCAACGAGCAGTACATGCCGCGCGGCGCCGGCGCCGAGCTACCCTCGACCCTGACCGGCGCCGCCGTGGCGGTGGCCGACAAGCTCGATACCCTGGTCGGTATCTTCGGCATCGGCATGCTTCCCACCGGCAGCAAGGACCCCTACGCGCTGCGCCGCGCTGCGCTGGGCGTGCTGCGCATCCTCATCGAGAAGCAGCTCGACCTGGACCTGGTAGCCGCGGTCAACGCCGCCGTCGAGCAATACGGCGACAAGGTCAAGGCCGCCGGCCTGGCCGAGCAGGTGCTGGACTTCGTGTTCGACCGCCTGCGCGCGCGCTACGAGGACGAAGGCGTGGACGTGGCCGTGTACCAGTCGGTGCGCGCGCTCAAGCCAAGCTCGCCGCTGGACTTCGACCAGCGCGTACAGGCCGTCCAGGCCTTCCGCCAGTTGCCTGAAGCCGAGGCCCTGGCCGCGGCGAACAAACGGGTGTCGAATATTCTCGCCAAGTCCGAGGACGAGGTTCCGCCGAACGTGGATGCCAGCCTGCTGGTGGAAGCCGCCGAGAAGGCCCTGGGCAGCGCCGTGGCGAACGCCGAAAGCGAAGTCGCGCCGCTGGCAGCGGCACGCGACTATCGCGCCGCGCTGGCCCGCCTGGCGGCCTTGCGCGAGCCGGTGGATACGTTCTTCGCCGATGTGATGGTCAATGTCGACGACGCGGCGGTGCGCGCCAACCGCTATGCGCTGCTGGCCAAGCTGCGCGGGTCGTTCCTCGGGGTGGCGGACATCTCGCTGCTCGGCTGAGCCAGTCCCGCCTCGAAGAAAAGGCCCGGCGTCCTCGCGACACCGGGCCTTTTTCACTACAGGACCTTCAGATACTCCAGCAGCGCACGCTTCTCCTCGGCCGACAGGCTGGTGCCGTACTCATGGCCGCAGCGGCTGTTGCCGGAATCACGCTGCTCGCAGCCGGTGGTCTTCAGCACATAGCTGCCGAATTGGGTCTGCTGGGCGGCGAGGCCGACCTTGTCCACGTCGTAGGCCGAGCCCACCGGGAAGGATTCCACCCGCTCCGCGGCCGGCTTCAGCAACTCTTCCAGGGTCGGCACCGAGCCGTTGTGCAGGTACGGCGCCGCCGCCCAGATCCCCTGCAGGACCCGCGACTCGTAGGGGTAGGGGTCGGCCTGGGTACGCACCGGCTTCTGGAAGGCGGTCAGCAGTTGCCGGGTTTCGTCGGTCATCACGCTTTCCGGCTTGACCGCCGCCGCCTTGGCATCGTGCTTCTCACCGAGGATCGGCACGAAGTGCTGCAGGATCGAACCGGCCACCGCTACGGCGAGTACATCGAAGGCTCCGTCGGTCGCCTTCAGCGGCTGGCCGAACGGCATCCGCGCGCCCTCCATCACGCCGGTCTGCACCTGGCCATCGAGGATGGCGTGCTGGCGGCTGTCGCTGCCGACGTCCCTCAGCGGAGTGTCCCAAAGCACCAGGTCCTTGATCCGGATGCCGTGGCACTCCACGCAGCCACCTTCGTCGGTCTTGCGGGCGAAGATCAGCGCGCCTTTCCTGGCCAGGTGCTTGTCCACCGCCCAGGGCCACTTCGGCGGGCCGATCTTCTTGATCAGGTCTTCCAGCTTGCCCAGACCGTGGAAGTTGGCCGAGTTGATCTTCAGGTAGTCCATGCCCAGCAGGTGGAACTTGCTCTTCTGCGGGTGGAAGGTGGCGAACACCCCGTAGACCTCGCCGACATTGCGCGCCAGGCCGAGCAGGTCGTTGCCGTTGGCGGCGAAGCCGGGCCACTGGGTCTTGTTCTGCCGCGCCGCGTTCCACAGGAACGGATAGCGCACCGGCGCATCCGCCGCCTTGATGTTGTCGGGAATCAGGTAGGGCGGCGCGGTGCCGATATCCAGCCCGGTAAGGCGGTTGAAGATCATCGATACCGCGTCCAGCCGCGCCGGTCCCCAGGTGTCCTTGGGCAGCGCGCGCTCGATCAGCGTGTGATAGGGCTCGTACCATTCCTTCACCGCCGCGAGCAGAGCGTCGCGCGCACCGGGAGGCGGATTGGCCCCGAGGATCTGCTTGGCGAAGGCGTCGAAGGCGGCGTCATCGCTGGTCAGCGGTCCCACGGACCGATCGAGGTCGGCGAGGAATGCCTGGAAGTCGACGATCGCCGGACCGCCGTCGATCCGATAGGCAGTGCCCTTCACCTCGATCTGCCGGGTATGGCAGGCCGAACAGGTCATGCCGACCATCTGCCGGGCGCCCGTGCCGGCTACGGTGAAGCCCACCGGCAGGCCTTCCGCGGGCGCCTTGGGGTTGGGCAAATAGCCGTAGCGGGCCAGGCTGTCGGCGAGGAAAGGCGTTCCATCCGGCTGTCGCAACGCCTTGAGCCAGGGCAGGGGCATCACCTGCGAGCCCTGGTCGCGGCTGTAGAAGTCCTGGCGGTGGCTTTCGGTCCATTCCTTGCCCTGGTCGAGCATGACCGGAGCGGCCGCCAGGGCGGCGGAAGAAAGAGCCAGGGAAGCGAGGGACAAGCTTGAAAGGTGCAGTGTCTTTTTCAGGCGTTTCACGGTTACCGTCCTTGGGAACGGGCAGACGCCCCGGAACTCCCCGTCGTCATGCCCGCTCCACCTGTGGTGGAAACACGGCCGGTCGGCCGTGCTGGCATGCGATAGGCGCTTACTGCGTTACTCCGGTGATCCACCCGCCAAGGGGTTCGCACGTACTCCGAGACACCCACTGCTGCGTGCCAAATGACTCCCTGGCCTGGGATTGCCATTCCATTGCCATTATTGAATCTAGTACAGATTGTCCAGCGTAGGGGGCTCGTCGATCCATCCGCGATGCTCCGGCTGGCTGAGGTAGAATCGATCCTTTCCGTTCATGGCCAACTGCGCATCGATGTCCCGTTCCCTGCTGATTCTCGACCGCGATGGAGTCATCAACCTCGACTCCGACGATTACATCAAGACCCTCGACGAGTGGATCCCCATCCCCAGCTCGATCGAGGCCATCGCCCGCCTGAGCCAGGCCGGCTGGACCGTCGCGGTGGCTACCAACCAGTCCGGCATCGCCCGTGGCTATTACGACCTGGCAGTGCTCGAGGCCATGCATGCGCGCTTGCGCGAACTGGTCGCGGAGCAGGGCGGCGAGGTCGGCCTCATCGTCTATTGTCCGCATGGACCGGACGACGGTTGCGACTGCCGCAAGCCGAAGCCGGGTATGCTGCGGCAGATCGGCGAGCACTACGGGGTCGATCTGTCGGGTATCTGGTTCGTCGGCGACAGCATCGGTGACCTGGAGGCGGCGCGGGCCGTCGATTGTCAGCCGGTATTGGTAAAGACCGGAAAAGGTGTACGTACGCTGGGCAAGCCCTTGCCAGAGGGCACCCTGATATTCGACGATCTGGCGGCAGTCGCCAGCGCATTACTTCAGTAAGGTCAGAATACATGTCGACAGTGCAGGCCATCAGAACCGTCCTCTTTTACCTGCTGCTGTCCGCCAGCGCGTTCGTCTGGGGCACCCTCAGCTTCTTCATCGCGCCGATCCTGCCGTTCCGCGCCCGCTACCGCTTCGTGGTACAGAACTGGTGCCGCTTCGCGATCTGGCTGACCCGCGTGGTCGCCGGCATCCGCTACGAGGTGCGCGGACTGGAGAACATCCCGGAAAAGCCCTGCGTGATCCTCTCCAAGCACCAGAGCACCTGGGAAACCTTCTTCCTCTCCGGCTTCTTCGAGCCACTCAGCCAGGTACTCAAGCGCGAGCTGCTCTACGTGCCGTTCTTCGGCTGGGCCCTGGCCCTGCTCAAGCCCATCGCCATCGACCGCAGCCAGCCCAAGCTGGCCCTCAAGCAACTGGCCAAGCAGGGCGACGAGTGCCTGAAGAAAGGCGCCTGGGTGCTGATCTTCCCGGAAGGCACGCGTATTCCGGTGGGGCAGATGGGCAAGTTCTCCCGCGGCGGCACCGCCCTGGCGGTCAACGCCGGGCTACCGGTACTGCCGATCGCCCACAACGCCGGGCAGTATTGGCCCAAGGCCGGCTGGGCCAAGTACCCGGGCACCATCCAGGTGGTGATCGGCCCGGCCATGCACGCCGAAGGCGAAGGCCCGCGCGCCATCGCCGAGCTAAACCAGCGCGCCGAAGCCTGGGTCAGCGAGACCATGGCCGAGATCAGCCCCATCCAGCAGCGGGTCAGCCATCCGGAGCCGTCGGTGGTCTCGTGAAGGGCCGCAAAGCCCCCTGCAAGGCGCACTGTGCGCCGATTCGATAAAAGAAGCCCCGCCATAGCGGGGCTTCTTGTTTTCACGCGAGGCGCAAAGCAAGGCCGGCTGGAAACGATCGACCGAACCGACCGGCGACCGCTGCCCACAGAAGCGGTGCCACGCCGCCAGGAGGCTTGGGTCCAGGGTGCCAATGCTGGCGAGCAACCGGGGCTCGGCCACACCTTGGCAAGGCACATATCCAGGCTACCTGGCGCAAAAAGAAAACCCCGGCGCCAGGCCGGGGTTTCCATGAGGGTCGGTCTGCCGACCCGTCACACGTCCAGGTTCGACACCGCCAGCGCGTTGCTTTCGATGAAGTCGCGGCGCGGCTCCACGGCATCGCCCATCAGGGTGTTGAAGATCTGGTCGGCGGCGATGGCGTCCTCGATGGTCACCTTGAGCATGCGCCGGACGTTCGGATCCATGGTGGTTTCCCACAGCTGCTCAGGGTTCATCTCGCCCAGCCCCTTGTATCGCTGGATGCTGTGGCGCTTGGTACCTTCGGCCATCAGCCAGTCCAGGCCGTCCTTGAAGGCGCTGATCGGGCGCTTGCGCTCACCCTTCTGCACGTAGGCGCCGTCTTCCAGCAGGCTGTTCAGCTGGTCGCCGAGCAGCGACACCGAGCGGTAGTCATTGCTGGCGAAGAAGTCACGGTTGAAGGTGACGTAGCTGGACAGGCCGTGGGCCACCAGTTCCACCTCGGGCAGCCACAGGTGGCGCTCGCGGTCTTCGCGCAGGCTGGCCTTGTAGGTCAGGCCGGACTTCTCGGCGGCGGTCAGGCGCGCCTGGAACTTCTCCAACCAGCCCTGCATGGCCGACTCGTTAGCCAGGTCGTCCACCGACACGGTAGGCAGGTAGATGAAGTGCTCGGTCAGCTCCTGGGGGTACAGGCGCGACAGGCGCTTGAGGGTGGCGATCACCCCGCGATACTCGTTGACCAGTTTCTCCAGCGCCGCCCCGGACAGGCCCGGAGCGTGCTCGTTGACGTGCAGGCTGGCGTCTTCCAGGGCCGACTGGGTCATGTACTCTTCCATGGCCTGGTCGTCCTTGATGTACTGCTCCTGCTTGCCGCGCTTGACCTTGTACAACGGGGGCTGGGCGATGTAGATGTAGCCACGCTCGATCAGCTCGGGCATCTGGCGGAAGAAGAAGGTCAACAGCAGGGTGCGGATGTGCGAACCGTCGACGTCAGCATCGGTCATGATGATGATGTTGTGGTAGCGCAGCTTGTCGATGTTGTATTCCTCGCGGCCGATGCCACAGCCCAGGGCGGTGATCAGCGTACCGACCTCCTGGGAGGAGAGCATCTTGTCGAAGCGCGCCTTCTCGACGTTGAGGATCTTGCCCTTGAGCGGCAGGATCGCCTGGGTCCGGCGATTGCGGCCCTGCTTGGCGGAACCGCCCGCGGAGTCACCCTCCACGATGTACAGTTCGGAGAGCGCCGGGTCCTTTTCCTGGCAATCGGCCAGTTTGCCGGGCAGGCCGGCGATGTCCAGCGCGCCCTTGCGGCGGGTCATCTCGCGCGCCTTGCGCGCGGCCTCGCGGGCACGGGCGGCGTCGATCATCTTGCCGACCACGGCCTTGGCTTCGTTGGGATTCTCCAGCAGGAAGTCGGCGAAGTACTTGCCCATCTCCTGTTCCACCGCAGTCTTCACCTCGGAGGAGACCAGCTTGTCCTTGGTCTGCGAGCTGAACTTCGGGTCCGGTACCTTCACCGAGATGATCGCGGTGAGGCCTTCGCGGGCATCGTCGCCGGTGGTGGCGATCTTGAACTTCTTCGCCAGGCCTTCGGCCTCGATGTAGTTGTTCAGGTTACGCGTCAGCGCCGAACGGAAACCGGCCAGGTGGGTGCCGCCGTCACGCTGCGGGATGTTGTTGGTGAAGCAGAGCAGGTTCTCGTTGAAGCTGTCGTTCCACTGCAAGGCGACTTCCACACCCACGCCGTCCTCTTCACGCTGGACGTTGAAGTGGAATACCTCGTTCACCGCGGTCTTGTTGGTGTTCAGGTACTCGACGAAGGCCTTCAGACCGCCTTCGTACTTGAACAGCTCCTCCTTGCCGGTACGCTCGTCGCGCAGCAGGATGCCGACGCCGGAGTTGAGGAAGGACAGCTCGCGGATGCGCTTGGCCAGGATGTCCCAACTGAAGTGGATGTTGCTGAAGGTCTCCGGGGACGGCTTGAAGTGAACTTCGGTGCCGGAGCCATCGGTCTCGCCCACTTCGCGCAGTGGGAACTGCGGAACGCCGTGGTGGTAGACCTGTTCCCAGACCTTGTTGTGGCGACGGATGGTCAGGCGTAGTTCATGGGACAGCGCGTTCACCACCGAGACGCCCACACCGTGCAAGCCGCCGGACACCTTGTAGGTGTTGTCGTCGAACTTGCCGCCGGCGTGGAGGACGGTCATGATCACTTCCGCCGCAGAAACCCCTTCTTCCTTGTGGATATCCACCGGAATACCGCGTCCATTGTCGCGGACAGTGATCGACTCATCCGTATGGATGGTGATGCTGATTTCGCTGCAGTAACCGGCCAGCGCTTCGTCGATGGAGTTATCCACCACCTCGAACACCATGTGGTGCAGACCGGTGCCATCGTCGGTGTCGCCGATGTACATGCCGGGGCGCTTGCGTACGGCATCCAGCCCCTTCAGCACCTTGATGCTGGAAGAGTCGTACGTGTTGTTCTCGCTCATGCTTCACTCCCGATGGTCGTGGTCTGAGAGACTTTTCCATGTTCCACGTGGAACATGGATACCGGCGTATCCGTGCGCCAGCCGTCTTTCAATAGTTGCGGGTCCACGCAGGTGATGAATACCTGGCAACCCAAATCTTCAAGCAAGCGGCAAAGAGCCATTCGATGCTGCTCATCCAGTTCCGAGGGCAGGTCGTCCACCAGGTAGACGCACTGTCCGCGCTTGGCGCGATTGATCAGATGGCCTTGGGCGATGCGCAGGGCGCATACCACCAGCTTCTGCTGACCGCGCGAGAGAATCTCCGCGGCGTTATGACCTGCCAACCGTATGCGAAGATCCGCACGCTGCGGTCCCGCCTGGGTGTGGCCCATCTGCTGGTCGCGCAACAGGCTGGAAGCCAGAACCTCCAGGAGGTCCCGGTCCTTGTCCCAGCCTCGGTAGTAGCTAAGGGTCAGGTCATCCAGTGAAACCAATTCGGCGAGGGTTTCCTCGAATACCGGTTTCAACGCCTGGATATAGCTTCTGCGGTAGGCATCGATCTCATCGCTGGCCAGGCTCAATTCCCGGTCCCAGGCCGCTTGCGACGCGGGGTCCAGTTTACCATGCCGGAGCCAGGAGTTCCGCTGGCGCAGCGCCTTCTGCAGGCGCTGCCAGACGGGCAGAAACCGAGGTTCCACGTGGAACACTCCCCAATCGAGGAACTGTCGGCGGATCTTCGGCGCTCCCTCGAGCAACCGAAAGCTGTCCGGGTTGATCAGTTGCAGTGGAAGTGTTTCCGCTAATTGAGCCGCACTTCGGGCGTTCTGCCCATCGATGCGAATGGTGAACTCGCCCTGGCGCTCACGGGAAATCCCCAGGTTGCTGGCGATGCCGTTGGCCAACATCACCTGGCCGAATACGGTGCAGGCCGCTTCCTCGTACTGGATCACCGGCTGCAAGCGCGCACTGCGGAATGAACGCGCCAGGCCCAGCAGGTGGATGGCTTCGAGCACGCTGGTCTTGCCGCTGCCATTATCGCCGTAGAGGATGTTGATGCGGGGGGAGGGGGAGAGGGTCACCGGGTGCAGGTTGCGCACCGCGGTGACCGAAACGCGGGTCAGGGACATTCAGTATGTTTAGAGGCGCATCGGCATGACGACATAGGCAGAATCGTCATTGTCGGCCTCGTGGACCAGGGCGCTGCTGTTGGAATCGGAAAGGATGAAGCGGACCTGCTCGGTACCGATCACACCCAGCACGTCGAGCAGGTAACTGACGTTGAAGCCGATCTCCAGGTTGCCGCCGTTGTACTCGACCTGCACTTCTTCCTCGGCCTCTTCCTGCTCCGGGTTGTTCGCCTGGATTTTCAGCAAACCGTTGGAAAGCTGCAGGCGAATGCCGCGGTACTTCTCGTTGGAGAGGATCGCGGTACGGCTGAAGGCTTCGCGCAGTTGCTGGCGGTCACCGACCACCAGCTTGTCGCCACCGCGCGGCAGTACGCGTTCGTAGTCCGGGAACTTGCCGTCCACCAGCTTCGAAGTGAAGGTGAATTCGCCAGTGGTGGCACGGATATGGTGCTGGCCCAGGACGATACCGACTTCGCCGTCCTGCTCGGTGAGCAGACGAGCCAGTTCGAGGATGCCTTTGCGCGGCACGATCACCTGGTGGCGGTCCTGCGACGGGATCTGCGCATCCAGCGAGCACATGGCCAGTCGGTGGCCGTCGGTGGCGACGGAACGCAGGGTACCGCCGTTCACTTCCAGCAGCATGCCGTTGAGGTAGTAACGCACGTCCTGCTGGGCCATGGCGAAGCTGGTGCGGTCGATCAGGCGACGCAGCTTGCTCTGGGCAATGCTGAAGTTCAGCGAGCCGGGACCTTCCTCTACGGTGGGGAAATCGTTGGCCGGCAGGGTGGACAGGGTGAAGCGGCTACGCCCGGCCTTCACCAGAAGTTTCTGCTCTTCGACACGGATGTCGATCAGCACGTCGTTCGGCAGGCTCTTGCAGATGTCCATCAGCTTGCGCGCCGGTACGGTGATCTCGCCGGGTTCGGCGGCATCTTCCAGTACCACGCGACCAACCAGCTCGACTTCGAGGTCGGTGCCGGTCAGCGACAGTTGCTGGCCTTCGACCACCAGCAGGACGTTGGAGAGAACCGGCAATGTCTGGCGGCGTTCCACGACGCCGGCGACCAGTTGCAGCGGTTTCAACAGGGCTTCGCGTTGAATGGTGAAATGCATGGTCTAGTCCCTTGCCTCGTGGGCTGCGTCAGGTTGTCAGGGTACGCAGCAGGTTCTTGTAGTCCTCGCGGATATCCGCGTCGGATTCCCTAAGTTGAGCGATCTTACGACAGGCGTGCAACACCGTGGTGTGATCCCGACCGCCGAAGGCCACGCCGATCTCCGGCAGGCTGTGGTTGGTCAGCTCCTTGGAGAGCGCCATGGCCACCTGGCGCGGGCGCGCCACCGAGCGCGAACGCCGCTTGGACAACAGATCGGATATCTTGATCTTGTAGTACTCGGCGACGGTGCGCTGGATGTTGTCGATGCTGACCAGCTTGTCCTGAAGGGCCAACAGGTCCTTCAGCGACTCGCGAATCAGCTCGATGGTGATCGGCCGGCCCATGAAGTGCGAGTGGGCGATCACCCGCTTCAGCGCACCTTCCAGTTCGCGCACGTTGGAACGGATGCGCTGGGCGATGAAGAAGGCCGCATCGTGCGGCAGCTCGATCTTCGCCTGCTCAGCCTTCTTCATCAGGATCGCCACCCGGGTTTCCAGTTCCGGCGGCTCGACGGCCACCGTCAGGCCCCAGCCGAAGCGGGATTTCAGCCGCTCTTCCAGGCCTTCGATTTCCTTCGGATAGCGGTCGCTGGTGAGGATCACCTGCTGGCCGCCTTCGAGAAGGGCATTGAAGGTGTGGAAGAACTCCTCCTGGGAGCGCTCCTTACGGGCGAAGAACTGGATGTCGTCGATCAACAGTGCGTCCACCGAGCGGTAGAAGCGCTTGAATTCGTTGATGGCGTTGAGCTGCAAGGCCTTCACCATGTCCGCGACGAAACGTTCCGAATGCAGGTAGACCACCTTGGCGTTCGGGTTCTTCTTCAGCAGGTGGTTGCCCACCGCATGCATCAGGTGGGTCTTGCCCAGACCGACGCCACCGTAGAGGAACAGCGGGTTGTAGCCGTGCTTGAGGTTGTCCGCCACCTGCCAGGCGGCGGCGCGGGCCAACTGGTTGGACTTGCCCTCGACGAAGTTCTCGAAGGTGAAGGTACGGTTGAGATAGCTGGTGTGCTTCAGCGCACCTTCGACCTGGACGTTGCGCTCGGTGCGCACCGCAGGCGCTGCTCCGGCCGGCATGGCGGCGGCCAGCGGATCGATGCTGGGTTCTTCCGGCTCGTAGGGATCGCTCGACACGCTGGGAGCCGTCGTCACTGGCGGCAGCTCTTCACGTGGCACTACCACGGGCGCGGCCGATACCGGCTGCACTGGCGCCGGCGGCGGAGCAACCGGAGGCGGGGGAGCCACGTGGGTCTGCGATGGGACGATGGCGGCGCGCGGCGTACGGCTACGCTTGCTGCCTATTAATAAGGAAAGCGCGGGCAACTGACCCTCGCCGCGTTCACCGAGCAGTTCCAGAAGCCGACCGAGGTATTTCTCGTTCACCCAATCGAGGACGAAACGGTTGGGTGCATACACACGCAATTCGTCGCCTTCGGCTTCGACCTGCAAGGGACGGATCCAGGTGTTGAATTGTTGGGACGGCAGCTCATCGCGGAGAAGATCCACGCACTGCTGCCAAAGTTCCACGGACAC